>NZ_SCOG01000016.1:0-77894 GCF_005502545.1 Microbacterium sp. Beta
TTGCCGGAACCCGAAGGCCCCATGATGGCGGTGAACTGCCCGCGGCGGATGCCCACGCTGACGTCGTCCAGTGCGTGGACGGTGCCCTCGCCGGAGCCGTAGGTCTTCTTCAGGTGCTGGACGCGGGCGGCGAGCCCCAGGTCGGTGGTCGTGATCTCCATGTCCCCGACGCTATTTCCGCCGCCCATGGCGGGTCATCGCCCGCGGGGCGCATCGGCATACATCGCAAGGATGACATGTAACATTCTGGATAACACACCGACATGGACCGTGCGATCAGCGCATGCAGTACGTGGTTCCTGGGACGTTGGCTGCCGAGAATCCTTCTTGGTTGGTGGATTTGCCTGGATTGGTGTCAGCTGCATGCATGAGGTGGGGGCTTTACAGTTTGCACCCGCCGGGGAGCGACAGATCGTGCGTGCTCCCTCGTCCCCACTATGGAGAGCAGTGCCAGAATCACCCGCATCTGCGCATATCACGATCACTGTGAAGGAGGACGATCGATGGACCGAGATCTCGTCGCTGAGAGGATCAACCGCTGTCGGCAAGCGATTCGAGATGTCTACGGGAGACCTGAGGACGAGGTCGGGGCCACGCTGTTTGTGGAGCACCACCTCGAGGAACTCAGCGAGACCTACTGGATTGCTGAGTTCGGATCCGCCGCCCCGTCACCGGAGTCGATCATCAACGGGCTGGATGCGACTCACCGATCCGACGAATCGGGCTACTCGGTGGATTTCAGGCTCCCCGGGAGCGTCACACAGTACATGATCTGCGTGGAAGCAAGCGACGGAGGCGCCCTCTCTGTATCTATGGAGAGCTGAAGGCGCCTTGCTGCTACACCGGCCGGACGGTCGTGAACACGTGAGGGTGCCCGACGGGCGTCGTCGGGCACCCTCGGGAGTGCGTCAGCGGACCTGGTCGACGTCGGGCGTGGCGAAGGCGAGGTCGGCGTAGGACGTGGTCATCGACTTCGAGAGAGCCTCGAACGACGCGGTTCCCTCTGGCGCGTCAGCAGTTGCTTTCGCGTCGAAGGCGACCGTCCTGGTCTGTCCCGGCGCCACCTTGACGAAGGCATGCGCGTACGACGGAGCGATGTAGTAGGGCGAGGAGACCCCGGCGGGGAGGTCGGTCGCCTTGACTGCGGTGAAGCCGTCGGGAAGCATCCCGGTCACGTCGTACACCTGGCTGATGTCGGTGGTGTTCTTCACCGTCATCGTGAGGCGGACGGTCTCGCCGCGCTGGACGGAGTCGACCCCGTCGCTGATGGTGACGATGGGCGCCGCCGTGTCGGGAATGGTGTCGGCGCTGGCAGACGGGGCGAGCGCGACGCCCGCGGCCAGGATCGAGGCGGAGGCCAGTAGTGTGGCCGTGATCTTGCGAGACATCTGAGTTCTCTCTTTCTCCCGGCGCGTGCCGGGCTTCCAGCATTCAGCGGGGAGGCGGACCCTTCCGTGATCCGCCGCACACAACAGCACTCTTCTTCGCCGGGCGGGATTGTTCACTCCTCACGGCACACTCCTGCCTCAGAGCGGTGACGTGATACCTCTGACCATCGCCCAGGTCGGCAGGTTCGATGCCACCCTTACCGACCAATGGGTGCTTCCGCAGCGGAACAACTTGGCCTGCCCCCGACCTCCCCTACCGGACCCTTCATCGCTGTTCTCGCAGACAGCACCACGTGCACCTGCTTCGCGGAACCCCAACACCTGTCCGGCATTCCCGGGGCGCGTGGGTCGTCTCGTGTGAGAAACCGTCGTTGTTCGCGCATCCGCCCTCGGGTCCGGCCGAGGGCGGAGTGACGGCACTGTGTGTGGCTGGCGCCCACGTCGGTTAGGGGGAGGAGTGACGCAGGCGGCAGCCACACGCAGGCGACGCGGGATCCCCACAACCACGCGTCAGCACGGCCGCTCCTTCTTACCGTTCTGATGGTCCTCCTGGATCGCCCGTCTCACAAGAACCAAATTCTCGCGGGCGGAGAAAGTGTCCACCTGAGCTCCCGGCACATCGGAACGGGGCGCTCGCTACGAACCCGGTTCGAATCCGGTGGGTAATCCGTCGACGGGTTGGCATGTTCAGGTCGCGCAGCAGTCCGCGGAGTCGACGTCGTGGACGGTGGTGGCGTACGTGGTCTGGCCCGGGTGAGCATTGGTCGCGGTCGACGAGGTAGCTGAGAGTGGGCTGGGATCTTCGCCGGTGTGTGGGTTTCGGCGTCATGAAAGCGGGTGTCGTTCGTCTTCTCTTGTGCGGGTGTGTTCACACCTGCTACGCGAACTCACTCATTCACCTCTTCCTGCGGGGGCGTCCTTCTGGGATGCTTCTGTGCAGCAGCGGTATCAGGATGTCGGCGGCGGGCCCGATCCAGAAACTGGAGCGCGGGTGGCGTCGTCGAGAAAGGCATGACCCGATGAAGACGACGACACCCCTTCCGGGCAGGACCCGACGGCTATCGACGATAGCCGCCGTCGCTGCGGCGATCACGGTGTTCGGCGGTGCGCAGGCTGCGCTCGCTGACCCCTCACCCAACGCCGGCCCGACCGCCGGCGGCACGGTGGTCTCCGACGTCTACCCCGTAGGGGTGGACTTCACGATCGTCGACGGCGGCGGATCGACAACGACCGCCCTCGGCAACGATGGCCTCGTGTACTCCTGGGGGCAGAACAGCGAGGGGCAGATCGGTGACGGGACGACGACGGATCGCCCCTCTCCGACTCCCGTGCTGCTCCCTGCGGGCGTGACTTTCACGGACGTGTCTGTCGGTGACCAGCACGCGCTGGCCTTGGGTTCTGACGGTCTCGTGTATTCCTGGGGAGCGAACAACTACGGTCAGCTCGGCGACGGTACCACGGTCGCGCATTCGATCCCGACGGTCGTCTCGACGCCGCCCGGAGTGACGTTCACGCAGGTGATGGCGGGACGGTACCACTCGCTGGCGCTTGCATCTGACGGCAGCGCCTATGCGTGGGGTGGCGACAACAACGGGCGTCTGGGGACCGGCTCAACCACGCCGACGTCCACTCCGACGCCGGTGGTGATGCCGGCCGGTGTCACGTTCGCTAAGCTCGCCGCCGGTACTGAGGCGTCCGCCGCGATCGCCTCCAATGGGACGGTCTACGCCTGGGGCGGCAACTCTGTTGGCACCATCGGTGACGGTACCAACACGGATCGCCTCGTGCCGACTCTGGTTTCCATGCCGGCGGGTGTGACGGTGACATCGCTGTCGGTGGGTGACGCGCATATGGTTGCGGTCGGCAGCGACGGCAACACCTACGCCTGGGGATCGAACATCTTCGGGCAGCTGGGTGACGGCACGCTCGTCAGCCGTAACGAGCCGGCCGTCGTCACGGCACCTGCCGGTGTGACCTTCACGAGCATCGTTGCCGGCTCAGCGAGTACCTACGCGCTGACCGCCGCCGGCACAGCCTACGCGTGGGGCTACAACGCTTTCGGCCAATTGGGCAACGGATCAACGGCCGACAGTCCTGTACCCGCGGCTGTGCAGATGCCTTCGGGGGTGACCTTCACCACGATCGGTGGTGGCGTCGCGCATGCGGTTGCGCAGGGGTCGGACGGCAACACATATGCCTGGGGTCTGAACTTCGCCGGTCAGGTCGGCGACGGCACGACGACGACGCGGCTCACGCCCGTGCCGGTGAACCGTGACATCGTGATCACGGGTGTGACGTTCGGCGGTGTTCCGGGCACGAATCTGACGCAGGCCGATGGCACGTGGACCATCACCACTCCTCCGGGGTGCGGGACGGTCGATGTGGTCGTGAGCTGGACGCTGTTCGACACCACCGATTCGCAGACTTTCCCTGGTGGTTTCGTGTATGGCACGGCGCCTGTGGTGACGTCTCAGCCAGGGTCGGCGTCGATCGTGTCGGGAGCGTCGACGTCGCTCACGGCAGGGGCGAGCGGCGACAGTTCGCCGACGGTGCAGTGGCAGAGTGCGGCGGATCCGGCGGGGCCGTGGACGGATGTCGCGGGTGCGACATCGACGACTCTGGATGTCTCGCCGACGGCGACGACCAGTTACCGGGCCGTGTTCACCAACTGCAACGGCGAGGCGATCACCGAGGTCGGAACCGTCGAGGTGCGTGTGCCGGCTGTGGTGACTCCTCCTGTGACGACGTCGCCGGCGGGTGGTGCTGTCGGGCCGCGGGTGAACACGGGTGGTGACATCCAGGCGCCGGTGCCGGCACCTTTGGATGCGACCTGGCTGTTCGTGATCGCGGGTGGTCTGCTCGCTGTCGGCGCGCGTTGGGCCCTGAAGGGTGCTGCGTGACCGCTCTCACGAAGCGACGCACGCGGGTGATCGTCGTCGCGGCTGTGGCCGTGGCGGCGGTCGCCGTTGTCGCCGTCGGGTGGCTCGTGCTTTCCCCGCAGGCGGCTCCCGCGGCTGCGGCCGTGGACATGCGTGGGAACTCCGTGGTTCTCGACCCTGACGTGACTCCTGTTCCCGAGGCGGAAGCGGTGGCCGACATCGGCGCCCGCTTCGAAGCGCCGTCGGTGTCGCTCGATGTTCCCCTCGGTGAGCTGTCGGAGGTCGAGGGGCAGATCACCCCTCCCGGGTTCACTTCGGCGTATCTCGTGCGCAACCGCGGTGTCATGCCGGCCGAGGCGGCCGAGGGCACGGTGTACGTGGTGATGCACTCGCTGCGCAACGGGGGCGTCGGGCCGGGGAACGCGCTGTTCGACATCGCGGACGGTTCTTCTCGTGTCGCAGTCGGCGACACGATCAGCGTGTCCGGTGTGGACTACAGGGTCGAGAGCCAGGAAGTGATCGGGAAGAAGGAGCTGCCGACCCGGGAGGACGTGTGGTCGTCGACGCCCGACCGTCTCGTCGTCATCACCTGTCTGCAGTCCCCGGACGGCAAACCTTCCACATCCAACTTCGTCCTCATCGCCCAGCGCACGCAGCAATGAGCGTGACTCCACATCGGGTTCCCCAGGGAGCCGAGGTCGAGGTGCTCATGCGCCTCTACGGGTATCGATTCACCCGGACGGGCGGGGTCGCGGGCGCGGAGGCGAGTCGAGATGCCGCCGATGTCGCCGCTGCCGAGCGCCTCGGATGGCCGGTCCGCGCGGTCGAGCGGATCACACCGGCCGACGCGCTGAACCGGGCGATCGACGCCGCTTCCGTGCTCACCGAAGACGATGTCCTCGGTGCGTTCGTCGCCGGCCTCGGCAGTGCGCCGCGAGGGCGTCAGACGGTGATCTCCTTCGCCTGGGCACGACAGCTCGTCGCGGCGCCGACCACCGGGACGGGCCTGCCCGACTGCGGGCTCGATGCGACGCCGTCGGGGAACGATGTCACCGAGGCGCTTCTGCGCCTTGCACTCGGATGGGCGTGGAACGAGCGCCCCTACCTCTACGTCCCCGACCTCGAAGCGGCAGCAGAGGACGGACTGCCCACACCGACGGACGATGACCGGAAGCGTCTGCGTACGATGCTCGAGGTGATCGCCGAACAGCCGGAGGGCACGAGTGTCAGCATGCTCGAGAAGGAGATCGCCCGAGCAAAGATCGTTCCCGGCACGGACAAGTATCAGCGGTACGGGATCCTCATCGGGCTCGCCGAGTACGGCGCGCTACCGAGCTCGAGTGCGGCCAGCTGGGACCGCTTCGTCTCAGCGACCGAGAGGGCCGCTGCGTGGTAGGGCGGCCCGAGGTCGGACATCACGCCTCCGCTCTCGGGATGGCGCGGGGGAGTGCGTGCAGACAAGACATCGCGGTTGCTCGCGCTCTGAACGGAATCCAGGGAAAGCGTCACGCTGTGAATGATGAACTTTCGGGGACTCCGGTCGACCCGATGTCGTTCGGCGCGGCGCGTCACGTCGATGCTCCCGGCGTGAACGACTTCTTGAGCTCGACCCGATACGTCCGCCGTCGCGCAGAACTGAACGACGCCCTCGCTACGACGCTCATCGCACTCCGTGCCACCACGGTCGCCGAACGTCGTGGAGGCGCCCGCGCGCTCAGTCGTCTGTCGCGCGGTGAACTCGGCTGGGGCTCGCTGCCCCTGCGAGACTTCTTCACCGACGGTCGATCACGGGAAGACCTCGGGCAGCTCATCGTGAACGAACCGGATGCGTCGGTGGTGGAATCCTTGCTGTCCAGCGTGCAGTTCGGGTACTCGCGGTTCATCGTGCATCCGTTGTGGGATCCGCTGCATGAGGAGGGGGCCCCGGCGGGCTACCGTGGCTGGGCGGGTGACGTCGCGGGTTCCGTCCGGGATCACCCGAGCCGTGCGGTGAGAGGGTGGTCCGCCTATCTGTCCGTCCTCGCCGGCGACCCCCGTGGATGGGAGCAGTATCTACAGGTGCTCCCGCATGCCGCGACGACCGTGTGGCTCGCAGACGCCGTCGAGCGTTTCGGGGAGACGATGACGCCGGGGCAGCGCGCGGGGCTCAGAGACGTGCTTCGCACCCACCCTCCGCGAGGTGCCGGCCGGCTCTCGGCCCATGAGGCCGCCCTCGCCGCTCTGACGAACTGATACCTCGTCCGGCGCGCGGTTCGACGCCCCATCTATCGCCGCGATGAACTGTGCGCCGGGACGCTTCGGAGCGCATCCGCGTGGACGGAGTCAGGCCGCTCCTGTGACAGGGCCGGAGGCGCCTTCGGAGAGTCGACCGCCCACGCTCGGGGCGCGCCGCACCATGAGGTCGAACGCATCGCGCACCGCGGCAGGCGTCGTCACGACGTCTTCGTAATAGTGCGTGAAGCCCCGGCTGTCGTTCACGATGACCGAGACGCGCACCGTGTCGACGGCGCCATCCCTCGGCATCCCCTTCTTCCCACTCACCGAGCACCCTTCCTGGGGATCCCGCACGTCGCGCAACCCTCACAGAGAGACAGTCGCCCGTGGGGTTCATTACGCAGATCTCGAGAATGAGGGTCGGATTCATCGACGGGATCCGGAAGCTGCCGAGGGGGCATGCGGGCTTCGGCAGCCACGTTGCGTACGCCTTCGTGCCGTCGCGCCTCAGAGCGGTGAGAGTGACAGGGTCTCGAAGTCGAACTCGTCCGCCGTATCAGGCACGACGAGGTCCCGAAGCCACTCGATCGATTCGAACAGATCGGATCCGATCCTCGTGAGCGAGTTGAACCGGGTGGTGTGATAGATCGGCATCTCGAGTCTGCCATCCCTCGAACCCGTATCCCACGCGAGGTAGTCACCGTTCTCACTGGTCGCGAACACCGTCAGACGCTTCGTGACGTCCCAGGACTCGCGGGGCTCGACGATCCAGTCGTACCCCAGCGCCTGTGATTCGCGGAAGGCATCGCGAAGCTGCTCGGTGAGACGGCGGCCTCTGCCGAGAACGCCATCGCCGAACCCTGCGGGCACGGGAGTGTAGATCAGCCAGAGGCCGAACAACCGCCCCCATCCGAATTCTCGTACGAACGAGACGTAGGAAGGGGGAAACCCCAGACCGTCGTCCATCCGGTGGTCGTCGATCGCGTCGGCATCGAGAATCGGCGCGCGTGGGCGGTCGACAGTGAGTCCCCAAACCCGGTCTTCCATCGTCCTAACGTATCGGCGAGCGCAGCGGGACGTGTCTCGCGTGATGTATCCGTGTCATCGGCGTCTTCATCATTGGCCTCGGACTGTCGGTCCGAGGCGGCCCGCTCCCGCGTCGGACGGTGAGCGCTCGGGGGATACGCGAAGAAAGAGTGAAAGAGATGATGATGACGACGCAGAATGAGACCGTGTGCGGTGCAGTCCGGTGAGCGCATGCGAGTTCGACTGTCTGCGGGATGTCGACCTGTTCGCCGACCTCTCGGTTCAGGATCTGGAGGCGGTCGAGCGTCAGATTCGCACACGCACGTATGCGAGGGGCGAGAGTGTGGTCTGGCAGGGACAGAGCGTGCAGTCGCTGTTCGTGGTGCGGCGAGGGCGTGTGCGGGTGTTCCGCCGCACCGAGAGCGGGCGTGAACTCACGATCACCATCCTCGGGCAGGGGACGGTTTTCGGGGAGATGGCGCTTCTCGGGCAGCATTTCGGTGACAACGGTGCCGAGGTGATCGACGACGCGGAGATCTGCGTCATCGACACCGACTGTCTTCGACAGCTTCTCCTGGCCGACAGCCGGATCGCTCTCCGGATCGTGATGCTGCTCGGGGAGCGGGTCGCCCGGCTGGAGGACCGGCTCGCGGACGCGTCGTTCCGTCCCCTCGTCGCTCGCGTCTCCGCGGCTCTCGTCGCTGCGGGGGAACGGCGCCGCGACGGACGTGTTGTCGTCAGACTCACCCACCTGCAGCTCGCCGACCTGATGGGGGTCACGCGGGAGAGCGTGAGCCGCGTGCTGGGTGACCTCGCCGCTCGTGATCTGGTGTCGCTGGGGAGAGGACGTGTGGTTGTCCCGGACGACGGGCGGCTGATCGCCTACTCGCGCTCGATCGAGATGGAATGGTCCGAGTGAGCGAAGCCTCGCCCTTTCCCCCTCCTGTAGCTCGCGTCACTCCACGAGCTGCGCGACGAGCACGAGGTTGTCGACGGCAGGCGTGCCGTCGGGATTCTGCAGGCTCGTGATGATGACCAGCCTGCGCGGCACGGGTTCCCAGAGCGCGTCATCGGATGGAAGGTCAGTGGCGGGCAGGATCGAGCTGTCTGTGACTTCGTACCGACGATCGCCGATCTCGACGAGCGCGCCACGATCGACGGTGGACGCACCGCGATCCAGGTCGACCAGGGCATCCCCGGGCGCGGCCTCCGGACCCGGGCGCGAGTGGGTGACGATGTAGACGGTGCCGGTCTCCGCTTCGTTCAGGGCGACGCCGCGGTTGCGCACGAGGTAGACCGAGTCGAATCCCGGCGGGGTGATCTGACCGTCGACTTCGGACACCGCGCCCACCGGGACATCCAATCCGATGGACGGGATGCGGAATCTCTCTCCGATGTCGTCGATGGCGCCGGACGAGGGCGCCGTAGCGACGGAGGTCGGCGTGGAGGAGGGGGCGGGTGCTCCGTCCATCGTCGCTGGTCGGAGCGACAGCACGACGATCGCCACGATCACAGCCGCGACGACCACAGCGCCGATGGCGGCGATCAGCGCGGGGCGGATGCGGCCCTTCTTCACCATCCCCCTCACGCCGTGTGCGGCAGGTTGCTCGACGGCCTGAGCAGGTGCCGGGGCCACCACCGTGCTGCCCACCACCAGGAGGGTGAGCAGACCGAGAGTCGCCATGCCGCTGAACATCGACCATCTCTCCCGGCACCGAGGACAGGAACGCTGATGGTGCGTGCCGGGGACATCGCCGCCCTCGTCCGGATCCGCACCGACCGTCGCCGGCAGGTGCTCCGCTGCCCTTCTGCACTCCTCGGGTGCGCCTTCCAGGAGCACCGTCTGCAGAGTCGCCCGCCGCAGGTTGGCCTTGGCACGGTGCGACAACGAGTAGATCGCAGCGGCTGAACGGTTCAGTTCCCCGGTGAGGTCGGCAGGTTTGCGCCCATCGACGACGGTCGCGGTGAGCACCCGCTGCTGATCCTCCGGCAGCGACCTCAGCGCTGTCCGCACGAAGGCGATCTCCCGGTGGAGGTCGATCTCGCGGGACTCGAGGAACCCCGGAGGCAGCTCTTCCTCCTGTTCGCTCAGACCCACCACGCGCGAGCGGGGCGAGCGGCGTTCATCGATGAGTCGGTTGCGCATCGCGCGCACGAGGTAGGCATTCGGGTGCGTCGTGGGTCCTCGGCCCTCTGCCCAGAGGGTGAGGAGGTTGGTGATGCAGTCCGCGGCGAGATCGTCCGGATCCAGAGTCCCGCCGGCCAGCCACCGCGCCATGGAGGTGAGGTATGGCAGGTTCTCCTGCAGATACTTCCCGGCTGCCTCGCGGTCGCCCGTGTTCGCCGCGCTCGCGAAATCGTCGTTGCGGGCTCGACGAGTGTCGTCGTCATCCTTCATGACTTGCCCTTCCCCAGAAATCTCGCCGACGGCCGCACATCTTCAGACGGTCGACGAGATGGGCGGAAACCGCGGCATCTCCAACTCAGCATTCTACGGTGCGACCAGGGGAGACGTCGTGGGTTCTTGCCCCAGACGAACACGCAGCGAGCTCCGCCGGAAGATAACGAGACGAACCTCGTCTTCTTGTTTGTGCTTCTCCCCAGGGGCACACCCCGTGCTTCTCCCCAGGGGCACACCCCGTGCTTCTCCCCAGGAGCACACCCCGTGCTTCTCCCCAGGAGCACATCCCCGAGGGGCGGGCCCCACGCCCGCCCCTCCATCCTGAGCACGAGTCTGGAGTGCAGCATGTCCGTTCGCACCGAGTTCTGGCCACACGGCACACCCAACTGGGTCGACCTGAGCGTCGACGATGTGGAGCACGCGAAGACGTTCTACGCTGACCTTTTCGGGTGGGAGTACGTCGGCGGCGGTGAGCAGTCGGGCGGATACGAGCTGGCCCAGATCGGAGGACGCGCAGTCGCGGGCCTCGGGCCCCGACACGACACGGCGACCCCCGCCGTGTGGACGACGTACTTCGCTGCGGAAGACGCCGAAGAAACGGCCGCTGCGATCGTCCGTGCGGGAGGGCGGACGCTGTTCCCGGTGATGGACGTGATGACCTCGGGGCGCATGACCGTCGCCGTGGACAGCGTAGGTGCGGCCTTCGGGGTATGGCAGGCCGGCGACCACATCGGGGCTGAGCGGGTCAACGAACACGGCGCCCTGTGCTGGAGCGAGTTGCACACGCGAGAATACGACACGGCTCGCGCGTTCTATGCGGATGTCTTCGGCTTCGAGTACGCAGACGTCAGTGCTGAAGGCATGGTCTACTCCACCCTCCAACGGCCCTCGGACCGGAGGGACGTCGGAGGCGTGCATCGCGATCTCGACCTGCCTGCGGGTGTTCCCGATCATTGGTTGGCCTGGTTCGCGAGCGGCGACGTCGACGCCACCATCGCCACGGCGGAGTCCAGGGGAGCCGTGGCTGTCATGCCCGCGCTGGACACTCCGTTCGGTCGTATGGCGATTCTCCGGGGAGCCCAGGGCGAGGTCTTCGGGGTGATCGCGCTTCCGCCCGGTTCTGAGTGAGCCGTTCGCGTCGGTGCACCGTGAGCCGGGCGAGGCGAGGCGATCAATGAACACATGCGATGACCGCCCACGATCCCGATCGATGCGAAAGACTGGACGCATGACTTCGCCTGCGCTCGACATCCTCCTGGCCCGCATCGTCGACGGGGGCTCGCTCGAAGACCCCATCGCCGAGAACGGCCTCGTCTACGGGCGGGCGAGCATCGACGCAGCGGGGACCGTGGTCAACGTCAACGTCGACCCGGAGCTCGAGGAACACGGCGACGACGTCGATCACGATGCGCTGATCGCGGCGGTCTCGCGCATCCTCTCCGTGGGGGAGTCGCGCTGGCGTGCGATCATCGACGAGGTGGCCGCCGATATCGACGATGCCGTCGATGATGAGCCGGTGGTCGAGGCGATCGACCTGCGGGACGACCTGGAGGCCACGTCGGTGGTCGTGTTCGCCGACGCGGTCCTGCTCGCCTTCCTCGCACCCAAGCAGTTCCCCGAGTCGCGGATCCTCGTGCAGTTGAACGACGAGCTCGACGTCGAGGGTGTCGAGGTGCGAGAGCTCGACGGCACCGAGACGGTCGACTTCGGCACCCTCGATGAGCTGCTCGACCACATCAGTGGTGCAGACCAGAGCTGAGCGCGGCGGACATCCGCAGGCCCGATCGGTGACCATGGACAAGACCGGCAACGCGCCCCCTCGCGGCCGCACGCGAATCGAGGACTACGCCCTTCTGAGCAACTGCCGCACGGCAGCCCTCGTATCGTCGGAGGGGAGCATCGATTGGCTGTGTCTGCCGCGGCTCGATTCGGCTTCGACCTTCGCCGCAGTGCTCGGCGACGAGTCGCACGGCCGGTGGTCTCTGCGCCCGGTCGACCCGGACGCCAGGAGCACGCGACGTTACGACGGCGACACGTTCGTGCTCATCACCCGCTGGGAGACCGCCGATGCCGTCGCCGAAGTGCAGGACTTCATGCCGATCGGCCTCGACCCCGATGCGGCGATCCGGCGCACCGACCTGATCCGCCGGGTCGTCGGGGTGGAGGGCTCGATGACCTTCGAACAGCATCTGACCATCCGGTTCGATTACGCGCGGGTGATGCCGTGGGTTCGCCAGGTCGGATCCGCGGGAGATCGGTACCTCGTCGCGATGGGCGGCCCCGATGCCGTCGCCATACGCGGTGCGGCCCTCACCGCGATCGACCACCAACATCGGGGCGAGGTGCACGTCGAACCCGGCGAGGTGCGGGACCTGCATCTGACGTGGTTCCCCTCCCACTTCGATGTCCCCCCGGCGCTCGACGCGGCGTCGCATCTCGTGGACACGAAAGCTTGGTGGCAGGACTGGGCGGACCGGATCGCGCACGACGGGCCCCACCGTGACGAGGTGGTGCGGTCTCTGCTGATCCTGCGGGCACTGACCAACCACGAGACAGGGGGTATCGCCGCGGCAGTGACCATGGCGCTGCCCGAGGAGCTCGGCGGAGTGCGCAACTGGGACTACCGCTACGTGTGGCTGCGCGATGCCGCCCTCACGCTCGAAGCGCTGCTCGCCCATGGGTTCCTCGGCGTGGCGGGGCAATGGCGGGAGTGGCTGCTGCGCGCCGTGGCAGGGGACCCGGCCGACCTCCAGATCATGTACGGTCCCGCAGGCGAGCGGGATCTCCCCGAGCGGGTGCTGTCGGATCTCCCAGGGTACGAGGGATCGACGCCCGTGCGGATCGGCAACGGCGCCGCCGCGCAGTATCAGGCGGACGTCGTCGGCGAGGTGCTGGTCACGCTCTCGGCCGCACGGGATGCGGGGCTCGACGAGTCGGACTTCTCCTGGCCGCTCGAGCGAGAGCTGGTGCGGTTCGCCTCGGAACAGATCGAGCGCCCCGATCAGGGGCTGTGGGAGATCCGCGGGGAACCGCAGTTCTTCACACATTCCCGGGTGATGATGTGGGCGGCGTTCGATCGCGCGGTGCGTGCGGTGGAGAAGCACGGCCTGCAGGGCCCGGTGGCGCGCTGGCGCGGACTGCGTGACCGGATGCGTGCGGAGATCGATCGCGACGGCGTCGTCGACGGTCACTTCGTGCAGCACTACGGCACGACCGAGGTCGATGCGTCGCTGCTGTTGCTGGCGCAGGTGGGGTACTGTGCGGCGGACGATCCGCGGATGCTCGCAACCGTCGAGCGTATCGAGCAGACCCTCGTGGTGGAGGGGCTGGTGCGGCGGTACCGCACGGCGACCGGGGTGGACGGGCTCGCAGGATCGGAAGGAGCATTCCTCGCCTGTTCGTTCTGGCTGGTCGAGCAGTACGCGGCGACTGATCGCTTGGACGACGCGCATGCGTTCATGGACAGGTTGTGCGCCCTGGCGAACGACGTGGGGATGCTGTCAGAGGAGTACGATCCGATCTCGCGGCGGCAGTTGGGGAACACCCCGCAGGCGTTCTCGCATCTCGCGCTGGTGCGTGCGGCCGACGCCCTGTCGCGGACCGAGCATCGTTCGCGGTGAGGGCGCGGTGCCGACGAGCGCATCCCGGCATCTGGCTCGCCTTCCTCATCATCACCGAGGCGTTCCGTCGAACCCGCGCCGGTCACGGAAGTGCGGGTCTGTCGTGAAGCGCCCGCTGGCCACGATCCTCGGTGCGGTGCTGATGTCGCTGCGGGTGATCTGGGGTTCTTCTCGATCCTCATCTACGCGCGGAACTGGACGGCGTTCCGGGAGGAGCGCTTCTCCGGCGTGAGTGCGAGGCGCTACGCCCGGCGTAACGATCCACGCTTCGAGAGCACAGGCGAGCTCGGGTGATGTTCTTCGGACGCCGCGGCTCAGCGCCGCGGCATCCGTTCGCTCACAACCACTTCTTGTACTTGAACACCCCGAACAGACCGACCGCGAAGGCGAGCATCGCGGCGATCGCCATCGGGTAGCCGAAGGCCCAGTGCAGCTCGGGCATCACGTCGAAGTTCATCCCGTACACGGTGCCGACGAGCGTCGGGGCGAAGATGATCGCCGCCCAGGAGGAGATCTTCTTGATCTCGTCGTTCTGCGCCAACCCGGCCTCGGTCTGACGCCGGGCGACCAGTGCGGAGTGCACGGTCAGCGCGTTTTCCAGGATCGCCCGGAACGAGTCGATCTTCTCGTTGACACGGATCGTGTGGTCGAGCACATCGCGCAGGGAGCGCTGCAGCTCCTCGTCGATGCGGTACTTCGCAGAGCCCCGACGCAGCCACTCCAGCATGCCGTTCAGCGGATGCACCGCCCGCTGGAAGTTGATCACCTCGCGGGACAGCTCGTAGATGCGGCGGGAGAGCGCGCTGTCGTCGTCGCCGTCGCCGAAGAGCTGGTCCTCGATCTCGTCGATGTCGTTCAGCAGCCCTGCCACGATCGGCTCGTACCCGTCGACGACCTCGTCGAGGATCGCGTAGAGCACGGCCTCCGGTCCCATCGCGAGCAGCTCGGGGTTCGCCTCCATGCGGGCGCGCACGGCGGCGAGGTTCGGGGATTCGGCGTGCCGGATCGTCACCACGAAATCGGGGCCCACGAACAGGTGCAGCTCGCCGAACTCGATCGACTCCTCCTTGTCGCGGTACCGGGCGGGGCGGAGGACGGCGAACAGGGTGTCGCCGTAGCGCTCCACCTTCGACCGCTGGTGGCCGGACAGGGCGTCCTCGACGGCCAGCGGATGCAGATCGAACTCGCGAGCGACGGACGCCACTTCCTCCGGGCTGGGTCGGTACAGGCCGATCCACGCGATGCCTCCGGCGGCGTCCAGCATCCGGTAGGTCTCGTCCAGGTTCTTGGGGGTCTCCACGCGACGTCCGTGGACGTACACGCCGTTGTCGATGAGGGCCATGATCGGCTCCGTTCTCGCAGGCGCACGGCAGCGGAGAGCTCCGTGCGCGGTTCGTCAGGGGGCGGATGACGCCGCCGACGGCTGCGGGGAAGGACGTGCGAAAGCGGACCAGAGGGTCAACGCGCTAGCGCAGGGAGTCTCGACGCAGCGAAGGCGGCGTCGTAACTATCACCGGACATCGCCATCACCACCTTTCGGGACTCGTCGGGCCGAACGGCCCAAGGGGTCAGCATACTCCTCGATGCTGAGCGCCGGCCCCGCTGCGGCTGCCTCGACCCGCCGGCTATCAGGATCCGCCTTCGTTCGGGTCGAAGGCGGATCCTGATCTGCCGACTCGCGGCGCCCCGACCGCAGTCGGGTGATCGGGCGTGCGGCCCGGTTCAGTCAACACCGTATAGCGACCTTTGTCCAGGGTCGATAGACGATGGTCGGAGCTTCGGTGGATCAGACGAGCGTGACGACTTCGCCGCCGCGAGCCGCCGAAGCCTGGGCGGCCTTGGCGATCTCGACCGTACGGATGCCCACGCCGGCGTCGGGCTGCGGCGGGCGTCCCTGGCGCACGGCGTGCACGAACTCGTCGAGCAGGAGCGCGTCGAGGTCGGCGCCCACAGGGTTCCATGTCTCGCCGTGCGCATCGTGCCCGGCGACGCCCTTGGCGAAGGGACTGACGGTCACGGTGCCGCGCTCGGCGATCACCTGCAGGGTGAGTCCACCCCAGGTGGCCGAGCTCATCGGCCAGCTCCAGGAGCAGTCGATCGTGGCGATGACCCCACTCGGGTACTGGATCGTCACCAGGCCGCCGGTCTCGACCTCGAGGTCGCGCTCCGCATGCAGGATCCCGTTCGATACGGCACGGACGGACTGGGCACGCTCGCCGAGCAGCTCGTCGAGCAGGTCGGCGCAGTGCACGACATGGTCGACGAGTGCGCCGCCTCCCGCCAGCTCCGGATCCGTGAACCAGGCCCGGTCCTGCGGCAGCTTGCCGTTGTTGATCCCGGTGACGCCCAGCACCGTGCCGAGGCGTCCGCTGCGCAGCTCGGCGATCGCGTCGCGCACGCTCGGGGCGAATCGCACCGGATAGGCGACCATCAGGATCACACCGGCACGCTCGCACGCCTCGCGCATCGCGATCGCATCCTCGACCGTCGTGGCCAGGGGCTTCTCGCACAGCACGTGCACCCCGGCGGCGGCCGCGCGCTCGACGAGGGCGCGGTGTCGGGAGTTCTCCGCGGCGATCACGACCGCATCGGGTTTCCAGGCGAAGGCCTCGTCGTAGGTCTCGACGTAGGCGACGCCGAGCTCCGCGGCCAGCGTCGCTCCTCGGGGTGCGTCGTCGGGCGCCGTGGCACCGTCGGGGTCGGCGGCGATCAGCTCGACGCCGGGCATCGCGTTGAGCGCGTGGACGTAGCTCAGAGCGTGCGTGTGCGCGAACGAGAGGACGGCGATCCGCAGCGGGGTGGTGGCGGTCATCGAGTGGCCTCCTCGGCCGTGCGTGCAGATGATGTGGGAGTGGTGACGGTCAGAGCGACCGGGGCGCCGGAGGCGATCGAGGCGTACGCGCCCTCGGCGACGGCGACGGCCTCGATTCCGTCCGCCGGGCTGACCCTGGCGTCGCGCCCCTCGCGCAGGGCGGCCACGAAGTCGGCGATCTCGGCGAAGTACGGGCTCTCCTGCGGCGACATCGGCGGCAGGTAGTCGGTGTCGGCTTCGGGAAGCACGGCGTCGGTGCGCAGCGCGTTGTCCTCGGCGCTGTCGTAGCGCAGGCGACCCTCCGACCCCGCGACCTCGACGCTCGTGCGGAACGGCATACCCGGCGCGACCCAGCTGCCGTGGATGTGACTGATGACGCCGCTGCGGTGCGTGAGCACGACGTGTGCAGTGACCGGTGCGGGCACGCGGTCGTCGACGGTCGGCGGGTTCTGCACCGCGTAGACCGACTCGACGGGTCCGGCGAACCAGACCGCCTGGTCGATGTCGTGGATCATCAGGTCGCGGATGACACCGCCGCCCGCGCGCTCCGAGAAGAACCACGGGGTCTGCGGGGCGGAGCCTGCCCGACTGAACCGCTGCACGGCGAGCGTGCCGATCCGACCGGCGTCGATGCCTGCCTTGATCTGGGCGTACTCGCCCATGTACCGAACGACATGGGCGGGGAACAGGCGCACGCCCGCTTCGTCGGCGGCGCGGGCGACGGTCGCTGCGATCTCAGCCGTCTCCGCGAGCGGCTTCTCGCAGATCACATCGAGCCCGCGGGCGATGGCGCGCAGGGCGAAGTCGGCATGCGTGCTGCTCGGGGTCACGATGTCGACGATGTCGACCAGGCCGAGGAGGGTGTCGACATCGTCGACGAGCTCGAACCCGTACTCCTCGGCGATCTCCTCGGCACCCGCGAGCGAGGTGACGTAGCCTTCCGCCCCGAACGCCCGCCAGGCGTCGGCGTGCACGCGGGAGATCCCTCCCGCGCCGATGAGTCCGACCTTCAACGTGCTCACTGCTTCTCCTCGGTTGTCTCGTCGGTCGGGTCAGCGGCTTCCGAAGGTGCGACCCGCAGGGGGGTGATCGGCGGAGCCGGCATGTCCTCGATGCCGTAGATCTCGGCGGCGAGCCGCTGGAAGGCGTGCACCACCGCTCCGTGGGCGGCGGCTTCGGCGCCCAGTCGTGCTTCCGCGATCGGCACCTGGAACGGCAGGCCGAGGTGACCGGGCAGTGCCGCGCGCAGGGGGTCGAGCAGTTGCTCATGCGCGGCCGAGAGTCCGCCGCCGATCACGATCATGGCCGGGTCGACCGTCATGATCAGCGTCGCGATGCCATGGGCGAGCTCGCCGATGAATCCGTCGAGCTCCTGCTGTGCGGCCGCGTCACCGCCGCGCGCCTTCGCGAAGACCTCGGCAGCGGTCGGGGCGGTGCGCCACGTGATCTGGCCCGTCTCGGTGTTCAGTCCCCTGAAGGCGAGGCGGCCGATGTCGCCCGCGGCGTTGTGGATTCCGCGGCGCGGGCGTCCGCCGAGGATCAGCCCCATCGCGATGCGGTTGCCGACCGACAGGTAGATGACATCGTCGACGAGCTGCGCGACGCCGAGGTGATGCTCGGCGACGGCCGCGAGACGAACGCCGTTGTCCACCGCGACGGGGCAGCCGAACGCCTGGCGCAGCTGGGAGCCGATGTCGATGCCCGACCACTCGGGGATGACGACCGAGGTGGTGACGCGCCCTGTGTCGTCGACGATGCCGGGAAGCGAGACGCCGACCGCGCGGACCTTCGACCCCGGGATCGAGACCGCGGAGAGCGTGCCCCGCACATCCTCGATCACGGCAGCCAGCTTGGACGCGCCATCGGGCCGCTCGGCCACGCCGGGGAAGCTGCGCTGCGCGATCACGTGTCCGGCCAGGTCGGCCAGCACGACGCGCACGCTCGCGACCCCGATGTCGGCGCCGACGACGGTTCCGGCTGCGGCGTGGAACGAGTAGCGGCGGGCCGGCCGACCCGCGCCGCCGGCGTTCTGCGCGGGGGCGTCGACGATCAGACCGGAGTCGGTCAGGGCAGTCACGGCATTCTCGACGGAGGTGCGCGAGATCTCGAGGGAACGAGACAGATCGTTGACGGTGGCGGGGCCGGAATCACGCAGCTGCAGTGCGGATCGAGCAACGATCGAAAGCGGACCTGTCACGGCCATGTGCTGCCCCCTCTTCTCCGGCTTCGTTGCGATCAACGTCGGGTGCGATCAAATTAGCACACCGAATTCTCAGATCAAGCTTTGTTGTTCTCGAACCGGAAACACCGCTGAAACACGGGCCTGAGAACTTGTACTTGACGAATTATCCCATTGCAGTGTCATAATGAACCGTACTCAGCACGGTATAAGCAAAGGAGCACCATGCGCGTCAGCAAGATCACCGGCGTCGTCGCGGGATTCGCGGCCGCCACCCTGTTGGCCGGATGTTCGGCCGGCGGAGGCAACACCGCAGAGGGTGAGCAGGACATCACGGTTTGGCTCTACCCGGTCATCGCCGACGAGGCGGTGCACAAGGACTTCTGGGACTCGACCATCGCCGACTTCGAGAAGCAGAACGAGAACGTCAACGTGAAGTACGAGATCTTCCCGTGGGCCAACCGCGACGAGGCGCTGCAGACGGCGATCGCCGCAGGCAAGGGGCCCGACGTCGTCTACCTGATCCCCGACCAGCTCGCGGCGTACCAGAAGTCGATCGCTCCGCTCAACGATCTGCTGAGCCAGGAGCGTCAGGACGACCTGCTGCCGAACGTGAAGAAGTCGGTCACGCTCGACGGCGACATCCTCGGCGCGCCCATCCTCACCAGCGCCCAGCCCCTCATCTGCAACGCCGCCGCCTTCGAGGCCGCCGGTGTCACGGAGTACCCCGAGACCTGGGACGACATCACTGCGATGGCGCCGAAGTTCACGGAGAAGGGCATGTACGCCCTGAACTACCCGGCGTCGGCCGAGAACACCCTGAACCTCACGTACTACCCGCTGCTGTGGCAGGCCGGTGGCGAGGTCTACACCAAGGACGGCGACGTCGGCTTCGACAGCAAGGAGGGCGTGCAGGCGCTCACCTTCCTCACCGACCTGGCAGAGGCCGGTGCGCTCGACCCCGAGGCGCTCACCACGAACGTGCCGCTGGAGCAGACCGCGGTCGCTCAGGGCAAGGTCGCCTGCACCTGGAACAACGCGGTCAACGAGGTCGTGCCGTTCTGGGGCGAGGAGAACGTCAAGGTGCTGGCGCCGCTGACCGAGAAGGAGTCCGTGGCCTACGGCACGGTCGGCTCGCTCTCGGTGCTCAAGGGCTCCAAGGCGCAGGACGCGGCGGCCAAGTTCGTCGAGTACGCCACCGGTGCGGACGTCGTCGAGCCCTACCTCAAGGCAGCCGGCTACTTCTCGGCGCTCAGCACCACCGAGCCTCTGTACGCGGATGACCCGCTGCTCGGCGAGGTGGAGAAGTACGTCCCGGACACCACCGTGGGTGAGCTCAACGCCTCGTCCCGCGCGCTGATGGGTGTGCTCGCACCCGAGATCCAGGCCGCCCTCCTCGGCGACAAGTCTCCCGAGGACGCATTGAAGGATGCCGCGACGGCTGCGGCTCCTCTGATCAAGAAGTAGTCGATCGAGAAAGTAGTCGACCGGGGGCATGCGGAACCCGAACTCCGCATGCCCCCGCACCCTGTCCCTCTCCCCACGTGAGGTAGCACTGATGACCACGGCAACCACGGCGAAGAAGCCCGCAGGGCGGGTGACGAGGCTGATCGCACGACGCGAGGCACGGATCGCGTTCCTGTTCGTGCTCCCCGCCTTCCTCCTGTTCATCGCCTTCCGCTTCGGCCCCAGCATCGCCGGTGTGGCACTGAGCTTCTTCGACTACGACATCACCGGCGAGATCTCCTGGCGGGGTCTCGACCACTTCCAGCGAATGATCGCCGACCCGCTGTTCTGGCGGGCCATGGGTACGACGCTGATCTACACGGTGTTCGCCGTGCCGATCGCGCTCGTGCTCTCGACCGTCATGGCCCTCGGCGTGCGTCGGGCCTTCCGGGGGGCACGCTTCTTCCGCTCGATCTTTTTCCTTCCGGTCATCACCTCGCTCGTGCTGGCCGGGTCGATCTTCGTCTGGATCTTCTCCGCCAACGGACCGTGGTCCGCGCTGATGACTCCGCTGGGGCTCGGCGGCTCCTGGCTCGGCAGCACCGTGCTCGTGATCCCCGCGATCGTCGTCGTCGGCGTCTGGTCGCGATTCGGCTACGGGATGATGATCCTCATCGCCGCGCTGCAGGACGTGCCGCGCGAGCTCGAGGAAGCCGCCCTGATGGACGGCGCGAACGCCTGGCAGCGCTTCCGCTACGTGATCCTCCCGGTGCTGCGGCCGACCTTCTTCTTCCTCGCGGTGATCGAGACGACCGCCGCCTTCCAGGTGTTCGACGTCATCTACGTGATGACTCAGGGCGGGCCGGCGAACGCCAGCTACTCGCTCGTCTACATGCTCTACGACCAGGGCTTCCGCTACTTCGACTACGGCTACGCGGCCGCGATCGGCGTGGCCCTGTTCATCATGACCCTCGTCGTCGCGCTCATCCAGCGCCTGGTGATCGGAAAGCAGAAATGACCGCTCTGATGCAGCCGCCGACGCCGACCGAGACGTCCACGACCCCGAAGCCGGCCAAGACGTCGTCGAAGCAACGCCGGGCGTATCGTGCGCTCCAGCCGACGGGGTGGGGGATCGTCGGACGATGGATCTGGCTGAGCCTGGCGGGGATCCTCAGCTTCTTCCCGTTCTACGCCATGGTCGTGCTGAGCCTGAAGCCCGGCATGGTGGTCGAGCTCCCCGGTTCGCTGCTGCCCTTCCAGGACATCTCGTTCGACGCCTACGAGCAGGTGCTCGCGGGGCAGAACATCCTCGGATGGCTCGGCAACACCCTCATCTACTCCCTTGTCTCGGTCGTCGCGGTGCTTTTCCTGTCGGCGCTCGCCGGCTACGCCTTCGCCAAGAAGCGGTTCCGCGGCAAAGAGGTGATGTTCTGGTCGTTCCTCGCCATGGTGATGGTGCCGTTCCACGTGACCCTCATCCCGACGTTCATCCTGATGGCGAACCTCGGCGGCGTCGACACCTACTGGGGCCTCATCCTGCCCTCGCTCGCCAACGCGCAGGCCGTGTTCCTGATGCGGCAGTTCATCTCGGGGCTCCCGGACGAGCTGTTCGAGGCCGCCCGCATCGACGGCGCCGGCGAGTTCCGCATCTTCCTGCGGATCGTGCTGCCGCTGTGCAAGCCGATCCTCGCGACGCTCGGCATCTTCGTCTTCCTGTGGCACTGGAACGACTTCCTGTGGCCGCTCATCATCGCGAAGTCCAACGCGATGTTCACACTCACCGTCGGCATCTCGTCGCTGCAGCAGCAGAACGTTCCGCTGAGCACCATGCTCGCCGGTTCGGTCGTGGCGCTGCTGCCCATCTTCCTCGCGTACCTCATCGCTCAGCGGTACGTGCAGGAGGGCGTGGCCGGTACGGGCATCAAGGGCTGAGAAGAAGGGAAAGCACCACATGACTCAGCACACTTTCTCATCCGAGGCGGAGCTCGAGGAGGCGCTTGCGACACCGAGTGCCGGCCTGATCGCCGACCTCGCGCGCGGGGCGGGCGACCTCGTGATCCTGGGGGCGGGCGGCAAGATGGGCCCGACCCTGGCCATGCTCGCTCGCCGCGGGATGGATGCCGCCGGACGGAAGGGCGACGCGGTCTACGCGGTCTCCCGCTTCGGCGATGCCGCGATCCGCGAGCGCCTGGAGACCGCGGGAGTGAAGGTCGTCTCGTTCGACCTGATCGAGAACGACGACTTCTCCTCCCTGCCGGACGCCCCCAACGTGGTGTTCATGGTCGGTGCGAAGTTCGGTGCAGCGACCAACGCCTCCTGGGCATGGGAGGTCAACGCCGCCCTGCCCGACCGCGTCGCCCGCCGCTATCGTGACAGCGCGATCTCGGTGCTCTCCACCGGCAACGTCTACCCGTTCCTGCCGGCGTCGTCCGGCGGAGCATCCGAAGAGGTGCAGCCCGCACCGATCGGCGAGTACGCACAGTCGTGCCTCGGCCGTGAGCGCGTGTTCGAGTTCGGAGCGCAGGAGCGCGGCACCAAGGTCGCGATCATCCGCCTGAACTACGCGGTCGACCTGCGTTACGGGGTGCTCGCCGACATCGGCAGTGCCGTGCACGCCGGGCAGCCGGTCTCGGTGGCCACCGCGAACGTCAACGTGATCTGGCAGGGCTACGCGAACGAGGTCGTGCTGCGCAGCCTCGTGCACGCGTCGACCGCGCCGTTCACGATCAACCTCACCGGCCCGGAGCTGCTGAGCGTCGAGTCGATCGCCCGCCGTTTCGGCACGCTGTTCGACCGCGAGGTCGAGATCGTGGACGACCCCCAGTCGACCGCGCTGCTCAGCGACGCGCGCCGGTGCATGGCCCTGTTCGGCTACCCGGCCGTGTCCGCCGAGACGCTGATCGGGATGCAGGCCGACTGGATCGAGAAGGGCCTGCCGATGATCGCCAAGCCGACCAAGTGGGCCGTGCGGGACGGGAAGTTCTGATGGCCGGTTCTGCCGAACGCACCGCGACCGTGCCGTCGCTGCGCCCCGAGGCCGCGGCGACCCTCGCCCGCGGTGCGGTGATCCCCGCGCACCCGCTGGCGCTCACGGCTGATCGCGCCCTCGACGAGCAGCGTCAGCGGGCGCTCTCGCGCTACTACCTCGACGCGGGAGCCGGTGGTCTCGCGGTCGGCGTGCACACGACGCAGTTCGAGATCCGCGACCCGGAGCACGCGCTCTTCGAGCCCGTGCTCGAGCTGGCCGCGGAGGAGATGGACGCCCGAGACGATGCGACCCTCGTCCGCATCGCCGGGGTGGCCGGCGACACCGCCCAGGCGGTGGCCGAGGCGGAGCTGGCGCGATCGCTCGGCTACGACGCCGTGCTGGTGAGCCCGCGCGTCGCCGGGGCCGACGAACGCGCACTGCTCGAGCGCGCCCGCGCTGTCGGCGAGGTGCTGCCGCTGGTCGGCTTCTACCTGCAGACCGCGATCGGCGGCCCGGTGCTCGACCGCGACTTCTGGTGCGAGTTCGCCGCGATCCCCTCGGTGGTGGCGGTCAAGGCCGCCCCGTTCGATCGCTACCGCACGCTCGAGCTCGTGCGCGGGGTGGCTGCCTCCGGCCGTGCCGACGAGATCGCGCTCTACACCGGCAACGACGACGCCATCGTGGCGGATCTGCTCTCCGAGTTCCACGTGGACTCGCCCGACGGACCCCGCACCCTGCGGTTCGTCGGCGGGCTTCTGGGCCAGTGGGCGGTCGGCACGCGGGCGGCGGTCGCGCTGCTCGACCGTGCGCAGCGGGCCATGGCCGGCGACGCCGAGGCCTATCGCGAGCTCGGGCTCGTCGCCTCCGACATGGTCGACGTGAATCAGGCGGTGTTCGATCCGGGCAACGACTTCCACGGCGTGATCGCGGGCGTGCACGAGATGCTGCGTCAGCAGGGGCTGCTCGAGGGGATCTGGTGCCTCGACCCCGCCGAGGGGCTCTCGCCGGGGCAGGCCGAGGAGATCGCCCGCGTGCGTCGGGCATACCCGGCCCTGAACGACGACGCCTTCATCGCCGAGAACCTCGAGGACTGGCTGCGATGAACGCCGCGGCGAGCGCACCGGCCGTGGTGGCGGTCGTCTCGGAAGAACTCTTCGCGGAGTTCTTCTCGTCGGCGGATGCCGAGCGTCTGGGCGCGGTCGCCGCTCGTCTCGGTGGTTCTCTCGTGCGCGTCGATCGTCTCGCCGAGGCCGAACTCGACGATGCACGCATCGTGATCACGAGCTGGGGTGTCGGGCCCTTCGACGCCGCAGTGCTCTCGGCGCTGCCGAAGCTCGAACTGATCGCGCACACGGGGGCCACGATCAAGCCCTTCGCGACCGATGAGCTGTTCGACCGCGGTGTCGTGGTGACGCAGGCCGGCGCGGGGATGGCGCGACCGGTGGCCGAGGTGTCGCTCACCTTCACGCTCGCGCTGCTGCACCGCGTGCCCGAGATGCACAACGCCCTGCGCGCCGGCGACGGTTGGTACGACGCGGCGGTGGTCGGGGTGCAGCGCGAGATCCTCGGCACGCCCATCGCGGTCATCGGGGCTTCGCGTACCGGGCGGGCCTACCTCGAACTCATCCGCGCGCTCGGGGCCGAACCGCTGCTGGTCGACCCGACGCTCGCCGCTTCGGAGGCTGCTGCTCTCGGCGCAGAGCTCGTGCCGCTCGACGATGCCCTGCGCCGCGCGCAGATCGTCGCCGTGCACGCCCCGACGCTGCCGGAGACCCACCACATGATCGGTCGCCGCGAGCTGGCGTCGATGAGCGACGGCGCGGGGCTGGTCAACACCGCGCGCTCCTGGCTGGTCGACGAGACCGCGCTGCTCGACGAGCTCCGACGCGGGCGGCTCAGCGCGGCGATCGACGTGTTCGACGAGGAGCCGTTCGCCGCGGACAGCCCGTTCCGGACGCTGCCCGGGGTGCTGGTCACCCCGCATCGCGCGGCGGGCACGCACCAGGGGCGGCTGCGTCAGGGACGGATCGTCGTCGACGAGGTCGAGGCCTTCGCCGCGGGGCGTCCCCTCGCGCACACCATCACCCGCGACCAGCTGTCTTCGATGGCATGAGCGGCACGCCGCTGCGTGTGGCCTTCGCCGGACTCGCGCATTCGCACCCGTACACCGACGCCGCCAACGTGCGAGCGCTCGGGGCCGAGGTGGTCGGCGTGCACGATGCGGACACCGCTGCCGCAGGAGAGTTCGCGGCGCGGTTCGGTGGGGTGGTGGTGGCCTCGCTCGAGGAGCTGGCTGTGCTGCGACCGGACCTCGTCATCGCGACGCCGCGCCCGCATGAGGTCGCGCCTTTCCTGCGGTCGCTCGGCGGCGGGGTCGCTCCGGTGTTCGCGAACAAGGTGATCGCGGCGACGGCGTCTCAGCTCGCCGAGGTCGACCGCGCTCTCGCGGCATCGTCCGTCGCGGTGGGCACCAGCTCGGTGCTGCGCTTCGCCCCCGCGCTCTCCGGCCTTGCCGCGCAGATCGCGCCCTTCCTGCAGACGCTCGACGACGTGCTCGCGCTCCGTGTACACGCCCAGCACGACAACGCGGGCTTCCGGGTGCCCGCCCGCTCCTGGCAGGACGATCCGCAGCAGGGTGGGGGTACCGCGGTGACGGTCGGCGTGCATGCCTGGGAGATGGTCGACGTGCTGCTGCCGGGGGCGGCCCTGGTGTCGGGATCCGGGTGGACCCGTGTGCGGCGGGGATCGAGCACGGTGTCGGAGGATGCGGCAGGCATCGACGGCCTGCTGCGGGTTCCCGGTGCGCAGCGTGACGTGCCGGTGCAGGCGCTCGTCACCGGGACTCCCGGGCCGGACGCCTACACGCTGGAGGTCGTGACCGCCGAGGGGATCCGCGCGCTCGCGCTCGACGTCGACGACGCGAACACGGAGCTCGGGTTCCACGGCCTGATCCGGGCGCTGCTCGACGCGGCCGCACACGGTGCGACAGTCGCTCCCTGGACCAGCGCGCGGGCGGTCGTGGCGAACACGATCCACGCCGCCGACATCGCGAGAGGTCAGGCATGAGCGCCCAGAGGATCCGCGCCGCCTGCGCAGAGGACCAGTCCGCCCTGACGGCGCTGTGGGCGACCGTGTTCACACCGCCGCTGGCGCCCGACCAGTGGCTGATCGATGATGATCGGCTGGCGCACACCTTCGTGGCCGAGGACGATCGAGGGGTCTGCGGATCCATCTACGGTCTGCCCAAGCGGCTGCGGGAGGACGACGGCGGTGTGGCGCACGTGCACGCGATCGGCAGTGTCGCGGTCGCCGGGCGTGCCAGAGGGCAGGGGCTCGCGCGCCGTCTCGTGGCCGCGACGCTGGAGACCGCGGGCGATGCCGAGTGGGCGCTGCTCTTCACGGGTACCCCGGAGGTGTATCGCTCCAGCGGCTTCGAGACGTTCGCCATGGCACGGACCCTGACCGGTCCCTGGAGTGCCCCCATGTCCCGCAAGCACGAGGAAAGCGTCGAGGGGCGCGTCGAGCGCGAGACGGTCGGACTCGGGAGCTTCCGTTCGCTGCGTGACGTCTACGAGCGCTCGCGTGCCGGGCGGGTGGTCCTCGCGCCGGTGCGCAGCGACCGCGACGCGGCGATGGCGGAGGTGCGGATGCGGGGTGCGACGCTGTATCGCCGCGTCGAGCGTTCGACCGTGCTCGGCTACGTGATCGCCGAGCCCCGAGGGGGCGTCGGCGTGCTCCTGGAGAGTGCTGTGCTCCCGGATTCCGAGCGTGTGCGCGGCGACCTGCTCTCCGCTGTCGCCGCGGACTGGGCGCTCGCCGGGGTGTCGTCGTGTGACCTCGCCGTCCCTGCGCTGCCCGAAGAGGAGTCCACGCTTCATGCCTTCGCTCCGCAGGCCGTGCGGCAGGACGACCGCACCGGCATGATCCGTTCGCTGCGACGCACGGCCCGGCTGGACGGCATCCGTCACTTCACGGCGGGCGACTACTTCTGAGTGACCCGCTCGGAGACGGCACTGGGGACTGGGGATCGATCGGATGATGCGGCCCGGCAATCAGCCGGACGCCTGACCGCGGTGATGACGCCGCAAGGAGGATGAGCATGGCCCAGAGGATGAGCAAGGCCCCGCAGGAAATCGACTCGCAGGAGAGGAACGAGACCGCTGCTCTGCGCAGCAGACGCATGCTGCTCGCCGGGTTCGGTGCTGCGGCGATCGGCGGTGTGGCCGCGGTCAGCACCCAGACACCGGCGCAGGCGGCCGGGCCCGTGGCGCCGCTGGATTCTTCGGGGGCGAAGAGCGTGGCCAACGGCGGTACGGCCGTGGCGCTCGCGAACCGGAAGGGCAAGGACGGCGACCTCGCCCGCACGGCCGGGTACGCGACGCCGGGTGATGGCGGCGCCGGGCTGTACCGCTTCGTGAAGAAGGACGCTCCTGCCGCGAACGGAGGCACCGTGCTCGCCGGCCCCAAGGGCGGAGCGTGGGTGCTCGTGCACGGGGGTGTCGTCGACTTCCGGATGTTCGGGATCATGGATGCGAGCGTGAACGCCGACGATGCTCTCGACGCCATGGTGAACGATGCGAGCATCCACCGCGTCGAGGCGCACACCGACCTCAACTTCGTGCGCCGCCACACCTTCTCGAGGTCGAACATCGCCTTCGACTTCGGCGGCCACCTCATGACGACCGTGGGCATCGAGAACGCCGGGAAGGACGACCCGTTCGCCGCGGTCATGTTCTTCCGCGGCGAGGTGACCGATGCCGTGCAGGAGGCCAAGCTCGGCGAGGTCGTGCCCGACCTCGGTGACATCTTCCCGGTCTCCGACTCCTCGTTCTTCACAGTGGGGGACTGGTACGCGGCAGAAGTGAACGCACTGTCGGGCCGCTGGGAGCGCGAGCTGCAGCGGATGGTGCAGGTCACCCAGATCGTCGACGGCACGCACATCCGCATCAACTACAAGAACGGCTGGCCGCTCGGTAAGGATCGCACGATGACCTGGCGACGGGTCGTGCCGGTGCAGGACGTGACGGTGTCGAACCTGAAGTTCCTCGGCACCGGCACCGACGAGTACACCGGCTCGCACCCGCTGGCGTTCGAGTACGCGGTGCGCTGCGACGTCGACCACATCGACGGCACGGGCACGTTCTGGCCGCTCATCCAGCGGCGCTGGAACACGTACTACTCGACCGTGAGCTGCACGCTGAAGAACCCGACCTCGGTCACCTGGGGCGGAGCGGGCTACCTGACGCAGCAGATCTACTGCCTCTACGGATACGTCGCCAACTGCCACACCGCGAACGCCCGGCACCTGAACGACTTCACCGCGAGCGCCTACTGCCTGGTCGAGAACTGCCACGGCGACGGTGATGACCAGGGCCCGTTCGTCACGCACGGCCAGTACGAGCACGACCTCACCTACACCGGCAACTCGGGCCTCATGACCTTCGCGAACTCCGGTGCAGCCTGGGGTTCTGCGGCCAAGCGCATCACCGTGCGCAAGCACGTGTGCTCGTGGTTCGTGGCGCGCGTGCGCATCACCGACCTCACCCTGGAAGACGTCCAGGTGATCGGCAAGCCGTCGCTCGCGGGCTCGGGGATGCTGTGGATCAACGCCGACGGCGCGCAGCTGCGCGGGTGCACGGCATCCGACACCCTCGTGATCACGCAGGCGTCCGACAACTCCGCGCGGCCGACCGTGATCGCTGACTCGCACTTCACGTTCGTCGCTCCGGGGGAGCTCACCAACGCCACGGTGAAGACGCCGGTCACGTTCGTCGACACCGTGCTCGATCGGGTCGGCGGCATGAAGATCGCGGGTGCAGGTGCGGTCACGTTCCGCGGCTCGACACTCACGGCGGCCGACGATGCCGCGCCGATCGCGTCGTCGTCGGAGCGCCTGCGGTTCGAGGGATCGACGCTCCGCAACGCGCGTATCGCCGCGGCCCGAGGAGAGCGGCAGGCGGTGGAAATCGCGGGATCGGACGTTGCGATCAAGAGCGGCACCGGCATCTCGCGGACCGGTGACGGCGAGTTGCACCTGACGCTGTCCGACAGCACCTTCCGCGCGGAGGGGGCCGCGACGCACGTCTCGGTCACGAAGGGCGCGACCCACTACCGAGCAGTCGGCAGCCGCTTCGAGGGCGGAGCGCTGGAGCTGGCGGACACCGCATTCGGATCGTCTTCCACCCTGCTGCACACCGGCAACGTCGAGTCGGGTGTGACCCGCACGGCCTTCCCTGCCGAGGGCCCTCGCGTCGTCGACACCGCCAACCTCGCGGTCTGACCTCCTGTTGGTGCGTGAGTGCACGGGATCCTGACGAGTGCACGGCTTCTCGACGTGAAGAAGCCGTGCACTCGGCGAGAACGCGTGCGCTCGGCAGGGATGCGGGCGGTGCTAGGGGGTGGGGAGACCGACCAGCTCGGCGCTGCGCTGCCAGAGGGCCTCGGCGAGGGCGGCGTCGTCCACCTGCGGGTTCACCTTCGTGGTGAGCACGCGCTCGTCGTAGTAGGCGCCCGAGAACCAGGTCTGGTCGGGGGTTCCCTCGATGAACCAGCGCAGGGTCGCGCCGCCTTTGTCTGCGCCGATGAGCACGAGATGCTTGAGCGGCGTGCGGTAGAGCAGCCGCATCACGCTCGACGAGTCCGCCGCGAAGTTGGTCTGCACGGTGCCGGGGTGGAAGGCGACGGCGCTCAGTCCCCCGGCGTGGAACTTCGTGTGCAGGCTCTTGGCGAACAGCACGTTCGCGAGCTTCGCATCCCCGTAAGCCTTGTTCGGACTGAACCGGCGGGTGTTGTCGAGGTCGTCGACATCGAGGTGCCCGAACAGTCGATGGGCGATGCTCGACGTGTTGATGACCGCACCTCCGGCCCGCAGCAGCCGCGGAAGCAGCAGGTTCGTGAGCAGGAACGGTGCCAGGTGGTTGACCTGCATGGTCTTCTCGAAGCCGTCGACGGTCGGAGTGCGATCGCCGAAGATGCCGCCGGCGTTGTTGGCCAGCACGTCGATGCCGGTGTCCCCCACGGCGGCGGCGATCTTCCCGGCCAGCGTTCGCACCTCGTCGAGTCGGGCGAAGTCGGCGGTGAACCACTCGGCTCCGGTCTCCTCGGCGACGACACGGGTCTTCTCGGCGGAGCGGCCGACCAGGATGAGGCGGTGGGCAGGTCCTGCGAGCTGGCGTGCGGCGGCGGCGCCGATGCCGTCGGAGGCTCCGGTGAGGACGATGGTCTTCGGTGTCATGGTGCGGCTCACTCGGCCGAGACGGACGGCGTGATGCGCTGCACTGCCCTGGTGACATGCTCGGCGATCACGGTGCGTGCCCGTTCGGGGTCGCCGCTCGCGATCGCATCGACGATCTGCTGGTGGCTGCGCACATGCTCCTCCTGCTCGGCGGGATCGAGCGCGGAGTTGGCCGCCTGGATGAAGCCCGTGATGCGACCGCGCAGCTGGCCGCTCACCTCGTCGAGGAATCGGTGCTCGGCGAGGTCGGCGAGCGTCTCGTGAAAGAGGCGATCCTGGCGCAGCACCTCGGCGATGTCGCCAGGGGCGGCGTCGGCCATGGACTGGATGATGGCCCCGAGCCGCGCAGCGGATTCCTGGTTCCACCGTTCCTGCACGCGGATGGCCATGAACTGCTCGAGCACGATCCGCAGGCTGGAGATCTCCTCGAGGTCCTGTGCGCTGAGCTGAGCGACGCGTGCACCGCGGCGGGGTTCCCGTGTGATGAGGCGCTCTTCCGCCAGCCGGGTCAGAGCCTCGCGCACGGGGATGTGGCTGACGCCGAGTCGATCGGCGAGCTTGCGTTCGACCAGCCGCTCGCCGGGGGCGAGTTCTCCCGAATGGATGGCCGTGCGCAGTTCGTCTGCCACCTGTTCGGCGATGTTCTGATCCGAGACGCTGCGCATTCGGTTGCCCTTCTCGATGCGCGGTGCCGTCTGGTCGAGCGGGCGCGCAATCGTTCGATCGATGCTATGGCATTTCGTCGATGGGTGGACACGGCGCCGGATTTGCTAGATGCTATAGCAAGTCTATCCACCGATGACGAAGGAGTTGTCATGTCCGGGACCGGAACCGCCCCCGATACGCGCACACCCGAGGAGGTCGGAGCCTCCGCCATGAAGAAGGCCATCTGGCGCCTCGGCCCGTTCCTCGGGCTGCTGTACCTCGTGGCCTACATGGACCGCAACAACGCGGGGTTCGCCAAGCTCGAGATGACGGCCGCGCTGCAGATCACCGAGGCCGCCTTCGGGTTCGCCGCCGGCATCTTCTTCATCGGCTATCTGCTCTTCGAGGTGCCGAGCAACCTCCTGCTCGAGCGGTTCGGCGCCCGCAAGTGGATCGCCCGCATCATGGTCTCCTGGGGGCTCGTCGCCGCCCTCACCGCGTTCGTGCAGGATGCGACGCAGTTCGCGATCGCGCGGTTCATCCTGGGCATCGCCGAGGCCGGGTTCTTCCCCGGGGTGCTCCTCTACCTCACGCTCTGGTTCCCCCGGCAATACCGCACCCAGGTGCTGGTCGTGTTCGTGCTGTCGAACCCGATCGCGAACGCCGTCGCCGCACCGCTGTCGGGTTGGATGCTCGAACTCCACGGGATGTGGGGGCTCGACGGCTGGCAGCTGGTCTTCCTGCTGCAGGGCATCCCCGCCGTGCTCCTCGCCTTCGTGGTCTTCTTCTGGCTGCCCGATCGCCCGCAGGACGCGCGCTGGCTCGATAAGACGGAGCAGCGCTGGATCACCGACACCCTGGCTGTCGAGACCGCGGCGACCGAGCAGAAGCACGGGCGCCTGCGCCTGCGCGAGGTGTTCAGCAACGGGCGTCTGTGGACCCTGATCGTGCTGTTCTTCGGCGTCGTGTTCGGCGCGTACGGGCTGGGCATGTGGCTGCCGACGATCGTCAAGAGCATGGGCGACTTCTCCAACACCACGACGGGCTGGCTCGTCGCGCTGCCGAACTTGTGCGCGGCGCTGGTCATGCTGCCGTGGGAGCGTGCCGCCAGGAAGCAGGGCAACATCCCGCTGCAGATCGGCATCACGCTGTCGATCACCGCTCTCTCGCTCATGGCCGCGGTCGCGGCGCAGGGCACACCGGTGCTCGCGCTCGCCGCCCTGTGCGTCGGCATGTCGGCGCTGTTCTCGACGACACCGCTGTTCTGGAGCCTGCCGCCCATGGTGCTCACTGGAACGGCGGCCGCGGCCGGACTCGCGTTCATCAACTCCGTCGGCAACCTCGCCGGTTTCGCGGGGCCGTATGCGATCGGGTGGATCAGTGAGACCACGGGCTCCGCGATCTGGGGGCTGCTGCTGATCTCCGCACTCACGTTGCTCGGGGCGACCATCGCGTTCGTGCTGAGCCGGCGAGCGGACTTCACGGTTCCCGCCGAGGTGCTGCTGGCCGAGAAGAAGCTCTCATGACCGCGCGGACTCCCCTGGTGCCGGAGGAGACCGTGCGCTCCTCGAGTCGCCGTGCCCTCATGGCAGGACTCGGTGCGGTCGCACTCGGTGCGGCCGGCTCCCTCGCCGTGACGGCGCCCGCACAGGCGGCTCCCGTCGTGGCAGGTGCGAAAGATCTCACGCGAGCGGAGTCCGTCGCCGAGCTGTCCCGCCTCCGAGCTCGCGACGGTGAGGTCGCGATCGTCGCGGGGTACCGCACGCCGGGCGACGCCGGGCTGCTCGTCTACGTCGGCGCCGAGAACGCGAAGATCGAAGCGAACGGCGGTACGGTCATCGCCGGCAAGCGGGGAAGCCGCTGGCTGCTGCAGCACGACGGCACCGTCGACTTCCGGGTCTTCGGCATCGCGGGACCGGAGACCGCGGCCGACGATGCGCTCGCGGCGATGGTGAACGATCCCCGCATCCGCCGGATCGAGGCGAGCACCGACCTGCTGTTCCAGCGGCGGCACCGGTTCAGCCGGTCGTACCTCGAGATCGACTTCGGCGGACACGTCATCACGACCGACGGCATCGAGCCGAACAGTCACGACAACCCGTTCGGCGCTGTGATGTTCTTCACCGGCGTGTCGAAGGACGTCGTGGTCGAGCATGCGCTGGCCGACGCCTGGCCCGAGCTGACCGACGCGGTCACCGTGCCCGATGCGTCCCGGTTCCCCGTCGACTCCTGGTGGGCGGTGCAGTGCGATCCCGTCGCCGGCGGAGGGGCGGACGAGCGCGAACTCCAGCGCTTCGTGCAGGTGACACAGCAGATCGACGGCACCCATATCCGCATCGACTACCTCAACGGCTGGCCGCTCGACAAGGGTCGGAAGCTCATCTGGCGGCAGATGGAACCGGTCGCTGGCGTGCGCATCGCGAACATGCGGTTCCTCGGCGCCGGACCCTTCGACGGCCCCACCGACGGCTCCTTCCCCGATTCGCGCGAGCTCACCGGATCGCACCCGATCGCCTTCGAGTACGCGATCCACTGCGACGTCGCCGACGTGCACGCGAGCCGCACCTGGTGGCCCGTCATCATGCGGCGGTGGAACACGCACTTCACGACGGAACGGTGCTCGGTGGAGAACCCGCCGACCGTGTTCTACGGTGGCGCCGGCTACCTCACGCAGCAGATCTACAGCCTCTACGGACGGGTCAGCGACTGCACGTCGTCGAACGCCCGGCACCTGAACGACCTCACCGCCAGCGCCTACTGCATCGTCGAGAACTGCCACGGCGACGGTGACGACCAGGGCGGCAACCCATTCACCACGCACGGCCAGTACGAGCACGACCTCACCTTCATCGGCAACTCCGGGCTCATGGACATCGCCAACTCCGGTGCGCAGTGGGGCACCGCCGCCAAGCGCATCACGGTGCGCGACCACGTCTGCTCCTGGTTCGTCGCCGGCACCAAGATCAGCGATCTGACGCTGGAGAACGTGCGCGTGATCGGCCGCTCCACCTTCGATCCGCAGGCGTCCATGACCATCAACGCCGACGGTGCCCAGGTGCGAGGGTGCACCGCGGGACTTCTGGCGATCGGACAGCGGTCGCAGCGCTCGTCGCGACCGACCGTGATCGCGGACTCCACCTTCGCGCTGCCGAAGGACCAGGTGCTCGTGCAGACCCCGGTCACTGCTCCCGTGCGCTTCGTGGACTGCACGATCACCGGGATCGACGGGGTCAAGGCTCGCGGGTCGGGTCCGGTCGAGTTCGTGGACTGCCGCCTCAGCGGCCCGGCGGCGGGCGCGCCCTTCGAGCTCGGCGCCGCCAAGGTCACCATCCGCGGCGGATTCGTGCGCGACGTGCGCCTGAGCGCGACCGCCGTGCGCGACCAGCTCATCGCCCTGGACGGGGTCGAGCTCTCCACGGAGCGCACGGACGGGGCTCTGCTGGGCAGGGCCGCCGGTGCCGGCGTCGTCACCTGGCGGGTGAGCGGGGTCACCTCGACGGTGCCGAAGGGCGCGGCGCACCTCGACATCGGCACCGGCGTCAACCACGCCCGCGTCACCGGCAGCCAGTTCGTCGGCGGACGACTACGGCTGGCGGACGGATTCGCCGAGCCGTCGACGCTGCTCTACAGCGACGCCGTCGAGCGCGGCGTCGAGACGGCACTACCGGAGGCCGGACCGCGCGTCGTCATCGCAGACGTGCTGACGAGCGCGTGACGGACGGCATCATGGACATCAGGGAGGACCACGCGTGAACGACACGGCAGCGGCGACGCACCTCGGAGACCGCATCCGCATCCCGCGCACGCAGGCGGGCATCGGCGTCGCCCGGCGCGACATCACGCCGCCCGTCGGCATCCGCGCCAAGAACTGGGGCCCGGCCGACTGGGAGCGCTCCGAGGGGGCGCACCGGCCGTTCGAGCTGACCGCGCTCGCGGTGGTGGCCGCGGACGGACGCCCCCGGGTGCTGCTCGCCGTCGACGGCACGTGGTGGCGCCGAGTCGCCGACGAGCAGGGCGTGCGCGGCGCCATCCTCGACGGTCTGGGCTTCGAACCCGATCAGCTCATGCTCTCGCTCTCGCACACCCACGCCGGGGCCGTGCTGTGCGCCGCGGACGCGCATCTGCCGGGCGGGGAGCTCATCCCGGGGTACCTGGAGGTGCTGTCTGCCGCGGGTATCGCGGCCGGGCGCGAGGCGCTGGAGACCGCCCGGCCTGGACTGATCGAGTGGACCACGGGCACCTGCACCCTCGCGGCGGAGCGCGAGCTCGACCTCGAAGGCCGCGCGCTCGTCGGCTACAACCCCCAGGGCACCGCCGACGACACGGTGACCATCGGCCGTATCAGCATCGACGGGGAGGTGCGGGCGACGCTGGTGAACTACGCCTGTCATCCGACGACCTTGGCCTGGCAGAACCGCGAGGTGTCGCCGGACTACGTCGGCGCGATGCGCGAGATCGTGGAGGCCGCGACCGGTGCACCGTGCCTGTTCGTGCAGGGGGCGTCGGGCGAGCTGGCCCCGCGGGAGCAGTACACCGGCGACGCGGCGGTGGCCGACCGGCACGGACGCGCGCTCGGGCACGCGGTGCTCGCGGCGTTGGACGGCTTGCCTGTGCCCGGCGAGGAGCTGACGTTGGACGGTGTCGTGGAGTCGGGTGCTCCTCTCGCGATCTGGACAGGGACCCCGGCGGACGGCGGCGAGGAGGCGGCGGGAGTCGTCTCGGCCGTCGAGCTGCCGCTGCGCGACCTGCCCACCCTGGACGAACTCGCCGGGGAGTGGAAGGACATCGACCCGCGCTCGCGGGAGGAGCGCCTCGGACGAGCGCGGAACCTCCGCGACGGTTACATCGAGGGGCCGACCGTGTCGCATCCGGTGTGGGCATGGCGGCTCGGAGACGCCGTGATCGTGGGGCATCCGGGTGAGGCCTACTCGCGGCTGCAGACGACTCTGCGGGAGCGGTTCCCCCAGACGCCGATCGTGGTGATGAACCTGACGAACGGCCCGGGGTTCGTGTACCTCCCGACCCGCGAGGCCTACGACCGCGGCGCCTATCAGTCCTGGCAGACGCCCTTGGCTCCCGGCGCCCTCGAGCTCTTGGAGTCCCACGCCGTGTCGGTGGTGGCCGGGTTGTTGGCCTAGCTCCGGCGTTCGAATCGCGCAAATGGTTTCATCTCCGATCGGAATCGAACCATTTGCGTGATTCGAACGGGTGTTGCGTTACCGCTCTGCGCGCGCGTTCCGGGTGACGAGCCGGTTGCGCACGGAGAGGATGAGCACGACACCCAGCAGCGCATACAGAGTGATGCTGATCGGGCTGTGCACGAGGATGGCGAAGTCTCCATTCGCGCTCATGGCCGCGTCTCGGAGACTCGTCTCGGCGAGCGGGCCGAGCACCATGCCGATGATGAGGGGCGCGAGGGGGAAATCAAGAGCACGCATCAGGAAGCCGAGGAGTCCGACACCCAGCAGGAGCAGCAGGTCGAACGCGGACCCGGACGTGGCATAGATGCCCAGCGCGCAGAACACGGTGATGCCCGCGTAGAGGTAGGGCCTCGGAATGAGAAGCAGCTTCGCCCAGACCATCGCGAACGGCAGGTTCAGGATGAGCAGGACGACCATGGCGATGAAGAAGCTCGCCAGCAGCGACCAGACGAGGTCAGGGGCGCGGTCGAACAGCAGCGGTCCCGGCTGAAGACCGTACTGGCGAAAGGCTGCCAGCATGATCGCGGCGGTTGCGGAGATGGGAAGGCCGAGTGCCAGCAGCGCTCCCATCGCCATGCTCGTCGTGGAATTGCCGGCGGCTTCTGGGGCGGCGAGGCCGCGGATCGCGCCGCGTCCGAACTGCGGGAACTTCCGTCGGGCGTCGAGCCGCTTCTCCAGACCGTACGCGAGGAACGTCGGTATCTCGGACCCTCCGGCGGGGATCACTCCGAACGGGAGTCCGATCGCGGTGCCGCGGAGCCAGGCGGGCGTGGCTTCCCTGAGCTCCGCACGACTCAGCCACGGACGGCCGGATGGGCTGATGAGCTTCTTGTCGGATGTGTGCCTCTCGAGGCAGGCGACATAGATCACTTCGCCGAGAGCGAGCAGTCCGACGGTGACCGTGACGAGGGAGACCCCGTCGAACAGGTTCGGCGAATCCATGGTGAACCGCGGCGCGCCGGAGACGCCGTCGACGCCGATGACCGCGATGCCCAGGCCGATGAAGAGCGCGGTGAGACCCTTCACGGCGTTGTCGGAGACGACGGTCGATGTGGCGGCGAAGGCGAAGACGGCGAGGGCGAAGAACTCGGCAGGACCGAAGCGGCTGGAGAAGTCCGCGAGCGCGGGGGCGACGAAGACCACGATGATCGAGGCGATGAAGCCGCCGACGAACGCACCGATCGCTGCGGTGGCGAGAGCTTGGGCGGCTCGACCGTTCAGGGCCATCTTGTGGCCTTCGAAGGTGGAGGCGATGGCCGAGGCCTGCCCGGGTGTGTTCATCAGGATTCCCATGGTGGAATCACCGAAGAGGCCGCCGAAGTAGACCCCAGCGAACATGATGAACGCGGCTGTGGGGTCGAGCGAGAACGTCACCGGCAGCAAGAGTGCGACTGCCATGGACGATCCGAGACCTGGCAGCACGCCGACGGCGGTGCCGAGCATGCACCCGACGACCACCCACAGCAGGTTCGCCGGCGTCAGCGCCCCGAGGAAGCCTTCGCCGAGCAGTTGGAGAACATCCATGTCAGAACCCCCCGAGGACGCCGGACGGGAGAGGCAGCCCGAGCAGCATGTCGAATCCGATATAGGCCGTCGCGCTCACGGTGAGCCCGACGGCGAGAGCCTGCAGCGGTCTGGTGGAGCCGAAGCCGCGTGCGACGCACCAGAACAGGAGGCTGGCTGCGATCAGCCAACCCAGGAAGTTCAGGACGAGCGCGAACACGGCGAACGATCCGACCACCCACGCCATGGACTTCGCGTCCACCCGCACGGCACGGCCAGGAGGCGTGCCATCGGTGCCGCCTTCCTCCTCGGGTCGATCGGTCGAGCCGTCGGACGACGTCCGCCATTCGCGCCACGCGGCGAGCACCAGCACCACGGCGAAGGCGTAGAGGCCGGCGACGATGATCGCGGGGAAGAACTGGGGGCCGGGAAAATCCGTGCCCTCCGGCACCCGCATAGTGATGATCCCGACAAGGAGGTAGGTCGCGAAGGCGGCGATGATGACGGGCATCGTGATGCCTTTGAGCAGCGTGGCGATGCCTGGTCCTGGGACGAGGCGGAGGCGCCCGCCGATGACGGCGGAAGCCGAAGTGGGGTTGGGCGGGAAGGTCAAAGTCCCATCTCCTCGTATAGGGCACGGATGCGGGTCTCCTCGTCGTCGAGGAAGACTCTGAGGTCGTCACCGGTGATGATGCGTTCCGTCCAGCGATATCTGTCGATCGCGTCTTGCCACTCGGGGGTCGCCACGCTGTCCAGGACGAGCTCGGTGAGCGCGTCGATGTCGTCGGTATCGAGGCCGGACGGGGCGGCGAGCATCCTCCAGTTGGAGAGGGTGATGTCATAGCCCTGCTCGGCGGCGGTGGGGATGTCGATCCCGTCGATGGGTTCCTCGGCGACGAGCGCGAGCGCACGGAGCCGACCGGCCTCGATCTGGTCGATGTTGTCGGGGTAGCCGCCGGCGGCGGCGCGGGCGGTGCCGTTGAGGAGCGCCTGGATCGCCTCTCCGCCGCCGTCGGACGAGATGTAGGTCGTATCGACCGGATCGATTCCGGCTGCGAGGGCGAGGTCGGTCACCACGAGCTGGTCGAACGATCCTCCTCCGGTCCACGGGACCGACTTGGGGTCCTGCTTCCACGCGGCGACGAGATCTTCGAGCGTCCGATAGGGAGAGTCGGCGGGGACGACGATGACGTCGTACTCTTCGACGATGACGGCGAGCGGGGTGACGTCGTCGAGGGTGGCTGCGGAATCGAACTGAATCGTCGCCGCCAGCAGGCCGGTGCCTCCGACCAGAAGGTTGTTGGGCTGACCGTTGAGGACGGACACGTTGCCGAGCGCGATCGTGCCGCCGGCGCCGGGCATGTTGACCACCTGGACGTTGTTGACGAGACCGTTGGCCTTCTGCGCCTGCTGCAGCTCTCTGGCCACGCCGTCCCACCCACCGCCGGCCGCCGCGGGGGCGACGATGGTCATCGAGGCGTTGATCTCCTGACCGCTTGCGGCCGAGGTGATCGAACCGATCGCGGCGACGGTGACGGCGGCAACCGTGACCACTCCACCGACAACGCGGCCGATCACCCTTCGCGTGACGCCGGGGTTGCGCCGTGGGGGCTCTTTGATGAGATGCTTCATTGCTGCTCCATTCGCGCGGACGTCGTCGTCTCAGCGGGATCGACCCAGGGTCGCACCGCAGGACTCGGCTCACCGTGATGATCCGATTTGTTCTCATAAGCGCCCACGCCGCGTATGTCGCAGCCCCCGTCCGGGTCTGATCGCGAGGAGGCGAGCAATACAGATGGCCTTTCAGCCGAGCCAGCGGTTCGTCCGGCTCTCGCTGCTCGTCCTGCCGTCACTGATCACGTTGGCGGCCCTGTGGATCACGGTCGCCGTGGCGCTGTCGATCCAGACGAACAGCATCCGAGAAGCGGCCGCCGGCCGGGTGCAGGAAGTGGCATCGAGTCTCGCCAACCTCAGCGATGTGCGCACAGCGGTCGAAGCCGCGACCACAGCGGGTACGTCCGAGGATCTCGCAGATGCCGCAGACCTGGCGCAGGCGACAGCGAGATTGCAGCCGGTCGCCGAGCTCGTCGCTCGTGCCGCCGGCGTCTACTACGTGGTCGTCACAGACGACGAGGGCGTGCGGATCACCCACCCGTTGGCGTCTCAACGAGGTGTGCAGGTGTCGACGACGAATCGATCGGTCCTCGAGGGAACGCCGTTTCTCGGGACCGAGACAGGTCCGTCCGGACCTGCGTTGCGTGCGAAGGTCCCCGTGCGCGATGACGATGGCGATGTCGTCGGGATGGTGGCGGTCGGCGTGCTGGAGGCAGACATCTCTGCGGAGCACGAAGAGGCGCTGAATGCGCTGCTGCCCTGGGGGATCGGTGCCCTGATCGTCGGCACGGTGGCCAGCTCCATCCTCACGGCAGCGGTCGAACGGCGCTTTCGACGGCTCGACAGTCTGGCGTCCGAGCATGCGCAGATGAGTCGAACCACCGCGGCTCTGAAGGAGCAGTCGCACGAGTTCACGACCAGACTGCACGTGCTCCACGGACTGGTATCGCGAGGTGACGCTCCCGAAGCGCTCGCCTATATCGAAGAAGTCGCCTGTGTGGGCAGGCCGAGTCTCGGTGATGACGGCGGAGGCATGAGCGGCGATGCGGTCCGCGATGCGACGATGCACGCGATCCGTGCGGACCTGCTCGATGTCGGAGCACAGGTCGAGTTCGACATCGACACGGTGACGGCCTTTGACGACGAACTGGTCTCAGTACTCGCCAATCTGTGTCGCAACGCCGGTGAAGCAGGTGCCGCCAAGGTGCGATGCACGCTGCGAGAGCACGACGGCCGCCTGCTCGGATCAGTGGAAGACGACGGACCGGGTGTCGATTCCCGGACGGCGCCGAAGATCTTCCTGCCCGGGTACTCCTCGAAACCCGGCTCTTCCCAAGCGGGGCGCGGCATCGGTCTCACGCTGGTGCGCCGGATTCTCATGTCTCGCGACGGGACGATCGAGGTCGGATCGACGCCGCTCGGTGGAGCGCGGTTCTCGTTCGAGATGGCGAGCTCCCGATGACGGCGCCGATCCGAGTCCTGATCGTGGATGACGATCGCGGGGCCCGCGCGCTGCACGGCGCCTTCGTCGCGGAGACGCCGGGCTTCGTCGTTGCGGGTAGCGCGGCGACAGGAGAGGAGGCCTCCGCCCAGGCGACTCGTGGTTTCGACCTGATTCTGCTCGACATGCGGCTCCCCGACATCAGCGGCATCGAGGTGCTGCATCGGCTGCGGACGCTCGGAGAGGCGAGCCCGGACGTTCTGGTGATCAGCTCATCGCAAGACCAGACGACCGTGCGGCAGGCGATGTCCGCACATGTCATCGGGTACCTGCTGAAGCCCTTCACCCAGGCGGCACTGCAGGAGCGGTTGGAACGGTACCGTGCCAGCCGGCGCACCAGGGTGGATGCCGGTCGACAACGGCCCTTCCTCCAGAGCGAGATCGATCGGCTCCTCGCTACCGGTGGAATCGGCACGCGCGACGACCGCGCGCATCCGCCCGAGCGGCAGCCCACTGACGGGCACAGGCTGCCGAAGGGCCTGGCCGAGCCGACTCTTGAACGCGTCGTCACTGCCCTCGACCCCGTGACCGCACAGTCGGCGCGACAGATCGCCGACGCCTGTGAGCTTTCCGCGGGGACCGCCCACCGGTACCTGACCTACCTCGTCGATGCCGGAGTGATCGACGTCGCCCACCGCTACGGCAAGCGCGGCCGCCCGGAGATCATGTACCGACTCGCCCCCTCGATCCCTTCTTGGATGAGCTCGACGATCCGGCGATGAGGCACGCGGGCCGCGGATGGATGTATGCGCCGCCCCTCGCTACACTTGCTATAGCAAATCTCGACCACCCTGAGGAGAGCCATGACCGCGCCTACCCCTGTCGGCTCCGTCGCCATCGTCACCGGAGGATCTGCCGGCATCGGCTGGGAAATCGGCCAGCGCCTCGCCGCCGACGGCTACCTCGTGGTCGCCGCCGACCGCGTGCCAGGACTCACTGCCCTCGACAATCCGGCGGACATCCTGTGGCGGGAGCTCGATGTCACCGACCACGCCGGGGTCGACCGGGTCTTCGGTGAGATCGAGGCGGAGCTCGGGCCCATCGAGGTGCTCGTGAACAACGCCGGGATCCAGCGGCACCGTGGCATCGAAGATCTCACGTGGGATGAGTGGTCCGCGGTCGTCGACGTGAACCTGCACGGGGTGTTCTCCGCGCTCCAGGCCGCAGGGAAGCGCATGCTCGACCGTGGTGAGGGCCGCATCGTCAACATCTCCTCCATCTCCTCGCGCGGCTCCGCGGGGCGGGCGCCGTATGCCACGACCAAGGCCGCCGTCATCGGGCTCACCTCCACGGCGGGGGCGGAGTGGGCGTCGCGCGGGGTGCGGGTCAACGCGGTCGCGCCCGGCTACGTCGACACGGGCGTCTTCCGTCAGGGCGTCGAGCAGGGGACGCTGAGCCTCGACACGATCCTGTCGCGCATCCCCGCCAAGCGCCTGGCCGAGGCGAGTGAGATCGCCGCGGCGGTCAGCTTCCTCGTCTCCGACCAGTCGCGTTACATGAACGGGCAGACGCTCTACGTCGACGGCGGCTTCATGGTCGACTACGGCGTGCCCCTGGCGAAGAAGCCCGAATGAGTACGATCGCGCGCATCGACACGGCCACCGCCGTACTGCCGCTCCCTGCGCCACTGCAGCTCGGCGCGATGACAGTCGTGCGGCGAGAGTACTCCGCCGTGCAGGTGACGGCCGAGGACGGAACGACCGGGGTGGCGTACTGCCTTTCGCGGGAGGCGCCGATGGCCGAGATCGTCGACCGTCTCGTCGCCCCGCACACGGTGGGTGCGGATGCCGACGACCCTGCGGCGGCGTGGGAGCGGATGCTGCGCGGCAGTGCCATCGTCGGCCGGGTGGGCTTGGTGCGGCGCGCCCTGGGGCTGGTCGACATCGCCCTCTGGGACATCGCCGCCCGGCGCGCGGGTATGCCGCTGTGGAAGCTGCTCGGCACCGGTGATGCTCCTCGGGAGTCGATGCTGGTCGCCGCGTACCCGTCTGCGGACCGGGCTCCGCGGGAGGTCGCGGACGAGGTTCTCGCGCAGGCTGCCGGATGGACGAACGTGAAGATCTCCCGCATTCCGGATCCGGCATACATGCGTGAGCTCCTGGCGGTCCTGAGCGCAGAGCTGCCCGCTGACACACGGCTGGTCGTCGATGTGGGTTTCGGCTGGCCGGATGCCCCCACCGCGCTCGCGGAGATCGCGCAGTGGGGCGATCCGCAGCTCGCGTGGCTCGAAGACCCGCTGCTGCCGGAAGACGCAGCAGGTGTCGCGCGCATCCGCCGGGAGTCGGGCCTGGCGGTCGCCGTCGGCGATGAGGTCACCGATCCCGCGGTGCTGAAGGCGCTGGTCGAGGTCGGTGGCGTCGAGGCGCTGCGCCTCGACGTCGTGGCGATCGGTGGTGTGACGCCCGCCCGCGAGATGATCGCATGGGCGACCGAGCGCGGTGTCCCGGTCTCCGGGCACGTGTATCCCGAGGTCACCGCGCATCTCGGGATCGGAGTGGAGACGTTCGCGCGAGGAGTCAACCCGTACGACCCTGCTCCGTCGTTCATCCTCGGTGGTCCGTCGTTCGAGGGTCTGGTGCGCCCGACGGATGCCACGGGACTCGGCTTTGCTCTCGATCCCGCCGTCTTCCGATTCGAGAGGGACTGACATGACGGAATCTGCACGCAGCGTCGTCGTGACGGGCAGCGGCAAGGGCATCGGCCGTGCCATCGCAGAGCGCCTCACGGCTGACGGATGGATCGTGGTCGGGCTCGAGCGCTCTGCCGGCTCGGGCACGGTCGAAGACGGCATCGTGGCCGAGGTGGTGCTCGGTGACGCGTCGGATCGCTCGACGCACGAGCGCGCGGCTGCTGCTGCCCGCGCCAGAGCCCCACTCGCCGGCTGGGTCAACAACGCCGGCATCACGAAACGGACGCCCTTGCACGAGCTCGACGAGTCCGTGGTGCGCGAGGTGCTCGACATCAACGGCTTCGGCTATATCTGGGGCTGTTCGACGGCCGTCTCCGCATTCGTCGACCAGGGTGTGGCGGGCGCCATCGTCAACATCGGTTCGATCCATGGGCGCTCCAGCTTCACCGACCACGCCGCGTATGAGTTCACGAAGGGCGGCATCGACGCGCTCACCCGCAGCGTGGCCGTGTCGTACGGCGCTCTGGGCATACGAGCCAATACGGTCGCTCCCGGTGGCGTGCGCACCCCGCATCTGGAGGCGCAGATCGCCCGGGCTGCCGACCCCACCGCCGAGGAACGTGCCCTCGCCGAGGGGCCGCCCATGGGCCGGATCGCCCGGGCGGAAGAGGTGGCCGCGCTCACGGCGTTCCTGCTCTCCGATGAGGCGCCCTACCTGTCGGGGCAGTCCATCGCGGTCGACGGCGCGTGGACGGCATCCTTCGGCGACATCGCCCTCGACCCGGGTCTGCGGGAGCGTTTCGAGGGCTGACGGGGCACCTACCGGAGATACGCGTCCACCATCAGCGCCCCGCGAATCACCCGCAGCTCGTCGATGATCCGGGCGATGCTCTTCGCTCCGACAGAAGGCAGCGCCAGGTCGTGCGGACCGAGCGGTTCGAGCTTGCCGGTGCGGATGCGGATCACCTCCCACCCCGCGGCACGCAGGGCGCGGTCCTTGCGCAGATCCGCGTCCTGTCGCTTGCCGACGTGCTCCAGGCCATGTCGGCCGACCGTGTCGTACTCGATCGCGATCCGGAGCTCCGGCAGCACGATGTCCGGCCAGACCTCGGTGTGGCGAAAGAACGGGCGCGAGACCTTGACGGCGTTCACGGTGGAGTCGAACTCGATCGCGGCCCCGAGTCCCGCCCGCAGACGTCCCTCCGCCGCAGAGGCGGGCTTCGGCGCGCACTCACTCGCGAACGCGGTCCCCGAGGGCAAGTCGGGCGTCTTGGTGCAGAGCGCGGGGGCCGGGCGACGGGGTCTACGGGGGATGGGGCGCGCCTCACCGAGCACGACCGGCTGCGGGCGGGCGAGCGCCGAGCAGTCCGGACACCACGCGGAGCGGCGCCGGACGCGTCCTGGACGTTCGCGCTGCTCGGTCGGTGTGGCGGCGAACCGATGGCCGACCGGGCACTCCCAACACACGAGCACGTCGGCGGCGAGAGGGATCTGCGACAGCGCGATGCCGTGATTCAGCTCGGGGTGGTACTGGCGGATCAGCTCCGGGTACGCGGCCCAGCCAGCGCGATAGGTTCCCACGTCATACGGAATCGCGCGACCGCGGGAGAACTGCCGTCGCGCCCACCACTGCATCACCGGTTCCGGCACGCGCCGAACCTACCTGTGAGGACCGACACCGGGTGCGGGCCGGGCGCGATGTCCACGGATGTCCCCGGTCCGTGCGACGATCCGCTCGTCGACAGGAGAGCAGGATGCGTGGGGAAGCGACCGTGCTGCACGCCGACCTCGATGCGTTCTACGCGTCGGTCGAGCAGCGCGACGCCCCGGAATTGCGCGGGCGACCCGTGATCGTGGGCGGCGGGGTCGTGCTGGCGGCGAGCTACGAGGCGAAGGCGCGCGGGGTGCGCACGGCGATGGGAGGTCGGCAGGCGCGCGAGCTCTGCCCCGATGCCGTCGTCGTCCCTCCGCGCATGGAGGCGTACTCCGCCGCGAGCAAGGACGTGTTCGCGATCTTCCGCGACACCACCCCGCTCGTGGAGGGGCTGTCGATCGACGAGGCGTTCCTCGAGGTCGGCGGTTTGCGACGCCTCGCGGGCAGTCCCGAGCAGATCGCGGCACGATTGCGCGAACGGGTGCGGGCGGAGGCGGGGCTGGCCATCTCGGTGGGCGTCGCGCGCACCAAGTTCCTCGCCAAGGTCGCGAGTGCCGTGAGCAAGCCCGACGGTCTGCTGGTCGTCGAGCCCGACCGCGAAGAGGAGTTCCTGCTTCCGCTCCCGGTCGAGCGGTTGTGGGGTGTGGGCGCCGTCACGGCCGAGAAGCTGCACCGCTACGGCATCCGCACCGTGGGCCAGCTCGCTGAGCTGGAGGCCGCGACCGCCGAGCGGATGCTGGGCAAGGCGACGGGTGCGCACGTGCATGCGTTGGCCCGGCTGCGCGACCCGCGGCCGGTCGACACCACGCGGCGTCGGGGATCCATCGGCTCGCAGCGCGCGCTCGGAACTCGTCCGCGCTCGGCCGAGGAGCTCGACCTCATCCTCACGCAGATCATCGACCGTCTCGGCAGGCGACTCCGCGACGGCGATCGCGTGTGCCGGACGGTCGTGCTGCGTCTGCGCTTCGGCGACTTCACGAAGGCCACCCGCTCCCGTTCGCTCCGGTCTCCGACCGACCGCACCGCCGTGCTGCTCACCCTCGCTCGCGCGCTGCTCGCCGCCGCGCAGCCCGAGATCACTGCGCGCGGCATCACCCTGCTCGGCATCTCGCTGTCGCAGCTCGACCGTGCCGGGAACGTGGCGCCCGAGCTGCCGATCGACTGGGGCGACGAAGCGCGCCTCGACACGGTGCTCGACACCCTGCGCGGCCGCTTCGGTGCGGACTCCGTGTCGCGGGCGGCGCAGCTGGGTCGTGATCGGGGTTGGTCGTCGCCGGTCCTGCCCGAGCACGAGTGACCGGCCACGGCTCTCAAGTGGGGGCGCGCACCTCCGGCGCTCCGGTCAGAATACTGGCCTAAAAACAGGCCTGACTTTAGGCTATTCTCATGTTCATGCAGTCAGTGTCGGTCAGTGAGGCAAAGGACAGGTTCTCGCAGCTGGTGGAGTCCGTCGACACCACGCACGAGGCGGTGACGATCACGCGCCACGGGCGCCCGGCGGTCGTCATGCTGAGCGTGGACGACCTGGAGGCGCTGCAGGAGACCCTTGCGCTGCTGCAAGATCCGCATCATCTCGACGAAGTGGTGGAAGCTGACGACGATATCGCTGGCGGGCGGACGTTGAGCCTTGCTGAGGTGCGAGAGCAGCTGGGCCGCCGGTGACGTCGGAGGCCTACGAGGTCCGGCTCACCGGGCCTGCTGTTCGGGCGTTGCATCGGCTGGAGCCGAAGCTGGCCGACGCAGTGCTCCGGTTCCTCGAGGGTCCGCTTGCGGAGAACCCCATGCGCACCACCAAAGCGCTCGGTGCGGAACTCGACGGCCAGCGCAGCGGATACGTCGGCATCGCGTATCGCGTCGTGGTCCGCGTCGACGAGGAAGCTCGTACGGTCTATGTGATGCGCATCGCCCACCGCGCAGACGTGTATCGGAGGATGTGACCTCCGCCTCCTCAGGCCTTAGGCCTTAGGCCTTGAGCATCGACGCCCGGGCTATCAGCCCGTCCACTACATCGAAGGTCGCGATGGTCTCGGTGGCGACGCCGGCGTTGATGACCTGTTCCTGTGCGACGACCCACCGGGTGCCGAAGAGCACGCTGGTCTCGATGACGCACGACAGCTCGGGGTTCTGCAGTCGAGGTTCGTAGAACGCCCGGATCGCGGCGGAACCGACCACGGGTTCGACGGCGACACCGGTGATGACGGCGTCCTCGGCGTAGGTGGCCACGAACGCGTCGAGGTCGTGTGCGTTGAACGCATCGAGCTGCGCCTGCACGGTATCGAGGGCGGAGCGGTCCAGGGGGATGCGGTCAGTCAATGCGAACTCCTCCGTTGACGTCGTAGGTGGCGCCGGTGATGAAGCGGGCTCGCTCTGAGGCGAGGGATGCGATGATCCAGGCCACGTCCTCCGGCTGCCCGAACGCGCCGAGGGGGATGCCTGATTCGAGCTTCTCGCGCCCCGCCCCCTGCAGTTGGTCGGTGATGGCGCTCGCTACCGGGCCGGGCGTGACCGCGTTGACGCGGATGCCCTCCGAAGCGAGGTGCCGGGCGAAGCTCCGCGTGATCGCCAGGATCGCGCCCTTGCTCGCGGCGTAGTGGATGCCGGTCTGCAGCGCGCCGACCTGGCCCGCGACCGAGGCGATGTTGATCACCGAGCGATCCCCCTCCGCTGCCCGGAGCAGGGGGAGCGCCCCGCGGGTCAGGAAGAAGGTGCCGCGGGCGTTGGTCTCGAGCACCATGTCCCACTCGTCGAACTCGATGTCTTCGTAGGGCGTGTAGGGGCAGACTCCGCCGTTGTTGACGAGCACATGGAGCGATCCCCATGCGTCCGTGATCTCGCCGACGAGGGCGTCGATCGACTCGCGCTCCCGCAGGTCGAGGCGCGACACGTGAACCTCGGGCGAGCCTGCCGCCCGGCACTCCTCCGCGATGCGCAGCGCTTCGGCCTCCCGTCCGGCATACGTGATCCAGAGGGCAGCACCCTCGCGGGCGAGTTCGAGGGCGGCGGCGGTCCCGATGCCGGAACTCGCCCCCGTGATCAGAACGCGGCGCATAGTCATCCCTAAACGCTATAGCAAAAGGGCGGTCATCCGCGACCTCCGGCGCCGTCGGCGGATCCGCCCGCGGTCATCGCCGGCGAAGGCTGCGATCGACGGAACGGCGCGGCGAGGGTGGGCAGGATGTGTCGACGGTGGACGATCAGGAAACCGGCGGCGATGATCAGCTGCAGAGCGGAGAGCACGTAGCGGCCGCCGGTGTCGGTCACGAAGAACTGCACGAGGAAGATCGCCGCCAGGGCGATGGCCGGTCCCAGGTGGAATCGGAGGGCGAGGAGGATCGCAACACCCATCACGGTCTGGGTGCCGGTGAGCACGAACTCCTCGATCTGCCGGGCATCGAGCGGCAGATCGGACCCTCCGCCACCGAAGAAGTGCGCGAGGGGGAGCGAGCCGACCAGGAGGCTCCACTGGTTGACCTTCGACGCGATGAGGGTGGCGATCGCGGCTGCCCCCATTCCCCGGACGGCGAAGAGCACCGCGATGATGAACTCGGGCGCCTCGGAGGCGAGGGGTGCGAGCCACTGCACGAGGAAGAAGCTGTCGATCCCGAGCGCGGTTCCCGAATCGACGAGACCGGTCGCGAACGGCTCGGCGCACGCGAGGATGATGCCCGCTGAGACGACGAACAACGAGATCACGGTGATCCGTCGGGCGCGGGTCGGCATGCCGGCGATGTGTGCGGCGGCGCCGACGAACTCGTCGTGGCTTTCGCTCTCCGCGCGGCCTGCCCGCCACAAGTAGGTGACGAACGCCCCGATGAGCACCAGGCCGAACCAGACCGGGATGTTCCCGAGCAGTGGGATGGCGAACGCGAGGATCGCCAGCACCGCGAGGAAGCCGACGTCCAGGCGTGCGGTGACGGGGAGCTCGAGGGCGAGGCGCCGGGCTTCGCCGCGTCGCGCCCGGTTCGCGATCACGAGGGCGGCGATCACGACGAGTGGCCACCCGAAGCCCAGGAGTAGCCGGTTCGATCCCGTCATGTTCGCGGCGGCGTACTGCGCGTACTCGGGGTCGGAGCCGGAGCGGAACGCGTAGTACAGGTCGACGGCGTACTCGGGGAGCACGGCGATGAGAGCGAGGATGGCGATCGCAAGGGCGCCGGAGATGTCCTTCTGCGCGGCCTCGGCGGCCCAGGCGAGCACGAAGCTCGCCGCCACGACCGCCGCCCCGAAGACGACGAGGTCGAGCACGGGATTCGGGTGGAAGCCCAGTGTGCGGAACACCAAAGCGGGGGCGGCGATCAGGAGGCACGGGGCGAGACGGCCGATCAATGCGCGTGGCATGGGGAACGGTCCTTTCGGTCGGGCGCGACCGAGGGAGGACAAGACAGAGCTCCGGCCGCGCGTGCGCCGAAGGTCTCGTTCATCCGGGAGACAGGGGCACCGGACGATCATCGTGAACGTCAGTATGTCGATGCGGCCTCAGGCTCTCGCGAGCCCGGAACTACTCCCCTTCGATCTCCCCAGTCTGGCGAACACGGCGCGCGATCCCCCCGCGCAGACGGAGATTCAGAGGGTTTCGGCACCCCTCACGCGTGAACTCGCTGGCGCCCGAGCGGGCGGCCCAGGATTTCGGAACAGTGAAAGGGCCGAACATCGGTATCGCGATGCGCAGATCTGCTAGATGCTATAGCATCGCATCCATGACCGAGCCATTCATCCTCGTCAGCGACTGCGACCTGCCGGGAACCGTCATCGAAGACACGCTCCGACAGGCAGGACTGCGCGCCGATCGCGCCGCATCAGGAAGCCCGGACGACATCGCCGCCCTCGGTGCCGACGCCGAAGGGCTGGTCGTGCAGTGGGCGCAGATCACGGGTGATGTGATGGACCGGATGCCGAACCTCCGCATCATCAGCCGTGTCGGCATCGGGTACGACATGGTCGATGTCGAGGCTGCGACCGTTCGTGGCATCGCCGTCGCGAACACCCCGAGCTACTGCATCGAAGAGGTGGCAGCGCACACCATCGCGATGATCATGTCCCAGGCCCGCGGCCTTTCGGCATACGACCGGGCGGTCCGTGCCGGGACCTGGAAGGCCGTCGACGCACGACCGCTCGCCGTGCGCCCCTCGGCCACCACGGTGTCGGTGCTCGGCTTCGGACGCATCGGCTCGATGGTCGCTCGCGGTTGTCGCGCGCTGGGCTTCCGCGTCCTCGTCGCCGACCCCTTCGCCCCCGCCGACGCCGTGCGCGAAGCCGGTTGCGAGCCCGTGGAGATCGCGGAGGCCGTCGCGCGTGCCGACATCCTGACCCTGCACGTGCCGCTCACCGACGACACCCGGCACCTGATCGACGCAGCCGCCCTCGCGACTATGAAGCCGGGAGCGGTCGTGGTGAACACCTGTCGCGGTCCGCTCATCGACGAGGAGGCGCTCGCCGCCTCGCTGCGGGCGGGACACATCGGTGCCGCGGCCCTCGACGTGTTCGCGGGAGAGCCGCTCGCCGCCGACTCGCCGCTGCGTGACCTCGATCAGGTGCTGCTCACACCGCACGCCGCCTGGTACTCGCCCGAGGCGCTGGCCGACCTTCCGGTGCACGCGGCCGAGAACGTCATCCGTTACCTGGCTGGCGAGTCCGTGCCGATCGTCAACCCGTCCTTCGCCGCCGCGCGCTGACCTGGAAGGCCCCCATGGAGCTCCTGCGACTCGGCCCCGTCGGCCGCGAACGTCCCTACGTGAGAGAGGCAGGCGTCGTGTACGACCTGTCCCCCCTCACCGCCGAGATCGACGGCGACTTCCTCGCCGCCGACGGCATCGGCCGCGTGCGCTCCGCGCTCGGCCGGGGTGAACTGGTCGCCGCCGACGTCGACGGGCTGCGTATCGGCGCCCCGGTCGCTCGTCCGACAGCGGTGATCTGCATCGGACAGAACTACGCGGCGCACGCTGCCGAATCCGGGTCGGAGCCGCCCGAGCATCCGGTCGTCTTCTTCAAGCACCCCAACACGGTGGTCGGACCAGACGATGTCGTGCTGCTGCCGCCCGGAGCCGAGAAGGTCGACTGGGAGGTGGAGCTGGCGATCGTGATCGGCAAGCCCGCCCGCTACCTGTCGTCTCCTGATGCCGCGCGTGAGGTCATCGCCGGTTACACGATCTCGAACGACGTCTCGGAGCGCGCGTATCAACTCGACGTCTCGGGCGGGCAGTGGTCGAAGGGCAAGTGCTCCGAGACGTTCAACCCGCTCGGGCCCGCACTCGTCCCCGCCGACGAGGTCGACCCCCAGGCGCTGCGACTGCGGTCGTTCGTGAACGGCGAGCCGCGGCAGGAATCGTCGACCGGGGACATGATCTCCTCCGTGCTGCAGATCGTGCACGAGCTGAGTCAGTATCTGGTGCTCGAGCCCGGCGACGTGATCAACACCGGTACCCCGCAGGGTGTCGCGCTCTCCGGCCGGTTCCCCTATCTGCAGGACGGCGATGAGATGACGATCGAGATCGAGGGTCTCGGACGTCAGCGTCAGCGCACCGAGCGGGTGCACCTGGGCTGAACCCGCTCTCCCCGGCGGCCTGTGCCCGGGGCACGGTTCCTTTCGCTGAGTGCACCGTGCTCCGGGTAGAGGTCGTCGGGTGCGTCAGCCCGCGAAGGGGATGACAGGAAGGCCCCGCACACCGGGTCGCACGGCGAAGAGCGAGCCCGCCTCGGTGCCGTGGCCGGGTTCGAGGCCCTGCGCCGAGGTCGTGATGTACAGCGTGCCGAGGTCGTCGTCGCCGAAGGTGCAGGCGCTGACCTGGGGCACCGGGAGCTCGATCGTCGCGATGCGCTGCCCTGCGGCGTCGTAGCCGTGCACTGCGCTGCCGCCCCACAGGGCCACCCAGATACTGCCGTCAGCGGCGATGCACAATCCGTCGGGGGAACCCTGCTCCTCGGGGATCGCGACGAAGGCGCGACGGCCCCGCAGCTCGCCCTCGCTGACGTCGAGCACGTCGATGCGGTGCGTCGCGGTGTCGACGTAGTAGGCGCGTCGGCCGTCCGGCGAGAAGCCGATGCCGTTCGAGATCGTCGCCCGCGGAAGAACGGTGCTCGTCGTCAGGTCGGCGTCGACGCGCAGCACGGCTCCGGCATCGGGCGCCGCGTCGTAGGCCATCGACCCCGCGAGCAGGCGTCCCCGAGGGTCGCAGCATCCGTCGTTCATGCGCACACCGGGGTCGTCGCCCAGCGGGGCGACAGCCCGGATCTGTCCGTCGACGTCATCCGCGAGGTAGAGCGTGCGGGCGCCGACCGCCACCAGACCTCCACCGGAGCGCGGGCGGGCGAAGGCCAGGTACTCGTCGTCGATGTGCTGGCGGGACACGCCATCCGGTCGCAGCGACAGAAGATCGCCGGCGTCCCCGTCGACCCAGCGCAATCCGCCCCAGCCCGACCACCAGACGGGCGCCTCGGCGTGGTGCGCGATCGGGCCGGTGACGTTCTCCGGAGTCATGCGTCGTCGCGCGGGAGTGTCCGCGGGGCTGTGCGGTGCAGCGGGTCGGCGACAGGCATAGGCTCCGGCACGCGCTCCGCCTCCTGCTCGGCTGCGGGTGCGGCGGGCGGGGTCGCGGTGGCAGCGCTCGCCTGCGCGGGAAGCTCCTTCGCCACCTGCTTCTCCAGCACGGTGACCGCGTCGTCGGAGAGCAGGATGAGGCCGTCGAGCTCCTCGCGCACGCGCTTGTAGGCGACGTTGCGCTCGGCCTGCGTGGCGGATTCGTCGACCGCGACCTTCAGCAGCTGCTGTGCGCGTTCGAGACGCTTGCGCTCCGGCTCGGTGAAGGTCGAATCGCGCAGGCGCCTGGCATCCTTTTCGGCGATCTCGAAAGCGACCGCGTAGTCGCCGACGGCCTGGAGGTACTCGGTGACCTGCTGTTCCGACACCCTGGCGTCGGCGGAGGCGGGGCGCAGGGCATCGGCCGTCTTCTTGGCGCGCAGGAACGCGGCGGTCAGCGGCTGGCGCCCATCGCTCATGGCGGGGAAGGCGATCAGCTTGGCGACGTCGAGCTCGTAGTCGAGCCAGCGTGCCGTGATCTCGTCATGCTCGGCGAACAGGCGCGCGACCAGATCGCTCGGTGCCACGGACGCTGTGGTGTCGACGACAGAGGGTCCGCGGCGCTTGGCCTGCTGGGTGAGCGCGCGCGCCTCGATCTCGGCGGTCTTCAGCTGCGCCTTCATGCGAAGGGTCTCCAGGCGGCGCTCGTGTCGTCGCTTGGAGCTGCGCTCCCACGTCTTCGCGATACCACCGGCCATTCCCATGATCGGGAAGATGAGCCACCAGTAGTGCTGCGCGAAGGTCCAGAAGCCCTGGATGAACTCGTCCATGATGCGTTCAGCCTACTTCTCGGCGGACTCTTGCCGCCCGTGCTGTTGCGGCGGCAAGGCAGGAACCTCCGGGGACACAGCTGGCCCGCTCCGCCCGCAGCGTCGATACCGTCCGTTCACGCAGCGTTCCATTCGGAGTACGGCAGTCTCGTAATTGCGCGTCACCTTCAGGGGTTGGAATACCGATGTTCTCGGAATGCCGAGACGTCTCCTCCCGAAAGGTCATCATGCGCCGCTTCACCCTGCCCGTCGTCGGCCTCCTGGGCGTGGCCGCCCTCTCTCTCACCGCTTGCCAGAGCCCGACCGCCGAGGCTGCTCCGGCCGATCCGGACGCTCCTCTCACGATCGCCACGATCCCCGTCGGCGACGACCCCACCGCCGAGAACCCGATCGAGGTGTTCGCCGACCTGCTGGGGAAGGCGACGGGCCGTGACGTCGAGATCACTGATGTGCCCGACTACCTCAGTGTCGTCGAGGCCATCCGCGCCGACCACGTCGACATCGGCATCATGAGCGGCTTCCCGTCGGCCCTCGCCGTCAACACCGGCGAGGTGGATGCGCTGGTCGCCTTCCAGGGCGACGGCAAGCCGGTCTCGACCTGCGTCGTGCTCGACGACTCGCCCATCCAGAAGGTCGAGGACCTCGAGGGCAAGACGGTCGCGTTCGCCGATCAGGCCTCCAGCTCCGGGTACTTCATGCCCGTGTACATGCTGCACGAGGCCGGTCTCGAGCAGGGGACCGACTACGAGGCCATCTTCGCCGGCGGACACGAGGGCAGCTTCGCCGCGCTGCAGCAGGGACAGGTGGACGCTGCTTGCACGGCCGTCATGCTCACGGAGCTCGGTGCCCCGATGTTCCCCTTTGCGGATGGAGAGTGGCGCGCGGTGGGAGAGAGCCCTGCGATGGACATCCAGGGCGCGGTCCTCGGCCGTCAGTCGCTGGACGCCGAGACCCGCAAGGTGATCCAGGACGGCATCGCCGAGGTGTTCTCGCCCGCGAACGCCGAGCGTCTCGGTGCTTACGGTGCTTTCGCAGCGGCCCCGCAGACGGTCGACCCGAAGAGCGCCGACTTCCAATCCTTCGCCGAGATCGCAGCCGTGGCCGGGGTCAAGCTCGAGGACCTCAAGTGACTCTTCCCGCTCCGCGTCTCGCGCCGGCGGCCGCTGTTTCCGCACCCGGCCGAAACGGAGATGATTCGTCGTCGTCAGGGCGCGTCGCAGACCGACACGCCGGAGCGCCAACCGATGCTCTGGGTTTCGGCCCCGCCGAGGGTGCCCTGCGCACCCCCACGGCCGAGCTCCGCCAGGCGCTTCCCCTCGTCACGGTCCGCGGACTGCAGGTCGCGTACGGGGAGAACACGGTGCTCGATGGGGTCGACCTCGACCTCTTCCCCGGCGAGATGGTCGCCCTGCTCGGAGCCTCGGGCTCGGGGAAATCCACGCTGATGCGCAGCCTGACCGGGTTCGCGCCGATCAGCTCCGGCACGGTCCGCGTGGCCGGGCACGACGTCACGAACCTCGGCCGCGGCGAGCTGCGAACCCTCCGCTCCGGGGTCGGACAGGTGTTCCAGCAGTTCAACCTGATCCCACGCCTCAGCGTCATGACCAATGTGCTCACCGGCGCCCTGCACGGCGCCGGGCCGATCAACATCGCGGGAGGCTTCTCGAACGTGCACCGCCGTCGGGCGCTCGAACTGCTCGATCGGGTCGGGATCGCGCACAAGGCATCCGCTCCCGCACGCTCCCTCTCGGGGGGACAGCAGCAGCGTGTGGCGATCGCGCGGGCGCTCATGCAGCTGCCGAAAGTGATCCTGGCCGACGAGCCGGTCGCGTCACTCGATCCGAAGCTCGCGGGATCCGTGCTCGGCCTGTTGCGCGAGATCGCCACGCAGGACGGCATCCCTGTGCTGGTGAGCCTACATGTGCTGCCGCTCGCTCTCGCGCACAGCGACCGCATCGTCGGGCTTCGCCACGGCGAGATGCTCGTCTCCGGCGTGACCTCGCAGTTGGATGCCGCCGCGCTGGAAGACCTGTACGACGACGAGGAGCACGGTGATGACGACGACCACTGAGCCGCGCGCAGACAGGACCACCCGCCCGACTCTCGACCCCGCGGAGCGCGCCCGGCTCGAGAGCGCCTTCCGCGTGCCGCGTGCCCGCTTCCTGATCGGACTGCCGGTCGCGGTCCTGGTGCTGATCTGGTCGTTCAACGGCGCCCAGTTCAACTTCGTGAAGCTCGGCGAGGGCGCGATCAACATGGGTGAGTTCCTGTCGCGCCTGTTCCCGCCCGACTTCTCGAAGATCGGCACCATCCTGGCACTGCTGCTGGAGACGTTTCAGATGGCCGTCGTCGGTACGGTCCTCGGCGCCGTCCTCTCCCTGATCGTCGCCTTCGGAGCCACCTCCACCCTCGCGCCGAAGTGGCTGTACTACCCGACGCGCTGGGTCATGAACATCATCCGCTCCGTGCCCGACCTGGTGTTCGCGCTCATGTTCGTCTCGGCTGTCGGGCTCGGCCCGTTCGCCGGCATCCTGGCCATGACGCTCGGCTCCATCGGCTCGATCGGCAAGATCTTCGCCGAGGCCATGGAGCAGGTCGACCGAGGGCCCGTCGTCGCGATGGAGGCGGTCGGCGCCTCGAAGCGGCAGGTCATCCAGTACGGGATCCTCCCGCAGGCCGCACCGCTGCTGACCTCGTACACGCTGCTGCTGTTCGAGGGCAACGTGCGCGGCGCGACCATCCTCGGTCTCGTCGGCGCCGGCGGCATCGGCCTCGAGCTGACCACCGCGATGCGCATGTACGACTACGGCCACCTCAGCGCCATCATCATCTGCATCATCGTGCTCGTCACGGTGATCGACCAGGGCAGCGCCCTCATCCGAAGGAGAATCACATGAGCATCATCGATACCGGACTCGTCCTCAGCGCGCCGGTAAACCTGCGCGACCTCGGCGGCATCATGATCGATGGCGGTGTGCTGCGTGAAGGCCTCGCCATCCGCACGGACGACCTGGCCTACGTGACCTCGGAGGTGGCCGATGAACTCGTCGCGGGTGGACTCAGTGCCATCATCGATCTGCGCTCGCCGCTCGAGGTCTCGGTCACGGGACGTGGGCCTCTCGGCGCGCACCCGGTCGGCTACCACCACCTGCCGCTCGTCGCGGATGTGGGGGCATCGATGGGAGACAAGGCCCCGGAGCTGAGCCACGAGGCCATGGGCCTGATGTACCGGCGCATGGTCGAGGGCGCGGCGCCGCAGCTCGTCATCGCGCTCAACGTGATCGCGCACACTCCCGGCACGGCGGCCTTCCACTGCGCCGCCGGTCGCGACCGCACCGGTGTGCTCGCCGCCATGCTGTTGCTCGCATTGGGGGCCACCGACGACGACATCGTCACCGACTACGCCCGCACCGGCGACAACATGGTCGCGATCATGGCGCGCACGGCTCCGGTCATGGGAGCGATGTGGAGAGCTCTGGGCTTCGACGCCGCCGCTCTGGAGAACGGCTCGTCACTTCTGGAGGGCTCGATGGATGTGTCCATGCGCAGCCTTCTCGACACGCTCCGCGCGGAGCATGGGGACCCGCTGACGCCGTTGCGCGCTGCGGGGCTCTCGAACGCCACGATCGCCCGACTGCGCGAGCGGGCGCTGGCCGCGTGACGATGCCGATGGCGGACGCCGGGGCCGCGGTTCGCCGCCGCCCCGGGCGTCCGCGCGATGAGGAGATCGACGGACTGATCGTCGACGCGACGCTGGGGATCATCGATGCGGGCGAGGAGGTCACGGTGTCGCGCGTCGTCGCGTGCAGCGGAGTGAGCCGCGCGGCTCTGTATCGGCGCTGGCCGTCGCTGACGCTGCTGATCGCCGCCGCGCTCGACGTCGGGCGCGAGGTGCCACCGGACTATCCCGCGGATGCCGACCTGCACGAGGTGCTGCTCGCAGGGCTCGGACTCGGCGCGGACGGCGTCGCACCCTCGGCGCCCGGTTACTCCGAGGAGCGGTTCCGGCAGCGCATCCGCCTCGTCATGGCAGATCGCGCCCTGCAGAAGACGTACTGGGAGTCGCACGTGTCCCGGCGACGGGTTCCCCTGCAGAATGCGCTCCGCATCGGGATCGCGCGGGGCGAGCTGCGGGCCGACCTCGACGTCGAGGCGTGCTTCGACGCCGTCGCGGGTGTCGCTTACTACCAGCTCGTCGTGCGCGGTGACAGGATCAGCGACCCCGCCGTCGTGGCACGGCTGCGTGCGGCGATCGAGGTGATCTGGCGCGGGATGGTCAGCTCTTCGTGAGGTCCTGCGCGAACATCAGCAGGATGCCGCTCGGGCCGCGCAGATACGTGAGCTTGTACACGTCCTGGTAGTTCGCGACTCCGCGCAGCGGGTGATAACCGTGTCGGGCCGCGATGGTCAGCGACTCATCGATGTCGTCGACCGAGAAGGCGATGCGGTGCATGCCGATCTCGTTGGGCAGGGTGGGCTCGGTCTCGATCGCGTCCGGATGGATGTACTCGAACAGCTCGATCTGGCCGTGCCCGTCTGGTGCCTGCAGCACGGCGATCTTCGCGTGGTTGCCGTCGAGGCCGACCGCGGTCGACGCCCACTCTCCGCTGACCTCGTCGCGGCCGAGCACGGTGAGGCCGAGGTCGGTGAAGAACGAGATGGTGGCTTCCAGGTCGCGCACCGCGATGCCGACGTTCTCGAGCGTGATGGGCATGGGGGAATGCTACTCGTGCCCGTCGCCACCGCCAGGGGTTATCTGCCGAGCTTCTCGGCACAGGCGACGCAGTACTCGGCGAACGGCCGTGCCTCCAGGCGTCCGGCGGGGATCGGGCGGCCGCAGTTCGCGCAGATGCCGTAGGTGCCGGTTTCCACTCGAGCGAGCGCATCATCGACCTGCTGCAGCTCGGATGCCGCGGCGTCGGCGAGACCCGTCAGCCGGGACCACTCCGACGACAGGGTGACGCCCTCGGGGTCGTGTTCGTCGTCGTCGTTCGAGCCCGCGCGGTCGTGGGTGAGCTCGTCGAGCATCGCCGCGGTCGCCTGCACGCGCGCCTCGGCCTGCATGCGCAGTGCGAGCAGGCGTTCCCGGGCGTCGGCGGTCATCTGCCTACTCTAGGCACCTTCACCGACACCCGATCCCGGGGTCGTCGTCAGTCGGAGGTACGGGTCGTCGGCACCGAGTCGGTCGTCGTCGGCACGGCCACGGACTTCATGCCGGGGTGGTCGCGTTCGAGGGCTGCGCCCTCCATGTCGACGTTGGGTAGGATGCGGTCGAGCCAGCGCGGCAGCCACCAGGCCGAGCGTCCGAGCAGGTGCATGAGCGCGGGCATCAGCAGCATCCGCACCACGAACGCGTCGAGCAGCACGCCGAACGCGAGCCCGAATCCGATCGAGCGGATGATCGTCGACTCCGAGAAGATGAACCCGCCGAAGACCGACACCATGATGAGGGCTGCGGCGATCACGACCGAGCGTCCGGCGCGGAAGCCCTGGGCGACGGCATCGCGAGCGGAGGCGCCGTGCACGAACGCCTCCCTCATGCCGGAGGCGAGGAACAGCTGGTAGTCCATCGCGAGCCCGAACAGGATGCCGACGAGGATCACGGGCAGGAAGCTCAGGATGGGTCCTGTGCTGTGCAACCCGATGATCTCGGCACCCCAGCCGAACTGGAACACCGCCACGATCAGCCCGTAGGTCGCGAACAGCGACAGCACGAAGCCTCCCGTCGCGATGATCGGTACGAGCAGCGAGCGGAACACCACGATCATGATGAGCAGCGACAGGCCGACCACGACCACGAGGTACAGCGGCAGCACTCCGGCCAACGCTTCGGAGATGTCGATGTTGATCGCGGCCTGACCCGCGACGCCGAGAGTGATCCCCTCCGCGACGGGAGGCATGGAGCGGAGGTCCTGCACGAGCCTCTCGGTCGACGCGCTGTTCGGGCCTTCCTTCGGCGCGACCTGGAACGCGAGCAGCGTGTTGTCCTCGGAGGTGGCGATCGGGGCGACCGCAGCCACGTCGTCCTGGTCGGCGATGGCCTGCGCGATCGTCACCTGCGTGGAGAGCAGGTCGTCGTCGCTGACCGCTTCGTCGAGGGTCGCGGTCACGAGCAGCGGGCCGTTCGCGCCCTCGCCGAACTGCTCGTCGACGGTCTGGAAGGCGCGGTAGCTGGTCGAGTCGCTCGGTTCGCTCGATCCGTCGGGCAGTCCGAGTCGCATCGACATGGCGGGGATCGCGATGATCAGCAGGGCGACGACGCTCACGAGCGCGGTGACGACGGCGCGGAGCGTCGACATGCGCTTCACCGGCTTGCCCGCGGCGTGCTCCTCGCCGATCGTGGTGCGCGCGCGACGGCTGAGCAGGCGTGTGCCGACGAGGCCGAGGATGGCGGGCGCGAGGGTGATGGCGACGAGCACCGCCACGGCGACGCACACCGCGCCGACCGTGCCCATGAGGCCGAGGAAGGGCACACCGGTCACGTTGAGGGCGAGGAGGGCGACGATCACGGTCGTGCCGGCGAACACCACGGCCGTGCCGGAAGTGCCGGTCGCGAGGCCGATGGATTCGCGCACCGGAACTCCGGCGAGCAGTTGCTTGCGGTGCCGGTTGACGATGAATAGCGAGTAGTCGATGCCGACCGCGAGACCGAGCATGACACCCAGCACGGGAGTGACCGACGCCATGTCCACCACGCCTGAGAAGGCGAGGGAGGCCGTGACGCCGACGCCGACGCCGACGATGGCGGTGACGATAGGGAGGGCGGCGGCGATGAGGGAGCCGAGCATCACGATGAGGACGATCGCGGCGAACGCGAGGCCGACCGCCTCGCCGACACCGAAGATCTCCGGCACGCCCTGCGCGATGTCGGTGCCGAAGTCGACCTCGACGCCGTCGATGGGTGAGGACTCGAAGTGGTCGATCGCGCCCTGCTTCACCTCTTCGGAGAGCTCGAGGCGCGGGTCGACGAACGAGATGTTGACGATGGCGGTCGAACCGTCGTCGGAGACCACGCCGATGCCGTCGGCCAGGTCGAGCAGGGTCGAGCCCAGCTGCACCTGGTCGGCGTTGTCGTCGAGGGTGATGCGGGACTGGTCGAGCTGTGCGTTCTGGGCCGCGACCTGAGCCAGCTGCGCGTTCAGGGCAGCGATCTGGGCGTCGAGGGCGGCGAGCTGTGCGGATCCGGCACCGGCCTGCTCCGCCTGCGTGCGCGCGGCCGTGAGCTGCGTGAGTCCGGCTTCGAGCTGCGCACGGCCTTCGTCGAGCTGCGTCTGGGCGGCATCCAGCTGCGTGCGACCGTCGGCGACCTGCGTCTGGCCGTCGGCGAGCTTCTGCGCCTGCTCTTCCTGTTGCTTCTGCGCGTCGAACGGATCGATCACGCGCGCGACGCCGTCGAGGTCTTCTGCGCTGATGGCGAGGTCGGAGATCGCCTGCTTCTGCTCGTCGGTGAACGGCGACCCGTCCTTCGTGCTGTAGACGACCGTGCCGGTGCCGCCGGCGGTGTCCGGAAGCTTGTCGGCGAGCTCATCGGTCACGGCGCCGGATGCAGTGCCGGGGATGTCGAAGCTGTTGCTCAGCGTTCCGCCCAGGGTGAGGAAGGCACCGATGCCGAGGCCGAGGATCAGCACCCACGACACGATCACCGTCCACGCCTTGCGCGCAGCGAACGAACCCAGACGGTAGAGCAGTGATGCCACAGTGGTCTCCTTCAGACTCGAAGATCATACGGCACGTCTCGTCTAGCGATCTGTGGCTATCCTGAACGGATGGCGAACGAGCATCGGAGCGGCCCCGTGCGCAGCACGGCGGCACGCGAGGCGATCCTCGATGCGACCTCTCGGTTGTTCCATGCGCAGGGCTATGACCGGCTCACGATCGAGGGCATCGCCAAGGAAGCCGGGGTCGGCAAGCAGACCATCTATCGCTGGTGGTCGTCGCGCGGGGCCCTGATCGCCGACTGTCTCGTGGACGGGCGGCTCATCCCCGTCGACTTCGTCGTGCCCGACACGGGTGATCTGTTCGCCGACGTCGAGACCTGGCTGCAGTCGGTGTTCTCGATCCTCGCCTCCGCGCAGGGTCAGGCGCTGCTGCAGTCGCTCGTCGCCGCTGCCGCCGAAGACGCGGCGGTCGGCGCGCATCTCGGGAGCAGCCTCGGGGTGGAGCAGCATCTGTCCGAACGGCTGCGAGGGGGGATCCGTGACGGTCAGCTGCCGGAGGATGCCCCGGTCGCACAGATCGGGCGCGCCATCCTGGGCGCGATCATCGTGGAGTCGCTCGGGCGTGAGACGCATGGCCCTGACGGCATCATCGACCTGGCCCGGTACCTCTTCACGCGCTGAGTCTCAAACTGACGACCCATTGTCTCCTAAATTGACGACTGATAGCCTCTCAATCTGACGACTCGCTATCTATCGATTTGACGACTGGAGCTCGCTTTGGTCAGCCACTACCTTCCTCGCATCGTCGACGACGAGCTCGATGCCGCGCTGTCGCGCGCGGGTGCTGTTCTCATCGAAGGTCCGAAAGCGAGCGGAAAGACCGCAACGGCGAAGCGCCGGGCGAACAGCGCGGTGCATATCGATACAGACCCCGCAGTCGCTGCCCAGATGGCGGTTGATCCTTCGCTGGTTCTCGAAGGCGAAGCTCCTCGTCTCCTGGACGAATGGCAGCTGCAACCGAGGCTCTGGGACGCCGTGCGGAGAGAAGTCGACGAGAGGTCGCGACGGGGCCAGTTCATCCTGACCGGCTCGACCGCCCCGGCGTCGGACGCACGCCGGCATTCAGGGGCCGGCCGGTTCGCTCGCCTGCGAATGAGGACGATGACACTCGCGGAAAGCGCCGACGGCGACGCTGGTGTTTCCCTTCGTCGCCTTCTTTCCGGAGAGGCGCCACGACATGGTGCGGCACCCCTGGACTTCGACGGTCTTCTGACCCGCATGGCGGTCGGGGGGTGGCCGGCAGCAGTCGGCTTGCCGGTCAAGGACGCCCTGGCCGGCAACCGCGACTACGTCGATACGGTGATCGACGTCGACGTCGACTCCGCCGGGCGCGCGAGAGATCCGTTGAGGGTTCGCAGGCTCATGCAGGCGCTGGCTCGATCCACGGGGACGGAGGTGTCGATCTCCACCCTTGCGCGTGATGAGGCGACGTTGTCGCGCGATGCGGTCCGCGAATACATGGATGCGCTGAGCCGGATCTTCGTCATCGAAGACCAACCTGCATGGTCAGCTCATCTCCGATCGTCCGCAACCCTCCGCAAGGAGCCGAAGCGGCACTTCTGCGATCCGTCCGTCGCGGTTGCCCTCCTCGGTGCTGACGCCGCCGCGTTGCGTCGAGACCTCGGCTTCACGGGACAACTCTTCGAGTCCCAGGTGGTGCATGATCTTCGTGTCATGGCGCAACCTCTCGGAGGAGAGGTCTACCACGCCCGCGACTCGGCAGGCCGTGAAGTGGATGCCATCCTTCAGTTGCCGGACGGGCACTGGGCCGGATTCGAAGTGAAGCTTGGCGCCGCAGCGGAGACCGTGGATGCAGCCGCAGCGTCGCTGATGGAGTTCGCGGCGAATGTCGACGAAACCCGAGCCGATTCGCCGGTACTCACGGTCATCACCGGCACCGGTCCGTCGTATCGGCGTGCGGACGGAGTGAACGTCGTGGCCCTGCCATCGCTCGGCATGTGACCGCGATCGAATCGTGTCCACGTTTCCCTGCACGCTTGGACGGCGGGCGACGGCCGTTCGTCACGCAAGCCCGCCTGCCGGCGACGGCCCAGATCTCGACTCAGCCGAGAAGCAGCGTCAGCACCGTCGCGCCACCACCGCCGAGGATCAGCGCGATGATGACGGTCCACGCGACGATGCGCATGCGCCGATTGCGCTTCTCGCCGAGGTCGCCGTAGTCCTCGCTGAGACCGTCGTTGCTCATGCGCTGACCGCCTCGGTGACGGTCGGGCCGAAGTACGACGGCAGTGTGGCCTGCGAGCGCTCGCGCAGTTCGGCTGCCGTCACGGTGAAGACGTCCTGCACCTCGAGCTTCGCGCCCTCACTGTCGGTCACGCCGATGCGCATCACCGGGTAGTCGCGTCCCTCGCAGAGTCCGCGGAACTTCACGTCGTCCTCGCGGGGAACGGTCACGATCACGCGGCCGGTCGACTCGGAGAACAGGGCCGTCGCGGCATCCACGCCGTCACGCTCGATGATCTCGTTGAGCCAGACGCGGGCACCGACACCGAAGCGCATCACACCCTCGGCCAGGGCCTGCGCGAGGCCACCCTCGGAGAGGTCGTGCGCCGACGAGATGAGCCACTCATCGCGGGCCGCGGCGAGCAGGCCGGCGAGGCGCTTCTCGCCCGCGAGATCCACCTTCGGAGGCAGGCCGCCGAGGTGCTGGTGCACGACATCTGCCCAAGCCGAACCCGAGAGCTCGGTCGAGGTGGTGCCGAGCAGGTAGATGTTCTGCCCCTCGTCCTGCCAGCCGGACGGGATGCGGCGGGAGACGTCGTCGATGATGCCGAGCACGCCGACGAGCGGGGTCGGGTGGATCGGCACGTCGCCGGTCTGGTTGTAGAACGAGACGTTGCCGCCGGTGACCGGGGTGCCCAGTTCGTAGCAGCCGTCTGCGAGGCCGTCGACGGTCTGGCCGAACTGCCACATGACCTCGGGGTTCTCGGGAGAGCCGAAGTTGAGGCAGTCGGTGATGGCGGTCGGCACGGCACCGGTCACGGCGACGTTGCGGTACGCCTCGGCGAGGGCGAGCTGCGCGCCCGCGTACGGGTCGAGCTGGCAGTAGCGGCCGTTGGCGTCGGTCGCGACGGAGAAGCCGAGGCCGGACTCCTCGTCCACGCGGATCATGCCGGCGTCGTCGGGGAAGCTCAGGGCCGTGTTGCCGAGCACGTAGTAGTCGTACTGGTTCGTGATCCAGCTCGTGTCGGCCAGGTTCGGGGAAGCAACGAGGGCGAGGAACTGCTCGCGCAGCGTCTCGGGGTCGTTCGCGCGCGGAAGCTTCTCTGCGGCATCTGCCTGGAGCGCGTCGATCCACGTCGGGTACGCGACCGGACGGTCGTAGACAGGGCCGTCGACCGCGACGGTCGAGGGGTCGACGTCGACGATGCGCTCGCCCTGCCAGTCGATGATGAGGCGTCCGTCGCCGGTGACCTCGCCGAGCACGGAGGTCTCGACCTCCCACTTGTTCACGACGGCCAGGAAGGCGTCGAGCTTCTCGGGGGCCACGATCGCCATCATGCGCTCCTGGGACTCCGACATGAGGATCTCCTCTGCCGTGAGCGTGGGGTCGCGCAGCAGCACGTTGTCGAGAGAGACCTTCATGCCGCTGTTGCCGTTGGCCGCGAGCTCGCTGGTCGCGCACGAGATGCCGGCTGCGCCCAGGTCCTGGATCGCCTCGACGAGCTCGCCGCGGTACAGCTCCAGGCAGCACTCGATGAGCACCTTCTCGGCGAAGGGGTCGCCCACCTGCACCGCGGGGCGCTTGGTGGGGCCACCGTCGGCGAACGTGTCGGAGGCCAGGATGCTCGCGCCGCCGATGCCGTCGCCACCCGTGCGGGCACCGAACAGGACCACCTTGTTGCCGACACCGGTGGCGTTGGCGAGCTTGAGGTCTTCGTGGCGCAGCACGCCCACGGCGAGCGCGTTGACGAGCGGGTTGGCCTGGTAGACGCTGTCGAAGACGGTCTCGCCACCGATGTTCGGAAGGCCCAGGCAGTTGCCGTAGAAGCTGATGCCGCTGGTCACGCCGTGCACGACGCGGGCGGTGTCGGGGTGGTCGATCGCACCGAAGCGCAGCGCATCCATGACGGCGACCGGGCGGGCGCCCATCGAGATGATGTCGCGGACGATGCCGCCGACACCGGTGGCCGCGCCCTGGAACGGCTCGATGAACGAGGGGTGGTTGTGCGACTCGGCCTTGAAGGTGACGGCCCAGCCCTCGCCGACGTCGACGACGCCCGCGTTCTGGCCCATGCCCACCATGAGGCGTTCCTTCATCTCGTCGGAGACCTTCTGGCCGAAGCGGCGCAGGTAGTTCTTGCTCGACTTGTAGGAGCAGTGCTCCGACCACATCACCGAGTACATCGCCAGCTCGCCCGAGGTGGGTCGGCGGCCGAGGATCTCCTTGATGCGCGCGTACTCGTCGTCCTTGAGTCCGAGGGCGCCGTACGGCTGCTCCTTCTCGGGGGTCGCGATCGCGTTCTCGACGGAGTCGGGGACGTGCTGGGGGGAAGGTGCAGGGGCGGTGGTCACGCGCACTCCAAAGGAAGGGGCCGGCGGGGCAGGTTCAGTCTACCGGCGCGGGTGGGGCGACTCTCCCGCGGGCGGCGGACTCAGAGTCGGTCGCGGAGGACGGTGGCGATGTCTCGCCCCGTGTGGAGCACGCGGTGCACTCGCACAGCATCAGGGTCGTGGGTGTAGATGATGAGGTACGGGTGGCTCCGAAGAGGGAAGGCGCGGATCTCGGGAATCTCGGTCACCGGTTCGAAGCGCGCCGACCCGAGAGAGGGATGCGCAGCGAGCCGACCCATCGCGTGCTGGAGATCATCGATGAACGCGATCGCGATATGTGGCACTGCCTCGCCGAGATAGTGGGTGACTGCGCCGTCGATGTCCTCATCGGCCCGTCGAGACGTGATGGGGTGCCCCGGAGTCACGCGTCGGGGGCGTCGGCGTGGACGCGGTCTCGAAGGCGATCGAAGTATGCCTGGTCGATTTCGGAGCCTGGTCCGGATGTCATCCCGTCGATGACGAACGACCGCAACTGCTCGCGGGACTGCTCGTGGCGGATCAGCTCACGCACGAACTCGCTGCTGTTGCTGTAGCCGCGTTCGGTCACCTGGGCTTCGACGAAGTCCTTCAGTGCGTCCGGAAGAGAGATGTTCAGGAGGACGAGTCGCCTGCCGCGGTGAAGCGCTCCGCCAGGATCCCTGCCGCCTCCCGTAGCGCCTCCGGCCCGACCACGGTGAACGGAGCGTCGAACCGGGCGACCGAGGCGAGCACCCCCACCCACGACCACGACCCGATGGTGACGCGGCATGACCCGTCGGGGAGTTCCTCCAGATCTCCGACGCCGACCCAGGGCGCGATATCGCGGGCGGGGAGCGCGATCACGACCTCACCGAGGCATGGCCAGGCGTCCGTGGCCGTCGCCCCCTTGGCCCGGGCCGCGAGGTAGGTCTGCGCATCCGCGGCGGGCAGAGGCCTCGGTATGAATGACGGGCCGGTCGGGATCCGCGGTGTCATCCTGTCCAGGCGGAACGTGCGCCAGTCGTCGGCCTCCAGGTCCCAGGCGAGCAGGTACCACCGGCCTTCGCGGGCCACCACCGCGTGTGGTTCGGTGCGACGGGCCGGACGGTCGCGGTCGGGACCGTAGCCGAAGCGGAGCACCTGCCGGTCGCGGACGGCGGCGCTCGCCGCCTCAAGTACCGTCGGATCGACCCTGGTCGCGTTCTCGGTGCCGGTGAAGCGGATGCCGTCCACTCGATGTCGTAGCCGGGACGGCATCACCTGGCGCACGGTGGCCAGGGCTCTGGCGGCACCTTCATCGATGTCGATCCCCGTCGCCGAAACGCTCTGGAGGGCGACGGCGATCGCGACCGCCTGATCATCGTCGAACAGCAGCGGCGGGAGCTCCGATCCTGCGGCGAGACGATAGCCGCCGTCCGGTCCCTTGATCGCACCGATCCGGTAGCCCAGCGCGCGCAGCCGGTCGACGTCGCGGCGCACCGTGCGGGGGCTGACCTCCAGCCGTTCCGCCAGTACGGACCCCGGCCAATCGCGCGGGGTCTGCAGCAGCGACAGCAGCGCGAGCATGCGTGAAGAACTCCCGGTCATGCGATTCAGTCTGCCCGAAGTAGAGGACGGAAACTGACCTCTACCTCTGTGATCGTTGTCGTCAGAGGTCCCGAACGGCGGGGCTCGCGACGAGGAGAAGAGCATGACCATCACCACCACGACCCACCTGAACTTCCGCGGCACGGCCCGGCAGGCGCTCGACTTCTATCAGTCCGTGTTCGGCGGCGAGGTGACCGCGGCGACCTATGGACAGTTCGGCATGCCCGAGGGCGTTCCGGGCTTCGACAAGATCGTGTTCGGCCAGTTGGACGGTGTCGTGCGCCTGATGGCGTACGACATCCCTGGTGAGGACGACTCGAACCCGGCGGCGACCGCGGGCAGCACGCACCGGGAGAACGGAGCGACCCTCACCGACCGCACGTTCTTTCAGTCCCTGCGCGCCGACTCGCTCGACGAGATCCAGTGCTACTGGAACGGGCTCGTCGAGGGCGCGACCGTGATCGAGTCACTGGCAGCATCGGCGTGGTCGGCCGGTTTCGGCATGCTCACCGACCGTTTCGGCGTGACCTGGGTGCTCGACGTCGCGGCCTGAGCCCGGCTCCTCCCGGCTCTCCCCGAACGGATGCATGAACATCGGACGGATGCATGAGCAGCTCCTGCGTATGATCATGCATCCGTCCGATCCTCCGGCAATCGTGCGCCCCGGCAGGCGCATGTCCCGGCAGGCGCATGTCCCGGCAGGCGCATGTCCCGGCAGGCGCATGTCCCGGCAATCGTGCGCCCCGGCAGGCGGAGCCACCGGTGTCACGGATCGACACGCGAAATGCGGTCGGGCGTGGGCATCCGTAGATTGGACTGGTCCCGCTGCGAATGGAGTTCCCCGTGTCCGAGATCCGCGTCCTGCGTCTTTCCTGTATCGACGCCGCCGACTGACTCGGTGGGACCCAGACCATGACCTCCGCCTCCCCCGTGCATCCGTTCGATGCCCGCACCCGTCTGTTCCTCGACCGGCCGCAGAGCCGCAAGTGGAGTCTGCACCCCGGACACATCGGCGCCTGGGTGGCGGAGATGGACTTCGGGGTCGCGCCCGAGATCGCGGAGGCGCTGCATCGCGCGATCGACGACGAGAACCTGGGATACCTCTCCCCTCCGCAGGCCGCGGAGCTCGGTGAGGCGACATCTGAGTGGATGCGCGACGAGTACGACTGGGCGGTCGATCCCGAGCGTGTGCATCCGGTCTCGGACGTGATGGCGGCCCTCGGCGTCGCGGTGCAGGAGTATGCGCCAGCGGGTTCGCCCGTGATCGTGCCCACCCCCGCGTACATGCCGTTCCTGACCTACCTGCCGGCGATCGGACATCCGGTGATCGAGGTCCCCGGCGTCGAGGTCGACGGGCGCTGGCAGCACGACCTGCAGCGCATCGACGAGGCGTTCGCCGCGGGGGCGCGGACGCTCGTGCTCTGCAACCCGCACAACCCGACCGGCACGATCGTCGGACGTGATGAGCTCGAGGCGATCGCAGAGATCGTCGAGCGGCACGGCGGGCGGGTGTTCGCGGATGAGATCCACGCCCCGCTGCGCTACGAGGGTGCGCCGTTCGTGCCGTACGCGTCGGTGTCGGAGGTGACGGCCGCGCATACGGTGACGGGCACTAGTGCCTCGAAGGCCTGGAACATCCCTGGACTGAAGGCCGCGCAGCTGATCACCTCGAACGAGGCCGACCAGCAGTTGTACAAGCGGTTCGGTTTCGCGGTGCAGCACGGTGCGGCCACGCTCGGGGTGGTGGCCTCGACGGCGGCATACCGGTCGGGCAAGCCCTGGCTGACGGAGGTGATCGCGCACCTCGACGGTTCGCGGCGGCAACTGGCGACGCTGGTGGAGGAGCACCTGCCCGGAGCCGTGTACCACGTGCCCGAGGCGACATACATCGGGTGGATCGACACCTCGGCGCTCGGGATTCTGGGGCCGCCCGCCGAGTTCTTCCGCGAGCAGGCCGGGGTCGTGCTGACCGAGGGGCGGCTGCTCGGGCGTGGCGCCGAGGGCCATGTGCGAGTGGTCTTCGCGACACCGCGTCCGATCCTGGAAGAGGCTTTCGTCGCGATGGGCGATGCCGTGCGCCGAGCGGGTCTCGTGGTCTGAGCCGGGCGCGCTCGGGAGTCGCTGCGGAGACTGTCAAGCCCCTCTGTCGTGTCGGTGGCCTCACGTAGAAAGGTATGCGAGAGAAGGGATCCCGCCATGGCTGCAGGCGACATCGAGACGTTCCATCGCAACGGCATCTGGTTCAACCGCATCGAGGGGGAATCGCAGACGTTGGGGAGCAGCTTCATGGGCGAGGCCGAGGCGGTCAAGGTCGGTCGCAGCGCCGCGGTCGCACGTCAGGTCGAGCACACGGTGCGCACAGAAGAGGGGCCGTCGACCGACTGCTCTCCCTACGACCTGCACCCGCGCGAGCTGATCGGCCGATGACCGCGGTGGATTCCGACCCGCCCGCCCGGCCTCCGCGTCGGATGCTGTTGCAGGCATGCGTGAACGGCGCTCGTGATGCGGTCGAGCACCCGTGGTTGAGTGCGGATGCGTCGGTCGTCGCCGACGATGCCGCGCGTGCTGTGGTGGCGGGAGCGCACGAGGTGCATGTGCACCCCAAGGATGCCGCCGGTCGCGACAGCCTTGCCGCCGACGATGTCGCTCGCTGGGTGACAGCTGTCCGCGAGTCGAGCCCCGGTGTGCCGGTCGGCGTGACGACGGGCGCATGGGCCGAGCCCGACGTCGAGCGCCGCCTCGCCGCCATCGAGGCGTGGACGGAGATACCCGATCACGCGTCGGTCAACTGGCACGAGGCCGGTGCCGACGAGGTGGCCGCGCTGCTGCTTAGGCGCGGCGTCGCGGTCGAGGCCGGGTTGTGGGACGCGGCCGGCTTCGAGATGTGGAAGCGGTCGCCCGTTCGCGGGCAGAGCCTGCGGGTGCTGATCGAGCTCCCCGACGAGCCGACCGAGGTGCTGCGCGATCACGCTGAAGGGATGATCGCCCACGTGCAGCTCGAGGAGCCCGACCTCCCGATCCTGTTGCACGGCGAGGAGGGGTCGACGTGGCCGGTGTTCGACCTTGCCGTCGAGTTCGGGTTGGCGTCGCGCATCGGCCTGGAAGACACGCTGCTGCTCCCCGATGGCACGACTGCTCCGGGGAACGCGGCTCTGGTTCGGGCGGCCGTGGCGCGGATGCGGGGAGTCTGACCGGGCGGGTGCGCGGGGTGCGGCATTCTGGGGCGATGTTCTCTGGCTCTTTTCTTCTCGTCCTTCTCGCGAATCTCGCGTACGTCTTCATCGGGATCGCTGTCGTGTGGCTGGTGATCTACTCGGCCGTGCGCGCGGCTCTCGCGTCGCACCGGCAGGCGACGGCCCGAGAACGACGGCCCGGCCCGGAGTGACGGCCTACGCGCAGTCTCGGAACCTAGACTCCCGGCATGCCGTTCTCTGAATACGTCCGATCGATCCGCGCGCGGATCGGTCATGACCTCCTGCTGCTGCCGGGCGTGACCGCGGTGATCCGCGAGGGCGATCGTTTCCTGCTCGCGCGCACGGCGGGCTCGGAGGAATGGGGTCTGATCGGTGGTGGCGTCGAGCCGGGGGAGGATCCGGATGAGGCGATCACCCGTGAGGTGCAGGAAGAGATCGGCGCGCGCATCCGCATCACCGGGATCGTCGGCGCTTTCGGTGGCGAATCGCTCGTCGTGACGTATCCGAACGGGGATCGTGTGTCGTACGTGTCGACCGCGTTCGCGTGCGAACTGCTCGATCCGCCGGTGCCTGATCAGGACGAGGTCGTCGAGGTCGGGTGGTTCACGCGTGCCGAGATCGCCACGCTGCCGCATCCGGTGTGGGTGGATCGGATGTTGGCCGAGGTCGGCTAATCCTCACTCTCCGCTTGCGCCGTCCCACCCCGACCAGTCGGGACGGTCGACGATGCAGAAGCGGTTGCCCTCAGGGTCTTCCATGATCACGTAATCGGCGTCGGCCGGGCGTCCGTCCCAGTGCACCTCGCGCGCACCCAGAGCGAGGAGCCGCTGCACCTCGGCGGCCTGATCCTCGGCGTAGATGTCGAGGTGGATGCGCGGAGGCAGTATGCGCTCGGAGTGGTGGGCGTCGAGGGCGATGCAGGGAGCGTCGGCATCGCGCGGTGTCAACACGACCCAGTCGTCGTCCGCGGGGTCGCGTTCGACGTAGTCGAGAACTGCCTTCCAGAACGTGGACTGCGCGGGGAGGTCCGTCACGCGGATCACGATCGACACGAGCTTCAGCATGGAGCGAGTGTATGACCGCTGGAGGGTTGTTCCGCCCAGTGATCGATAGGCGAGATGTCACGCCGCAGGCCGCGACCAGCTGCCGGACGCCACCTCTCGAGTGTGACGAGATGGCGCCCGACGTCTTGGGCGAGTGTCACACACGCCTGTCTCGTGAATGTGAGGACCGCTCGCTGCTGAGGGCGGCAAGCAAGAGCGAGGACGCGACGATTGCTGTCGTTGCCATGACCGCGCTCCACGATCCGCTGATGGTGACAGCAGGCGATCCGTTCTCATCTACGTACCCTTCGAAGCGGGCGATCCAGGGGACCGTAATCGTGATGCTGTTCGCGAATGCGTAGCTTGCGAACGACAACCCGGCGATGACCACAAGCCCGATGGAGGTGCAGAGGGAGCACGCCATCACGAAGATGCGGTCGCCCGTGAAGAGCCGCTTGGGAGACATCAGGAATCCCTCATTACTGTCGCGCTACCGCACGCACCTGGCGGTGAAGCCGTTTCGGGTGGAGAGCTCGGGGTACTTTCCCTGGGCGCGACAGGTGTTCCACCAACTGATGACAATCCAAGTGGCGACTCCAAGGGCTGCTGCTGCGACCACGATCGCTGCCGCCGCTGTGATGACGATGACGACGACAGGAAGCGGATCGGCGACGATCGGATACGAGATGCCGCTCAGGCTCTTGTGTGCGACGGTCTGGGTCAGGACGTTCCCTTGAACGGAGTACTGAGTCGGGAGGCTCTTTCCGCTCGAGTCGCGAGCCCAGGCTGGTTCGAAGATGACGACTGTCTCTCCGGTCGAGTCGACGATCCGGGCGCCGCCGTCTGCAGTCTCCTCCAGGCGGTTCTCGGGCGGCATTGTGAGCCCGTAGTCAAAGCGTTCGGGTGCTGCGTCGTTCGCGATGACGGTGAGGAGCTGAGCCCCGCCGTCTACGGGGATGACGGCATTCGCACTATCCATCGTGGAGGGATAGGCCACTCCACCCTTCGGAAGGTTCTCGCCGGCGATGGCTGCGTCCGCGTGCGGCAGGTCGATGCCAAGAACGAAGCTCCCTGTCGAAATCTGTACGCCATCTGTGGCGTCGTTCGAAACCTCGACACTGACACCGTCCTGAGCTGTCTTGCCATCTTGCCCATCTTCGATCTCAGAAGGAGCGAAGTCGCGGACCAGGCCACCTTCCATGTGCTCCAGAGCAGCGGCGATCTCGTGCCCTGCTGTCGTCGGGTCTCCATCTTGCGCGGCATCCGCCCACGATGCTGTGGCGGGAAGAGCGATAGCTCCGAGGACTAATGCAGACGCGGTCACTGCGGATATGAAAAGCCGTTTGCGCTCGTGGGGCCGTATACGTGTAGTGCGGAAACTCGGAAACATGGGATCCTCCTGACCTCTATGTCGACTACTTGGAGCTGATACAAGCACACATATGAGGACGATAGTGATATATTCGTCGTCGTATCCTGAGGCGAAGTTGCGAGTCAAGACTGATCGTGAGGCGAGTGCGCGCGTGGACATACGAAACGCCCCCGCCGTTCGGGTCGGCGGGGGCGTCGGCTTCGCGTTGGGGCTTACTGCACGGACCATCCGCCGTCGGAGGCGAGGATGGCGCCGTTGATGTTCACGGCGTCGTCCGACAGCAGGAACGTGATCGAGGCGGCAAGGTGCTCGGCGGTCGCGACGGTCGGGATCGCCTGCTGGAACGGGGCGAGGCGGCCGGAGCCGTACTCGGACATGTTCGGGGGCATCGGGATGCCGGTGGCGACGCCGCCAGGGGCGACGGAGTTCACGCGGATGCCCTTCGGCCCGTACATGAAGGCTGCGGACTTCGTGACGCCGATGATGCCGTGCTTGCTGGCCGTGTAGGCGTTGCCCGAGGCGTTGCCGCGGAGGCCTGCTTCGCTCGAGACGTTGAGGATCGCGCCGCGGCCGACTGCTTCCATCACGGGAATGACCGCGCGCATGAGCTTGAACGGAGCGGTCAGGTTGATCGCGATCACGCGGTCCCAGACGGCATCCGGGGTCTCGCCCGCGGGGGAGAAGTCGTCGTTGATGCCGGCGACGTTCGCGAGGCCGTCGATGCGGTCGCCCGCGGCGGCGAGCACGGCGTCGATAGCGTCCTGCCTGGTGAGGTCGCCCGCGACCGTGACGATGTCGGCATCCGGGAGCTCGGCCTTGAGGGTGTCGAGCTTCTCGGCGGCGATGTCGCTCGCGATCACGCGTCCGCCTTCGCGGGCGATGCGCGAGGCGGTGGCCTTGCCGATGCCGGAGGCGGCGCCCGTCACGATGACGGTCTTGCCGGCGAAGCGGCCGGACGTGACCTTCTCTGTCCAGCCCTCGGAGTCGTCGGCCTCGGGGATCTCGCCGTTGTTCGCGGCGCGCACGAGGTCGTCGACGACCGACTGCGGGAGCTGGCCCTGGCTCATGGCGACGAGCTGCTGCAGCGGAAGTCCGAGCACGGGGGTGAGGAGTTCCGGGTCGGCGCCCGTCTTCTCGAAGAGTCCGCGGATGAGGGGGCCGCCAGTGGGGTCGTTCATCCAGTCGCCGATGGTGGAGTGTGCGGTGAGGGCCATGCTCGTTCTCCTTGCTCGGGTGCCGTTGTAGTTTCGCAACGGTGCGTCTACTTATGTTCCAGTGTACGCCTGAGTACGGTGGATGGGTGCCTCGTCCTCGCAGTGAGAAAGCCCGCCAGTCCGTGCTGGACGCGATGCGGCGCGCGCTCGCCGCAGACGGATACGACGCCGTGACGATCGAGGGTCTTGCTGCCGAGGCGGAGGTGTCGAAGCAGACGATCTACCGGTGGTGGCCGTCGAAGGCCGCGATCCTCGGAGAAGCGCTGCTCGAGGGGACGGTCCCTGGTTCGGATGTCGTCGTGCCGATGACGGACGACCTCGGCGCGGACCTGCGCGCATGGTTCACGGCGGTGTCCGCGGGGCTGGCTCGGCCCGAGGGTGTGTCGCTGGCGCGAGCGCTGATCGAGGTGACGGCGGCTGATCCCGAGTTGGGGCTCGTCTTGAACGAGCGGTTGGCGGCGCCGATCCGCGAATGGGTGTCGGAGCGAGTGGCGCGCGGACGTGCCGCGGGAGACGTGCGAGCGGATGTGGATGCGGGGGCGATCGCGGATCAGTTCATCGCGATGGCGTCGTACTCCGCGTTGATCGGGCAGCCGTTGAGTGCGGAACGAGTGAAGGAGACCGTGGTGCGGTTGCTGCGGGGGATCGCGGCGTAAGACGGGTACTCCGTGGTGTCGGGCTAGGCCCGCCAGTACACTGAACCATCGTTCTCGCGGGCGAGAATTCGGTGAACGACTAGATACCGACGCAGTGTCGGGACATCGGAGGTATACCGTTCTAGGCGGCCGTTCACCTCCGTTTCAGTGAGCCGTTCTCCCGCGGCGATCGCCTGATCGCCAATCGTCGTCAGCAACGCTCCTCGCTCGTTTGCTCGCCGTGGGTACTGTCGTATCCGACCGCTCTCGTCAAACCACCGCTGTAGGGGATCTGACGTCGCCTTCCCGCTAAGACTTGCCAGCTCTGCCCTGATTCCTGCGGAGTTGAGCGCAAGGCTCTCGGTGTCTGCGGTGATGAGCCCGCTTCGAGACAAGGCCTCGATGGCCTTATCCCTCCTCTCCTGAGGAATATCGTCGGGGTCGACGCGCAGTACGATGCTCGCGAAGACGCGAGCCACCTCCTCGTTTGCGAGACACGCCAACATTGCTCTCACGTCGCTCATGATGCCTCCAGGATCCTAGGTTGGCGTTGAGATCTTCTCATTGGTCCTGCGAGGAGGAGAAGCACGCAAAGCGCGTACAGGGCGCACGAGCTCGTGATCGCCCACTCCACGCCCCAGACATCGCCGAGGATCATCGTGACTGGGGCGACGACCGCGACGATGAGCGAATCCGCCATGGAGACCAATGACTCTGACGTCGCTCGATACTCGTTGCTGATGCGCTCGTGAAACAACCCCGCGACGACGATCGTTTGCAAGATCTGCAGGCCTACGTGAATCAGGAACGAGGCGACGATCAACACCGGCTGGTTGAAGAACGCGAAGAGGATGGTCGCAACCACGTTGAGAGAAGCCAGGAGGGCCACGCGCCCCGCTGACACTTTGATGAAGCGGAGGAAGAACGGGGCGACAAGAGCGGTCATGTTCATCACGAAGAAGCCGACGAAGATGAAGCCGAGCGACACCATGTCAAACTTCACCTGCCAGAGCAGGAACGGCGCGACGGCGCATGCGTTAGTAACGATGTAGACGAGGGTGTATGGGCCCTGGACAACTCCGAGCGAATCACGCACGTACCGCTTCCAGGGGATTCGATCGACGGCCGTGTCCACGTCCTTGAAGGAGAACACGACCAACGTCGCCACAGCGTAGAGCCCGATCGCCCCGAGCCAGATGAACTCGGGCTTGATGTGAAAGAGCCAGAGTCCGAGTAGTCCCGCGAGGATTGCGGCCGCTCCGCCGAGGTATTCGAGTCGCCCGAACATGCGCGCGATCGCCTTGGCGTCGGGCGTGGGGATCTGATTGATGATGAGCGCATTGCTCGTGCCGCTGAGAGCGGCGACGGCGATCCCAGCGAGAACCTGTGCGGTGATGAGCATCTCTGGCGACAGGTTCAGGAAGAAGAGGGAGAATGCGGCGATGCGGACGAAGTTTCCGATCTGCAAAGCAAGCTTGTTGGAGTAGCGGTCAAACAGTACTGCGAACGGGAGTTCTGTTGCCGCGAGGGCGACGCTGAACGCCGAGGTCATGATCCCGACGAACGCGAGCGAGTAGCCGATCGTCTGGAAGTAGACAACGTCGACCACCGTGAAGCATGCGACGCCGGCCGCGCTGAGAACGTAGAACGCGTAAATTCTGGTCATCGTCTCACATGAAGGTCGGTCCCGCGTAGGAAATACGCGGGGAGGTGGGAGCGCCCGGGAGTGCGCTCGCGAAGACTTGGAACCTCTTCGAGTTTGAGAAGTAGGTGGCGTCGGTGAGGCACATGCCTGCCGCCATCACGCGCACCACTGCAAAGGAGGGGGAGTCGACGAGCACCACCTGATACACCTCAGTCGAGCTACGCGCGAACAGCTCCAGGATGGAGCGGAGGCTGTGGCGTCGTTTTCCGCCCGAATGCGCTTCGCCGGGACCCGCCCTTTGGTCGGAGTGCTGGAAGAAGTTCGGAAGGAGGTGTCTCGCTGCTCCGGTGTACCAGATGTGGCGCATATCACCATTGACATCCTCTACTTCGACTCCGAGATTCAGCGAGTGCAGAATCTGCAGACACTCGACAAACGCGCGAAGTGATGCCTGCTCGAGATTCTCACCGGCTCCGATGCCTCGTGCAGTTCGGGCTTCCCAGGCGTCGTCGGTGACGTACGTTGCATGCACGACAGGGATGCCGAAGGGGTTCCGGAGCTCCTGGAAAGTGAATCGACCGTGGGACACTGCTTTTGCAGCGTGGACATGCGGGTGAAGCGCTTCTTCCGGTAGCTCGGCTAAGCCCTGCCCGGTGCGAGCGAAGTACCAGAAGGCGTCGCGCTCGATCAGCTCCAATAGTGCTTGCAGGGTCGCATCCTCAACATTGGCCCCGGACGCAACACCGGTTGTGGTGGTGACACTGAATCTCGACGCCCTCGCGTCTCGTGGCTCGTAGGGGCAGAAGGCGAGGTTAGCGGGGAGGAGGACGGGATTGCCTCCCGTGAGCTCCTCGGCCGCGAGCCATTCGAGCGGGAGGTCGGGGGCGTAGGGCGTTATCCCGGTGGTGTCGTCCAGCGCGGGATAGCCGAATTTGATCTCAGGTGAGATTGCGGCGACCAGGTCGTTCTCGGTGCCAAGGACGGAGGGGATCGAGACTGGGTCGGCGACGAAATACCGCTCCAGCGCTTCGCCGATGAAGCTCGCGAGTGCCTGCTCGAGATTGCGTCCTTTACCTCCCGCGACTTCGCACTCGTTAGGCGTGATTGATGTGCGAATAAGGCCCTCGATCAGCGTCGCATGCGGTTCGTCACCGCCGTTGTACGGATTGGTCACGATGGCAGCGAAGCCAATCGCCGCCCGGTTCGCGGCTACGAACGCGGTGGCAGAAGCGGCGCGGACGCCGCCCGTATCGGAGAATTCCGGCGTGGTGTTGTCAGGGTTCAATGGGCGGAACGCGCCCATAATGTCCTGTAGTTGGCGATCGGAGTCACGGCACGCGGGGCAGTCTGGGACGGGGAAGCACACCGACCAACATTGAGGACCGTAGATGTCGGTGACTGCAATGGGGATGGCGTGCCGCTCCAGCATCCGCAGGATCAGCGACGCGGCGTCCCTGTCGGTGACCGCCGGCCGCTCGAAGTCCGCGTAGTACTGATCGAGAAGCAGGACGGATGCACCGATACACGTGGCGCACCCCCACCTTTTGTCCGCGCGAATCGGCGCCCACACGGTCCCCTCTTCCCCACGAAAAGTTACGATCTGCGTGGATGAAGCTCTGCTCAACATCAGATCCGCATCAGCGTCGAGAGAGAGTTCCTTACAGATTTCCTGGTATATCGCTTCCACTCACTCACC
>NZ_SCOG01000017.1:0-77085 GCF_005502545.1 Microbacterium sp. Beta
GGCGGGGATCAGGCGAGCAGCTGGTGCCGGGCGAGATCGCGGTACAGCGGTGTCGACTCCACGAGCTCGGCGTGCGTGCCCTGGCCTACCACGACGCCGTCCTGCAGGACCACGATCAGGTCGCTGTCGACGACCGTCGACAGGCGGTGGGCGATGACCACGAGCGTGCGGTCGGTGGAGACCGCATCGATGGCCTCGCGCATGCGCTGCTCGTTCACACCGTCGAGCGACGACGTCGATTCGTCGAGCAGCAGGATCGGGGCGTCGGTCAGCAGCGCGCGGGCGATCGCGAGTCGCTGACGCTCACCGCCGGAGAGCATCACGCCGTCCTCGCCGACGGGTGCCTCGATCCCGAGGGGGCTGCGCTCGAGCACGTCGCCGAGATTCACGGCGCGCAGCACGCGCTCGCAGTCGGCGTCGGTCGCCTCGGGAGAGGCGAGCCGCAGGTTCTCGGAGAGAGTGCCGGCCAGCGTCGGCGCGTCCTGCTCGACGTAGCCGAAGTGGGCGCGCAGCTCGTCGCGCGGATACGTGCGCGCGTCGTGGCCGTGCAGGCGGATCGAGCCGCCCGTCGGGTCGTAGAAGCGCTCGATGAGCGACAGGATCGTGCTCTTGCCGGCGCCGCTGGGGCCGACGAGGGCGACGCGGGAGCCGTGGGGCACGGCGAAGGACACGCCGCGGAGCACCTCGTGGTCCTGCACGGCGGACGTCGCTTCCTCTGCGGACTCGAGGTGTGCATCCGCGAGCAGGGTCCGGGCCTCCTCGGCTGCGGCCGCACGGGCAGCGACGACGTTCGCGGGGTAGTGGAAGCGCACGTCGCGGAACTCGATGGCCGGTGCGTCGGGGGTCGGCGTCTCGCGAGGCAGCGACGCGGCGATCTTCTCGTCGTCCTGCGACTCGGTCGGCAGATCGAGGACTTCCTGGATGCGACCGAGCGCACCGAGGGCCTGGTTCACCGAGGTGATGGCGCCGAACGTGGTGGCCAAGGGCATCACGAGCAGGAACAGGAACATGATGAACGAGATCAAGGAGGCGATCGTGATCGCTCCGGCCGCCACACGGAAGCCGCCGACGCCGAGAACCACCAGCAGCGAGAGCTGCAGGGCGATGCCGGAGACGGGCACGACCATGGAGGAGATCTTGGCGATGCGCACGCCGATCCCGTAGGCGTCTGATGCGAGGGCGGTGACGGCGGTGGTCTCGCGTTCGGTCGCCCCGGAGGCGCGGATGGTGCGGATCGAGCCGACGGCACGCTCCACGCCGGAGGCGAGCTCACCCACCTTCTCCTGCTGGGCGGTCGATGCGGTGCGGATACGTCCGCTCAGCAGCACGACGACCGCGACCGAGATGCCGATCACCACGACGATGAGCAGCAGCAGGATCGGGTCGATCACGAGCATCGCGATCAGTGCTCCGGCGAAGAGCACTGCGCTGCCGACGGCATCGGCGAGGCCCTGAGTGAGCACGGCGTAGAGCAGCGTCGTGTCCGTGCCGACGCGTGAGACGAGGTCACCGGTGCGGCGGGCGTCGAACTCGGAGGTCGGCAGGTGCAGGATGCGGGCGATCAGCTTGCGACGGCTCGAATACACCACGGCGGTGCCGGTGCGCTGGAGCAGGTAGTGCTGGAAGCCGGAGATGATCGACGACACGATCACGAAGCCGACCAGGAGCCAGACGAGGATCCCGATCCCCGTATCGGACTGCACGGCTTCGATGACCTGACCCACGAGGAGCGGCTGCACGAGCGACGTCGCTGCGCCGATGACGCTGAGCACGGCGACCACGATGAGGGTGCGCTTGTGCTCGAAGAGGAAGGGGAGGAGCTGGCGGAACGTCGCGCGGGGGCCTTCGGGCTGTGCGCCACGTCCGCGACGGCGTGCTGTCGCCGAACCGGACATGCGGGACCTCTATCTGGAGATGGTACTTCGACCGTACTTCGTTCGCGGTCGGATCCTATGGAGTGGCTGTAAGAGCTTCAGGAGCGGCCGAAACGGCGGTGGGCCGCCTGTTTGCTCACACCGAGAGCGCTGGCGATGGCCTGCCACGAGTAGCCGAGGTTGCGTGCGCGACGCACGTTCGCCTCCTCGGCGCGGGCGACCTCCTTCCGCACCTCGGCGAGGCGGTGCAGGGCGGCCAGCGGCTCGCTCCCGTCGTCCTGGGCGATTGTCGTCGGCAGTGTCATGATGAGCCTCCTGCGTCAATAGTCGTTGACGCGGGCCGGGAAGTCAATACATGTTGACGTGACAGTCTGGGGCGATGACTTCGAAGAAGTGGGTCCTGTTCGACATCGGTGGAGTTCTCGAGGTCGTCGACGACGACGTATGGCAGCAGGAATGGTGGGATCGCTGGCAGGTGGCGAGCGGTCTCGACCGCGGTGTCTTCGATGCGCGCATCGCGGCCGCCCATCTTCCCGCGATCGACGTCACCACGGGGACGGAGTCGGATTTCTGGGACGCGGTGAGCACAGCGCTCGACCTCGATGCCGCGCAACGCAGCGCCATGCGCGCCGACTTCTGGGACGCGTACTGCGGCACGGCCAACGGGGAACTGATCGAGTACGCGCGAACCCTCTCGTCGCGCGCGGGAACCGCGATCCTCTCCAACTCGGCCGATGGCGCGCGAGAGGAGGAGGAACGCCGCTTCGGGTTCTCCGAGATCTTCGATCCGATCTGCTACAGCCACGAGCAGGGCGTCAACAAGCCGGAACGTGAGGCCTACCTGCGTGCGCTCCAGCGCATGGGGGCGAAGCCGGGAGACGTGCTGTTCATCGACGACCACCAGGTGTCTGTCCACGGAGCCGAAGCGGTCGGGATCCGCGCCGTGCGGCATGTCGACAACGCGACGACGATCGCCGCGATCGAGGGATTCCTCGCCGGCTGAAGTTATCCACAGATTGCTCTTTACCGCATGTGCTGAACATGCGACGCTGGAAAAATGGGTCGGATGCTGCAGGTGAGAAACCTTCCGGACGACGTTCACGCACGGCTCAAGGAGCGAGCCGCCGCAGAGCGCATGTCCCTCTCCGACTATGTCGCCGCTCAGCTCACGAGCCTCGTGCAGTACAGGACGAACGCGGAGATCGTCGCGGCGGCCCGAGCAAGGGCTGCCGCGCGCGGCAGCGCCCTCACCCGAGACCAGGTCCTCGAGGCGCGGGACGCGGCGCGCGCCGACCGGGATGCTGAGCACGATCGGTGAGCGCCGGAGCGGTGCTCGACGCCTCGGCTGCGATCGAGGCGGTGATCGGTACTGAGGAGTGGCTGGGCGGCGATATTTTCCATGCGCATGCCGGTCTCGACATCGAGGTGCTTTCCGTCCTGCGGCGGCAGGCAATCCACCATCGTCTCCCAGCGCACATCGCGCGCGAGGCGCTGGATGCCTTCAGCGAGTTGGAGATCACCCGCCATCCTCTGCGTCGTCTGATCCCGAGGGTGTGGATGCTGCGCGACGAGATCTCCGCCTACGACGCCGGGTACGTCGCACTGGCGGAGGCGCTCGGCGTGCCTCTGCTGACGCTCGACCGTCGACTCGCGAAATCGGCCGCACGCTACTGCGACGTCATCGTCCTCTGATCCCCGCCCTCGGGCGGACTAGAGCTCGACGGCTGCGGCCACGCCGAGGTCGTCGTCGTAGTCGTGGTCCTTCGTCTCCGGCGAGAGGATCAGCGCGATGAAGGTCAGCACACCCATCGCCGACAGGTACAGACCGACCAGCCAAGGCGCGCCGCCGGCCACCTCCCACAGCTTCAGAGCGATGAGCGGGGCCACCGCCGCGCCGAGGATGGAGGAGACGTTGTAGGCGATGGCCGACCCCGTGTACCGGACGTTCGTCGGGAACAGCTCGGGCAACAGGGCTCCCATTGGCCCGAACGTGGCGCCCATCAGCATGAAGCCGAACACCAGGAACGCCTGCGTGAGCGCACCCGTGAACTTGGGGTCGATCGCCGGGAGCAGGAACGCGTTGAAGGTGAGGCCGAACACGATGATGGTTCCCGTGACCCACAGCAGCAGCTTGCGCCGGCCCACCGCATCGGCGATGGGACCCGAGAGCAGGGTGAAGACGCCGAAGAACACCACGCCGATGATCTGCATCAGCACGAAGTCGGTGTAGCCGAAGCCGAGTCCCGGATAGAACTGCGCTGCGAACTTGGTGGGATCGAACGAGGCGCCGGTCGCCTCGGCCGCCGCCTTCGCCGCAGCCGAGGCCGTCTCCAGCGACGCGGGCTTGGTGCCGTAGGCGAGGGTGAAGTTCGTCATCAGGTAGAACAGCACGTACGTCGCCAGCATGATGAACGTGCCGAGGATGAGCTGCTTCCAGTGGTGGCGGAACACGGTCGCGAGCGGGAGCTTGCGGATCACGCCCTTCGTCTCGGCCTTCTTGAAGGTGTCGGACTCGACGAGCTTGAGCCGCACCCACAGGCCGATGATGACCATCACGGCGGAGAACAGGAACGGGATGCGCCAGCCCCAGGCGAGGAACGCCTCGGACTTCAGTGCCGGGTTGTCGGCGTGCGGCAGCAGCCAGTTGATCGCGAGGAAGAGGAAGTTCGCGATGATGAACCCGAGCGGGGCTCCCAACTGCGGGAAGGTGCCGTACCAGGCGCGCTTGCCCTTCGGGGCGTTCTCGGTCGCGACCAGGGCCGCCCCTGACCACTCGCCGCCGAGCGCGAAGCCCTGCGCGAGGCGGAGGATCAGCAGCAGCAGTGCCGCCCACCAGCCGATGTCCTGGTAGGTCGGCAGCAGACCGATCACGAAGGTCGCGATGCCCATCGTCAGCAGAGATGCCACGAGCGTGGCCTTGCGTCCGAACTTGTCGCCGAAGTGGCCGAACACCACAGCGCCGATCGGGCGGGCGACCATCGCGGCGCCGAAGACGGCGAACGAGGAGAGGAGCGATGTCGTGTCGTCGCCGGTGGGGAAGAACAGCACCGGGAACACGAGCACGGCCGCCGTCGCATACGCGTAGAAATCGTAGAACTCGATCGTGGTGCCGACCAGGCTCGCGGTGATGACGCGCGAGCGGGGATTCGCCGGCGCAGTGGCAGTGCTCATGTGTGTTCCTCCGATCGAGTCCCCGGTATACCAAGGGACTCGGGCGAGTTTACGCCTTCCTGAGTGTTCGCTGTACGCGCATGTCGCGTGTCATCCCGGAGGGCGATGGTGGTGCGTAGAGTCGGGGAGGCGGAACGCGGGGAGGACACCATGGGGACGAGGATGCTGCTGCTCGCTGACACGCACGTCCCGAAGAGGGCGAAGCGCCTGCCGGACGCTGTCCTGCAGGCGATTGATGAGGCCGACCTCGTCGTGCACGCGGGCATGCGACTGCTGAACCCCGGGTCACCGACCGACCGTCGCCGCCGACCCGCCCGCACGATGATATGGGTCGAGGTCGATGGTGCCGCGGTGGACGCGACGCTGGTGCCACTGTCGTGAGCGAGATTCCCGTCTACCGTGCGCCGATGCGGTCACGTGACGATCTCGTGCCGGCCGGGGCGGCGGTGGAGCGTGCGCTCCTCCTCGGTGTCTGCGGGCTGGGCGGACGACTCGACGCCGCCCCGGAACGCCTGAGGGACGCCCTCGTCGCGGTCGACCTCCGCCATGGCGAACGCATGGCTCGACAGGTCGAGCGCTTCGCTGCGGCGCCGGACGGAGCACCGGTGTGGACACGCGACGTCGACGGCCTCTTCTGGCTCGGCGCACTCGACGGGCCGTGGCGCTTCGACTCCTCTCCGGGCGCCCACGAGGTCGACCTCATGCACATCAGGTCATGCCGTTGGCTGGCGACGCCGATGCCGGCTGCGCTCGTGCCGCCGGGGGTGGAGGTGGCGTTCGCCCGCGGGGGCCGCAACTGGCAGCGGATCCGCGACGTGGACGCTGCAACGGCCAGCGTCGAGCTGCAGCGACGGCTCGCGAACGACTGACCGTTCCCCGGGGATACAGGCGGATCGGTTCCGGACGTCAGCTCGCGCCCAGGCGGAGGGACAGTTCGCGCGCGGCGCGTGAGACGAGCGCCCCGAGGGCGTCGAGGCGAGGGCCGATGCGTGCCTTCGGCGCGCTCACGTTCACCGCGGCGACGATACGACCGGTGAAATCGACGATAGGTGCTGACGCCGCGACGACTCCGAACTCGAGTTCCTCGTCCGAGAGCGCGTAGCCCTGATCGCGGATGCGCGCGAGCTCGGACTGCAGGGTGCCGAGGTCTGTCACGGGGGAGTTGCCGGGCGGCGGAGCGTCGAGCACAGGGAATCCGAAGGGGTCCGCCTGATCGAAGTGCCCGACGAGCGGCTGATCCTGTCCGTGATCGTCGTACCAGCGGGAGAGCGACTCCTCGTCCCAGTCGCTCAGCAGCGCGCGACCGGAGGGTGTCCGCCATGCAGCCGTCGTGGTGCCGGCCCAGCCGGTCGTGCGCACGTCGTGCGGGCTGAGCTCGCTCAGCAGCGTCAGCACGTTGCCTCCGCGCAGCACACAGAGGTGGCTGGTCTCCCGCGTGGACTGCACGAGGCGGCGGAGGATGCTGCGCGAGGCGTGCACGAGCGTGGAGGTGGCGGTGTGCGCCGCGAGAGCGTACAGCCGCGGACCGAGCAGATAGCGCAGCGTCACCTCGTCCCGTTCGACGAGGCCCGTCTCGGCCAACGTGGCGAGCGTCCGTGACACGACGGCCTTGTCGCGACCTGTCGCCTGAGCGACCTGGGAGACGCCGAGTCCACCGGCCCTCAGTGCGTCGTCACCGCCGAGAAGCTCGAGGATCTCGATGTCGCGGCCGAGGCCGGAGGAGTTGCGCCGTGGGGCGGAGGGAGTCGTGCTCACACCGGAAGTCTACCTGCTTTTGTTGCCATATACGCAACACTCTTTGGCGAAATGGTTACACCGGCTACGGTGAATCACATACCCGGTACCGGCCTCAAAGACGAGACAGGAGCCCCCTTGTCCGGATTCAACTGGGAAGACCTCATGGCCTTCCTCGCACGTCGCGCCGACGACATCCTCGAGCTCACTCGCGATCATCTCGTCGTCGTCCTCATCTCCGTCGTCCTCGCGGCGATCATCGGCGTGGGGCTCGGCATCCTGGTGCGCAACTATCGCATCGCCCGCACCAGCGTCCTCACCGCCGCGGCCGTCGCGATCACGATCCCGTCCCTCGCGCTCCTGGCGCTGCTGAGCCCGGTGCTCGGACTCGGATGGCTTCCGACCGTCGTCGCGCTGGTCTTCTACTCCCTGCTCCCCGTCGTCCGCAACACGGTGGTCGGGCTCCGGGAGGTCCCCCTCCCGGTGCTCGAGTCTGCTCGCGGAATGGGTCTCGGCCCGACCCGCATCCTGTTCACGGTCCAGCTCCCGATCGCCTGGCCGGTGATCATGACCGGCATCCGCGTCGCCGCTCAGCTCACGGTCGGCATCGCCGCGATCGCCGCGTACGTCGCCGGCCCCGGACTGGGCGAGTACATCTTCAAGGGGCTGAGCTCGCTCGGCTCGAAGAACGCTCTGAACTACGCGCTCACGGGCACCGTCGCCGTGATCCTCCTCGCCCTCGTCCTCGACGGCATCCTCGTGCTCATCGCCCGTCTCACCACCTCAAGGGGTCTCCGTGCCTGACATCACCACGAACACCGGCGTTCTCACCTCTCTCGCAGCCCAGCAGGGCGGGGTCGACATCGTGCTCGACCACATCACGAAGCAGTACCAGGGGCAGTCGGCACCGGCCGTCGATGACTTCTCGATGCGCATCGAACCCGGTGAGCTGATCATGTTCGTCGGCCCCAGCGGCTGTGGCAAGACCACGACCATGAAGATGATCAACCGCATCATCGAACCGACGTCGGGATCCATCCGCATCAACGGCGACGACGTGCTCTCGCTCGACGGCAACGAGCTGCGCCGCCACATCGGCTACGTGATCCAGCAGATCGGTCTGTTCCCGCACTTCACGATCGCCGAGAACATCGCGATCGTCCCGAAGCTGCTCGGCTGGTCGAAGTCCCAGATCGCCGAGCGTGTCGACGAGCTGCTGCGCACCGTGCAGCTGGACCCCGGCACGTTCGCACAGCGCTATCCGCGGCAGCTGTCGGGGGGACAGCAGCAGCGCGTCGGAGTGGCCAGAGCCCTCGCCGCCGACCCGCCCGTCATGCTCATGGACGAGCCGTTCGGCGCCACCGATCCGATCACGCGCGAGAAGCTGCAGGCCGAGTTCCTCCGTCTCCAGGCCGACATCGGCAAGACCATCATCTTCGTCACGCACGACTTCGAAGAGGCGATCCGGATGGGGGACCGCATCGCCGTGCTGAGCGATCGGAGCCAGATCGAGCAGTTCGACACCCCCGCGCGCATCCTCGCGGCACCGGCCAACGACTATGTGCGCTCGTTCATCGGGGAGGGTGCGGCGCTCAAGCGCCTCGCCCTCATCCCGGTCGCCGATGCCCGCATCGGGGCGGCCGACACCGCGGCACCCTTGGCGACCGTCGACGAGCACGCCTCCCTTCGTGAGGCACTCGACACCCTGGTCGTCACGGGAGCCGTGCGGGTCAACGTGACGCGTGCCGGCCAGGTCGTCGGCTCGGTCGACCAGGCAGCGATCTCCGCCGCGCTCGGGGTCGAAGGTCCCGTGCGCCGCGCCGAGGAGGGCTGATCATGACCGGCCCGCAGGTGGTCCCCTCGGCGACCACGGTGCTGCAGACGCAGGGTGTCCGGCGCCGGGGGATGCCCGTGCTGCTGCGACGGACGATGCCGCTGATCGTGGTCGCGGTCGTGCTGCTGCTCACCTACGCGTGGGTCTCCAGCCTGGAGCTCGACTCGATCGAGCAGCGCACGCTCAACGCCGGCTACATCACGTCTCGGATCGGCGAGCACCTGGTGCTCTCGATCATCGCCTCGATCCTCGTCGCCGTGCTCGCCATCCCGGTGGGAATCGCGGTGAGCCGCTCGCGGTCGAAGGTCTTCCGCGGCATCGTGATCGGCATCGCCAACATCGGCCAGGCCACACCGGCGATCGGCGTCGTGATCCTGCTGGCGATCGTGTGGCAGACCGGATTCACCACCGCCCTCCTGGCCCTCGTGATCTACTCCTTCCTCCCGGTGCTGCAGAACACGATCGCCGGACTCGCGCAGGTCGACCCGAACATCCGTGAATCGGCCAGGGGAATGGGCATGACCTCCGCGCAGGTCCTCCGTCGGGTCGAGCTCCCTCTCGCCTCACCCGTGATCCTCGCCGGTCTTCGCACCGCTCTCGTGTTCGCCGTCGGAGTCGCCACGGTGGCGACGTTCATCAACGCCGGAGGTCTCGGCGACATGATCATCAACGGTCTGAAGCTCCAGCGCTATCCCGTGCTCGTCGTCGGGGCGGTCCTCGTCGCCGCGATCGCCGTGCTCATCGACTGGGCAGCCGGTGTCGTGGAAGACATCGTGCGCCCCAAAGGCCTGTGACACCCACCGTCCTCCTCACGTCCTCATCCCGAAAGGAACCGCAATGAACTCCCGTACCATCGCATCCGCCTCGCTCGCCGCGATCGCCGCCGGCACGCTGCTGCTCGCCGGCTGCTCCTCCAGCTCCGCAGGGGGCTCCGGCGCCCAGGGCGACGAGCTCGAAGGTCTCACCGGCGAGATCGGCTCGAAGGATTTCTCGGAGCAGTACATCCTCGCCTACATGACGGCCGAGCTGCTCAACGCCCACGGCGCGGACGTCGAAGCCAACACCAAGCTCGTCGGATCCGCGAACGTGCGGCAGGCGCTCGAGAACGACCAGTTCCTCGGGTACTGGGAGTACACGGGCACCTCGTGGATCACCTACAACGGCAACACCGCACCCGTGCAGGGCGCCGAGGCGCAGTTCGACGCCGTGAAGAAGGCCGACGCCGAGAACGGCATCGCATGGCTGGATCCGGCTCCGTTCAACAACACCTACGCCTTCGCGATCCGCCAGAGTGAAGCCGAGAAGCTGGGTGTGAAAACGCTCAGCGACGTGGCGAAGCTGCCGGGCGCAGACCAGACCTTCTGCATCGAGAGCGAGTTCTCGACGCGGGACGACGGCTGGCCCGGACTCAAGGCCGCCTACGGCTTCGACGCTCCGGACGCGAACGTCACGATGCTCGACACCGGGGTCATCTACACCGCGACCCAGAAGGGCGACGACTGCAACTTCGGCGAGGTCTTCCAGACCGACGGCCGTATCCCCGCACTCGACCTGGTGGTCATGGCGGACGACAAGGAGTTCTTCCCCAGCTACCAGGGCGGCTTCACGCTCAAGCAGAGCACGTTGGACGAGTACCCGGCGATCGCCGACGTGCTGGCGAAGCTGAGCCCGCTGCTGACCACCGAGGTCATGCAGGAGCTCAACGCCAAGGCCGATGTCGACGGTGAGGATCCCGAGGACATCGCGATCGACTGGCTCGAAGAGCAGGGACTCATCTGATGACCGCGTCCCTCCAGATCGGCGAGAGCTTCGTCGGAGAAGGCGTGAACGCGGCGCACATCAACACCGTGCTCGGTCATCGCGAGGGCCCGGCGGGGACGGCATGGGCCACCGCCCTCGCCAGCCCCAGCGCAGGGCACGTGCCCTTCGTCGCCGTGCTCCGGCCTTCCCTACCGGTCAAGCCGATGACCCTGTTCGTCACCAAGGCGGCCCCGGTCGGCGACGAGCACGGCCTCCTCATCTGGGGCCCCGCGCAGGCGGGCGTGGCGGCCGGCGTCGCGGATGCCGTGGCCGAGGGGGCCATCCCCTCCGAGTCCGCGGAGACGCACGCCCTCATCGCCGCGGTGTGGGTGAACCCCGCAGCCGACGACGCCGAGGCCGTCTACCGGAACAACCGCGAGGCCACGCGCACCGCACTGGTGAACGGCGCCGGCGGGCTGCCGCTCCTCGACGAGGTGCTCGCTGCGCGGCACGAGCCACGTAATCCCTTCTTCACCCCCTCCACTCCGATCTCGAAGGACACGCACGACCGATGAGTTCTCCCACCCCCGTCCTCGACCCCGAACGCGTCGAGACCCGGCCCACCGTCGGCTTCATCGGCCTCGGCAACATGGGCTCCGGCATGACGTTCAACCTGCAGGCTGCCGGCTTCCCCCTGGTGGTCACCGATCTCCGACGCGAGTCGGCGGACGCGCTGATCGCCGGCGGTGCGACGTGGGCGGACACGCCCCGCGAGGTCGCCGCATCCAGCGACCTCGTGATCACGATGCTGCCGACGCCGAAACACGTCGAAGCCGTGGCGACGGGCCCGGAAGGTCTCGTCGCCGGGCTTCCCGACGGCGGCACCTGGATCGACATGTCCACCTCCGTGCCCGATGTGCTGGACGGCGTCAGGGCCTCGACCGCCAGCCGCGGTCTGCACCTGGTCGATGCGCCCGTGAGCGGGATGTCGGTGGGGGCGGCGAACGGAATGCTGCAGATCTTCGTGGGAGGCGAGGCCGCAGACGTCGAGCGGCTGCGCCCCGTGTTCGAGGCGATGGGCGACCCGGAGCGGATCCTCCATGTGGGCGGTCACGGCGCCGGGTACGCAGTGAAGCTCATGATCAACCAGCTGTGGTTCTCGCACCTGGTTGCGACCGCCGAGGTGCTCTCGGTCGGCGTCGCGGCGGGCGTCGACCTCGGTGTGCTTCGCGACGCGCTCATCGCGAGCCCGGCGAACAGCACCTTCGTCTCCCGCGACGTGCTGTCCATCCTCGACCACGGCGACTACGACGAGGGGTTCGCGATCGCACTCGCGTGCAAGGACCTGGGCCTCTCCATCGACCTCGCTCGATCGGTGGGAATGCCGGTGGAGGTGTCCTCGCTCGTCGAGCAGATCTTCCGTCGGGCGCGCGCCCGTTACGGAGACCGTGCCGGCGAGATGACACCCGTGCGCCTGTACGAAGAGGTCCTCGGACGCGACCTGCGTCGGGAGGTGGCCGTATGAGCGCCGCTCGCGAGCTCGACGTCATCGCCTCCATACCGAAGGGCCTGTTGATCGGCGGGCAGTGGCGGGACGCAGCCTCAGGGCATACCTTCGCGGTTCACGACCCGTCGACCGGCGACGTGCTCGCCGAGGTGGCCGACGCGACGCCGGAGGACGGCATGGCGGCGCTGGATGCGGCCGCCGCAGCACAGGCGGCCTGGGCAGCGACCGCTCCGCGTGAACGGGGTGAGATCCTCCGCCGGGCATTCGACATCGTCACGGCACGCGCGGAGGACTTCGCACTCGTCATGACCCTCGAGATGGGCAAGCCGCTCGCCGAGTCGCGTGCCGAGGTCGCCTACGGAGCCGAGTTCCTGCGCTGGTTCTCGGAGGAGGCGCCGCGCATCTCGGGGCGCTACGCCACCGCACCGGACGGCCGCAATCGACTGCTCGTCGCGAAACGCCCCGTGGGACCCAGCCTTCTCATCACGCCCTGGAACTTCCCGCTCGCGATGGCGACACGCAAGATCGCTCCGGCGCTCGCCGCCGGGTGCACCTCGGTGCTCAAGCCTGCGGCGCTCACGCCCCTCACAGCCCTGCTCTTCGCCGAAGTCCTGCGCGAGGCCGGGGTGCCGGACGGGGTCGTGAACGTCATCCCGACCAGCCGCGCGGGTGCGGTCACCGGGCCACTCATCGCCGATCCCCGCCTGCGCAAGCTCTCCTTCACCGGATCGACCGAGGTGGGACGACGGCTGATCGCCGACGCCGCCCACCAGGTGCTGCGCGTGTCGATGGAACTCGGCGGCAACGCACCGTTCCTCGTCTTCGAGGACGCCGACATCGATGCGGCCGTCGAAGGAGCCCTCCTCGCGAAACTGCGCAACGGCGGGGAGGCATGCGTGGCGGCGAACCGATTCCTCGTCCACGAGAGCGTGGCCGACGTCTTCACCTCCCGCCTCATCGACCGCATGGCCGGCTCCGTGAATGCGCGCGGCACCGACCCGGAATCGACGCTCGGCCCGCTCGTCGACCAGTCGACCCGGGACAAGGTCGTCGAGCTCGTGTCCGGCGCTGTCGAGGACGGCGCGCGCATCGCACTCGGCGGAAGCGTTCCGCAGGGTCGTGGGTACTTCTACCCTGCGACCGTGCTCGTCGACGTGCCTCGGGACGCCCGCATCCTCCAGGAGGAGATCTTCGGCCCGGTCGCGCCGATCACGACCTTCCGCGACGAGGACGAGGCGGTGCGGCTCGCCAACGCCTCCGAGTACGGCCTCGTGTGCTTCGCGTACACGCAGGACCTCAATCGCGGTCTCCGTCTGGCCGAGCGGCTCGAGACAGGGATGTTCGGCCTCAACACCGGCCTCGTGTCGAACCCGGCTGCCCCGTTCGGGGGCGTCAAGCAGTCCGGCATCGGTCGTGAGGGCGGGTTCGAGGGGATCGACGAATACCTCGAGACGACCTACATCGGCATCGCCGATCCGTTCGCTGGCTCTCTTTCCTGAAGGATCATCGTGCACATCACCGAATTCTCCCTCGATCACTTCTCACTCCAGGGCAGACGAGCGATCGTAACGGGCGGGAACACCGGCCTCGGTCAGGCGTTCACGCTCGCCCTCGCCAAGGCGGGAGCCGACGTGTTCGTCCCCACACTCTTCGATGACGGTGGCGAGACCGCTGCGCTCCTCACCGAGGCCGGGGTCGGCTACCGGGAGCTGCGCATCGACATCACCGCCGGCGGGGCACCTGCCCGGGTGATCGATGCATGCGTCGAGGCGTTCGGGGGGCTGGACATCCTGGTGAACTCCGCCGGGATCAGCCGCATCGCGGACGTGACCGATTTCGGCCGCGCGCAGTGGGACCCCATGGTCGCGGTCAACCTCACCGCCGCGTTCGAGATGTCGCACGAAGCGGCCAAGCGGATGATCCCGCAGGGTTCGGGGAAGATCATCAACATCGCCTCGCTGTTCTCGTTCCTCGGCGGACTCGGATCGCCCGCCTACGCGGCGACCAAGCACGGCATCGCCGGTCTCACCAGGGCGTACGCCGACGAGCTCGGCAGTCACGGCATCCAGGTCAATGCGATCGCCCCCGGATATTTCGCGACTCCCCTCACCTCCGATACCAGGGCCGACGACGAGGCGAACCGCCGCATCGTCGACCACACCCCGGCGGGGAGGTGGGGGGACGTCGCCGACCTCATGGGGGCGACCGTCTTCCTCGCCAGTCCCGCCTCCGACTTCGTCAACGGACACGTGCTGTCGGTCGACGGCGGCTACCTGGTGCGCTGACAGCGGCGCGCCTCCACACCCAACGAACAGGACACCCTCCCCATGGTCACTTCACGATCCGCTCTCTCACGCGAGGAGATCGTCACCCGCATGCAGGAGCTCCTCGGCGCCGACCAGGTCGAGACCGAGGCACAGGCGCTGCGCGAGGCGAGCGTCGACCGCTTCAAGAAGTACACCTCGGTGCACGGCATCTTCGACGGCCCGATCCCGGCCGCGATCGTCTATGCCCGCTCGACGGCGGACGTCTCGGCGATCCTCGCGTTCGCCGCGGAGAATCTCGTCAACGTCGTGCCCCGCACCGGACGCACGGCGACCGAGGGCGGCCTCGAGACGATCGTCGAGGACTCCCTCGTGCTCGACGGCTCCCGCATGGACGCGATCCTCGAGATCGACCCCGTCGACATGATGGTCACCGCGCAGTGCGGAGTTCCCCTGCAGGTGCTCGAGGACACGTTGCGGGCGCGGGGCCTGACGACAGGGCACTCTCCGCAGTCCAAGCCTCTCGCACAGATGGGAGGACTCGTCGCGACCAGGTCCATCGGCCAATTCTCCACCCTGTACGGCGGGATCGAGGATATGGTCGTCGGGCTCGAGGCGGTGCTCCCCGACGGAGACGTCGTGCGGGTCAAGAACGTCCCGCGTCGTGCGGCCGGCCCCGACATCCGCCACATCGTGATCGGCAACGAGGGAGCGCTCGCGGTCATCACCGAGGTCACCGTCAAGGTGTTCACGTACCAGCCCGAGAACAACCGCTTCCTCGGGTATCTGGTCGATTCGCTCCCCGCCGGTGTGGCCGGTCTTCGCGAGATCGTCGTCGCCGGCTACCGGCCCTCCGTCGCGCGCGCGTACTCCGAGGAGGATGCGGCGCAGCACTTCTCGCACTTCGCGGGGGGCGGAGCGGTCGTGGTCGTCGTCGCCGAGGGACCGAAGGGCGTGGCCGATGCCACGGCCGCGGGCGTCGAGGAGATCTTCGCCGGAATCCCGCACGAGAAGGTCGACCCGGCGCTGATCGAGGAATGGTTCGACAACCTCAACTGGGGTCAGGACAAGATCGACGCCGAGAAGCGCGAGATGCTCCAGAACGCACGCCTCGGCTACACCACAGAGGTGTCGATCGACTGGTCGGGCGTGGAGGAGCTGTTCGAGTCCGTGATGCGCCGTGCCAGGACCGAGTTCCCACGCGCGGCCGACCTGACGCTGCTCGGCGCGCACTCGTCGCACAGTTACCAGACCGGCACCAACCTCTACTTCGTGTACGACTACGACATCCGGTGCGAGCCGCGCGAGGAGATCACCGAGTACCACGAGCCCCTCAACGCCATCGTGGTCGAGGAGGCGCTGCGTCTGGGCGGCTCGATGGTGCACCACCACGGCATCGGCAAGTACCGCACGCCGTGGACCCACGAGGAGCACGGCAGCGCGTACCGGCTGCTGCGGATGCTCAAGGACGGGCTCGACCCCAGGGGGATCATGAATCGGGGAACCATCTACCCGCTGCAGCACGGCGAGCTGACGGCGTGAGCGCAACGGCGCCGGGCTACGTCGTCGCGATCGACAACGGCTCCCAGAGCACGAAGGTGCTCATCGTCGACGGGACGGGCGTCGTGCACGCCAGCGCGCGAGCAGCCCTGCGCCCGTACTCCTCGCCGGCGCCCGGTAGATGGGAGTACCCGGACGACGATCTGTGGGACTCGATCGTGGCCGCCGTCCGCAAGGCGATGGCGGAGTTCTCCGGAGACGCCACGGAGATCCGCGGTGTGGGCCTGTGCACCATCCGCTTCTGCCGGGCGGTACTGCGCGCCGACGGCACCTTGGCGCAGCCCGTCATGAGCTGGATGGACGAGCGGCTTTCGCGAGCCTACGAGAGGGAGGTCGAAGACGCGGTGTACGTCACCACGTCGTCCGGATACCTCGGGCACCGGCTCACGGGGGAGAGGCGCGATGCCGCAGGGAACGTACAGGGGGTCTGGCCGATCGATGCGGATCGCTGGGGGTGGAGCGACGATGCGGATGAATATGCCCGCGCCGGTATGCATCCCTCGATGCTGTTCGAGCTCGTGGCGCCGGGCGAGCCCCTCGGCCGGTTGACCCAGCGCGCCGCCGAGCTTACCGGTCTGCCCGCCGGGATTCCGGTGATCGCGACCTCGAACGACAAGGCCGTGGAGGCACTGGGCGCCGGCCTCCGCGATGAGGGCGATGCCCTGTTGTCGCTCGGGACCTACGTGGCGACCATGACGCCGGGTGATCGGCCGCTGCCGGAGCACCCGGACGTCTGGACGAACTTCGCCGCGGAGCCGGGCGCGTTCCTCTACGAGAGCGGAGGTGTGCGCCGTGGGATGTGGACGGTGAGCTGGTTCCGTGACCTGCTGTCGGGCGCCGACGTCACCATCTCCGAAGAGGAGTTGAACCGGGGCGCCCAGGACGTGCCCGTCGGTGCCGGCGGCCTGGTCGCTGCTCTGGACTGGCTCGCGCCCGCCGATGAACCGTGGCGACGCGGCGCCCTCGTCGGGTTCGACGGCACGCAGGGACGCTTCCACATCCACCGGGCGATCCTCGAGGCTCTCGCGATCGAGACCGAGGCGGCGGACTCCCGTGCCAGACGGGTACTCGGTCGCCCCCGCAGCGGCCTGCTCGTCACAGGCGGCGGGAGCGCATCGACGCTCATGCTGCGCATCCTCGCCGCGGTGTACGGAGTCCCGGTGCGGGTGCCCCTGGTGCACGACGCCGCCGGGATGGGGGCGGCGATCTGCGCGGCCGTCGGCACCGGCATGCACCCCTCGTGGGACGCTGCCATGGCCTCGATGGTCGCGGTGGGGGCGGAAGTGGACGTGGACCCCGAAGCGAGAGCAGCCTACGCCGAGGTGCAGCGGACCTATGCGCGAGTGCTGCCGCGCGTGCGAAAGCTGTTCGAGGGGGAGGAAGTGGCGCCGGTCAGCGCCAGATGACGGCGAGTCCCGCGTTCAGGAGTGCCAGGATGCCGATCAGCCAGAACACGGCCGGCGGCACGGCGTCTCCGCGCTTCTGTCGCGCCGAACCGATGGCGAGGAGCGCGCCGATGATGACCAGCACGACCAGCTTGACGCCGATCTTCACGTAGTTGAGGTCGTAGTCGATGCCCCACGGCGCGGCGAGGGCGAGACCTGCGACACCGGCGATCGCGAGACCGTAGTCCATGATCTTCGTGATCTGGCGCTTACCGCCGAAGGCCTGCGCGGCCCAGGCGCCGAAAAGCACGGCGAAGCCGATCAGGTGGATGAACACGACGATATGACGCAGGGTCTCCATGCCCTCACCGTACGAGCCTGGAGCCCTCCTGCGCTAGCAAGGGCAGGCTGACCTCAGCCGCGGAGCTCCCTCGTGACGAGAGCGGTGCGCAGGGCGGCATCGGCCGCCTCGGCGCCCTTGTCCTCCTTGGAACCCTCCAGCCCCGCGCGGTCCAGTCCCTGCTGCTCGTCGTCGAGAGTCAGCACGCCGAAGCCGACGGGCTTGCCGGCATCCAGTGCGACCCGAGTGAGGCCGTCGGTGGTCGCCGCCGAGACGTACTCGAAGTGCGGGGTTCCGCCGCGGATGATCACGCCCAGCGCGACGACCGCGTCGGCTCCCCCGGCGAAAGCGGCCTGCGCGGCGATCGCGAGCTCGAAGGAGCCGGGCACGCGCACGAGCCGGTGCGTGGCGTCGGCGGCGTCGAGCACGCGCTCCGCCCCGGCGATCAGGCCGTTCGAGATCGTCTCGTGCCAGGTGCCGGCGATGATGACGACGTTCAGACCCCGCCCGTCGATGTTTCCCGTCTCGGGTGCTCCTGCGCCGCTCATTCGTCGTCCTTTCCGTGGGCGAGTGCCTCTGCGAGGTCTGCTTCGCCGATGATGTGACCCATCCGGTCACGCTTGGTCTCCAGGTACTGGTGGTTGTTCGGACCCACTCCGACGATCAGCGGCACCTGCTCGATCACGTCGAGGCCGAGTTCGCGCAATTGCGCGACCTTGTCGGTGTTGTTCGTCAGCAGACGCACCTTCGATACGCCGAGGTCCGAGAGGATGCCGGCCGCCGCGGCGTAGTCGCGCGCATCTGCGGGCAGGCCAAGAGCGAGGTTGGCATCGACCGTGTCGAGGCCCTCCTCCTGCAGGCTGTAGGCGCGCAGCTTGTTGATCAGGCCGATCCCTCGCCCCTCGTGGCCGCGCATGTAGATGACGATCCCGCCCTCCTTCTCGATCGCGTCGAGTGCGGAGTCGAGCTGTGGGCCGCACTCGCACTTCAGCGACCCGAACGCCTCGCCGGTCAGGCACTCCGAGTGCACGCGTACCAGCGCGGTGTCGCCAGGCTCGCCGGAGACGACCGCGATGTGGTCGGTGCCGGTGATGCGGTCCTTGTACGCGAGGAAGCGGAACGTGCCGTGCGTGGTCGGGACGGTGGCGTCGGCGCGCAGGCTCACGCGGCGTCCGCGGTGCGCACTGGGCGTCGCGCCATCGGGGTCGATCTCGTTCAGGTGGGCGATCAGCTGCTCGATCGTGATCACGGGTACGCCGTCTCGCGCACCGAGCTCGATGAGTCCGGGCAGGCGCATCATGCTGCCGTCCTCCGCGACGACCTCCGCGATCGCTCCGACCGGGCGGAGCCCCGCCAGCTTCATGAGCTCGACGGCGGCCTCGGTGTGGCCGCTGCGCTCGCGCACGCCGCCGTCGACCGCCCGCAGAGGCAGTACGTGGCCCGGGCGGATGATGCTGGTCGACGTCGACTCCGGGTTCGACAGCACGTTCAGCGTGTGGGCGCGGTCATGGGCGCTGATGCCGGTGGTGACCCCCTGCGCGGCGTCGACGCTCACGGTGTAGGCGGTCGAGCGGGCGTCTTCGCTGGCGGCGACCATCGGCGGCAGGTTGAGGTGGTCGGCGAGGTCGGCGGGCATCGGGGCGCAGATGAAACCGGACGACCAGCGCACGGTCCACGCCACCCACTCCGGCGTCGCGAGCTCTGCCGAGAGGATGACATCGCCCTCGTTCTCGCGGTTCTCATCGTCGGCGACGAGGACGGGTCGCCCGGCGCGCAGGGCTTCCAGGGCTTCGTCGATCGTGGAAAGGCTCATCGCGAGCCTCCTTCCGGTGCAGCCCGGAACGCGAGGAGGCGTTCCACGTGGCGGGCGAGGATATCGGTCTCCAGGTTCACGCGGTCCCCCACGGCGCGGACGCCGAGGGTCGTCGCGGCGAGGGTCTCGGGGATCAGCGAGACCTCGAACCACGGAGAGGGGTCTGCAGGGGCGCTGACGGCGCTCACCGTCAGCGAGGTGCCGTCGACCGAGATGGAGCCCTTGTCGACGACGAGTGGGGCGAGATCGGCGGGCAGACTGATTCGGAGCACGCTCCACTGCGCGCCGGGCCGCACCTCGAGCACCTCGCCGACCCCGTCGACGTGGCCCTGCACGATGTGTCCGCCGAGTCGGGCGCCCACCGGCATGGCCTTCTCGATGTTCACGCGGGTGCCGATGGTCGCCGACCCGATCGCGGCCACATCGAGCGTCTGCTTCATCACGTCGGTGTCGAAGGTGTCCGCGGTCGAGCCGACCACGGTCAGGCACACGCCGGAGACGGCGATCGACTCGCCGTGCACGGCATCCGCAGCGGCGCGGGGCGCGCGCACGGTGAGTCGCCAGCCGTCGCCCGCGGGGGTGATCGCGGTGATCTCGCCCATCTCCTCGATGATTCCGGTGAACATCAGGCGGCTCCTTCGCTCTGGGGGTTCGTGGTTTGCGCAGGGTCCGCCGTGTCCGCGGGGTGTGCGACGGCGAGCAGGTCCTCGCCGAGAGGTACCCATTCGTCGACGACGAGGCGGCGCGCCTCGCCGATGGATCCGACGCCGATCTCCGTCAGGGCGAGCCGGCGTCCGCCCAGCAGCACGGGCGCGATGTAGGCGAGCACCCGGTCGGCCAGCCCCGCCGCGATGAAGGCGCTGGCGAGCGTCGGGCCGCCCTCCACGAACACGCTCTGCACGCCGCGGGCATGGAGGTCGGCCGCGACGGCATGCAGGTCGCGGGTGTCGAAGAACAGGGGCGTCTGCGGGTGGCGATGCACCGCTGCCGCGGCGGGTGTGGGCCGCGTTCCGATGATCACGGGGATCGGCTGATGCGGGTGCAGAGCTTCACCGTCGCGGGCCGTGAGAGCGGGGTCGTCGGAGAGCACCGTTCCCGTGCCGACGACGATCGCATCGGCCGCTGCCCGGCGACGGTGCACGTCGGTGCGGGCTGCGGATCCGGTGATCCACCGGCTCGACCCGTCGTCGGCGGCGACGCGGCCATCGAGGCTCTGCGCCCACTTGACGGTGACGTGCGGACGGCCGAGTCGCTGGGCGGTCAGCCATCCGGCGATGAGGGCGTGCGCGGCATCCGCCTGTTCGCCGGACTCGACCTCGACGCCGGCAGTGCGCAGACGTTCCGCGCCGCCCCCGGACACCGCGCCGGGATCGTCGAGAGCGTAGACCACCCGTGAGATGCCCGCCTCGATCAGGGCGACGGCGCAGGGGCCAGTGCGGCCGGTGTGGTTGCAGGGTTCGAGTGTGACCACGGCCGTCGCGCCTTCGGCTTCGCCGGGAGCGAGTTTCGAGAGAGCGTCGACCTCGGCGTGCGGAGTGCCGGCGCCGTGGTGCCAGCCCTCGGCGAGCACGGTGCCGTCGGGGGAGAGGATGACCGCGCCGACCTGCGGGTTCGCCCCGCGGGGCCCGCGTGCGGCGAGATGGAGAGCGCGGTCCATCGCGGTGCGCTCTGCCGCGTTCACTGCCATCCGTCGTCCTCCTCTGAGGCTCCGGATTCGGGCAGGGATGGCGGAACGGACGCACGTATGCGTCTCGTGCTGCCTCCCTTCCGGACTAGCGAGGTCTCCCTCGCATCACCGTCGGTCCCGGAATTCCACCGGATCGGCATCTCGATCTCTCGAGACGCTCGCGGACTGTCACCGCCGGTTCGGATTCCCACCGACCCCGGAGCACGTTGTTGATCTGAGTGTAGTCAACGCATCTGCGCAGATTTCATTCCAAGACATGCATCCGGGTGCGCCACGCGCTCGCCGTCACTTGAGAAGCCGGGACAGACGCCGGTCGGCGAGCACCTTGCCGCCCGTCTGGCAGGTGGGGCAGTACTCGAGCGAACGGTCGGCGAAGAACACGCTGCGGACCGTGTCGCCGCACACCGGGCAGGCCTCCCCCCGGCGGGCGTGCACCTGCATCCCACGGCGCTTCGCATCCTTCAGGTCGGCCGGTGGCTTGCCGGAGGCTTCGGCGACCGCTTCGGTGAGCGTCTCGCGCATGGCATCGAAGAGGCGATCGATCTCGGCACCGTCGAGCGTGTCGGCGATCGCATACGGCGACATGCGAGCGGCATGCAGGATCTCGTCCGAGTACGCGTTGCCGATACCGGCGATGACCGCCTGGTCGCGCAACAGCCCCTTGATCTGCATGCGGCGGCCGTCGAGCAGGGCGGCGAACGTCTCGCGCGTGAACGCCTCGTCGAGCGGATCGGGTCCGAGCCTGGCGATGCCCGGCACCTCCCGCGGATCGCGGACGACATAAACCGCGAGCGACTTCTTCGTGCCCGCCTCCGTGAGATCGAACCCGCTCCCGTCGTCGAGCGCGACGCGCAGGGCGATCGGCGACTTGCCCGGCTTGATGAGCGTCGTGGGGAGGGTCTCGTACCAGCGCAGCCAGCCGGCCTTCGCGAGGTGGAACACCAGGTGCAGTTCGTCGCCGCAGGAGAGCACGACGAACTTACCGAGACGGGTGGACGCCGTGATCGTCTGCCCCTGAAGCGCATGGATCGGCGGATCGTACGTCTTCAGCGCGGCGATCGCCGAGACGGTGGCGCGCGTGATCGTGTGCCCCACGGCGCGCTCGCCGAGGAAGGTGGACAGCCCCTGGACTTCCGGCATCTCCGGCATGCGTTCATCCTGTCATCGGCCGCCGACACTGTCACCCTCGGCTGCCGAGGTCATCGCTCGCCGCGCGGTCACGAACCTCAGAGGATGGGCCAGTCCACCGGCGTGCGGTCGTCGCTCGGCAGCAGCCCGGCCATCCAGCCGTCGTCCCGGCCGCGCGGGCCCGTGAGCGCTTGCCGTTGCAGTCCCTCGTACCGGAAGCCGAGGGCGCGCGCAGCGCGGGCGGAGGGGACGTTGCCCGCGACGGCCTGCCAGCGGATGCGCACCAGCCGGAGTCCGACGAACCCCCAGTCGACCACTGCCCTCCCCGCCTCTGCGAGATAGCCCTTGCCCCTGGCCGCCTCCGTCACCCAGTAGCCGAGCTCGGCAGTCGCGCCGGTGAAGTGCTCGGTCATGTTGTGCAGACCGATCATGCCGACGAGTTCGCCATCCGCGTACATGCCCCAGACGACCTCCGACCCGGTGTCCCACTGCGCGGCGACCATGCGCACGAACTCTGCGGCGTCCTCGCGACCGTACGGACTCGGAACGGTCGTCCAGCGCGGGATCTCCGGGTCCTGGCAGGCATCCGTGATCGCATCGATGTCCGCCTCCGTCGGGGCGCGCAGGACGAGGCGTTCGGTGGTGAGGACGACGGATTCCATCCCGACAGCCTAGGGAGAACGATGCCCCTGCGAACGCGGAGCGGCCGGAGTGTCGGTGGGCGCGACTAGTCTTGTCCGGTGACTGTTCCGGGGATTCTGCGCGCCTTGGAAGAGGCGTCTCTGTACCGCGATGCCCTCAGCTGGGCGCGCACCGACGCCGATCTCGGCCTGGTCGACGGGCTCGATGCGCCCGCGCTCGCCGGGCTGCTCGAGAAGCGCGCCGCGGCAGGGCACCCCGCCGCCCTGCTCGCCGTCGTCCCCACGGGCAGGAGGGCGGAGAGCCTCGCGCTCGCGATGCACGCCTACCTTCCGGAGGCCGATGTCCTGACCTTCCCGGCCTGGGAGACGTTGCCGCACGAGCGGCTCAGCCCGAGCCCCGACACGGTCGGCCAGCGGCTGCAGACCCTGCGCCGGATCGCCGAGTGGTCGGGCGATCACCCGCTCGTCGTCGTGGCATCCGTGCGCGCCGCGCTCCAGCCGATCGCGGGCAACCTGGGAGAGATCGCCCCGCTCGAACTCGCCGTCGGCAGCAGGGGGAACGAACTCGACCTCGCGGTGGAGCAGCTGGTCGAGCGCGCTTACTCGCGCGTCGACATGGTGTCCCGTCGCGGCGAGTTCGCGGTGCGCGGCGGCATCCTCGACGTCTTCCCGCCGACGTCGGAGCATCCGTATCGCGTCGAGTTCTTCGGCGACGAGATCGATCAGATCCGCGCGTTCTCGGTCGCCGATCAGCGCTCGTTGCCCGGCGACGTCACCGGTGTCGATCTGCCTCCCACCCGCGAGCTGCTGCTCACCGCCGAGGTCCGAGATCGTGCCCGTGCCCTGGTCGGAGGCTTCCCCGCGATCTCGGGAATGCTCGAGAAGATGGCCGAGGGTATCCCGGTCGAGGGCATGGAGTCGTTGCTCCCCGCCGTCGCAGGGCCGCTGAAGTCGCTGGCCGAGTACCTGCCCGTCGGCAGCGCCACGGCGATCATCGACCCGGAGCGTTCGAGTGCGCGTGCCATCACCCTCGGCGACACGAATCGCGAGTTCCTCGATGCCGCGTGGAGCGCCGCGACCTCGGGGGCGTCGGCTCCCATCGACCTCGGTGCCGGCGATTTCCTGACGATCGCCGAGCTGCGCGAGGTCGTGCGGGATCGGGACGGCGTGTGGTGGCGGCTCAGCCCGTTCGGAGCCGGGCTCGGCGAGGGCGACGCGGACGCCACGAACCTCGGCGCCGCCGTCATCCCGTCCTTCCACGGCAACGTCGACGGCGCGATCTCCTTCGTCGAGGCGAAGCTGACCGACGGGTGGCGCGTCGTCGTGATCGCGGCCGGTGGCGGTCTGGTCGACCGCGCACGCGACGTGCTCGCCGACCGCGGCCTGGCCGCCCGAGTGGTCGAGACGCTCGGCGATGCACCGGAGGGCGGCGTCGCGACGCTGGTCATCGGGTCCGTGGAAGCCGGCTTCCAGGTGGCGGAGGCGAAGCTCGCGGTCCTCACCGACAACGAGTTCTACGGCCGCACGATCGGCGGTGACCAGCGGGTGGTCAAGAAGCTCGCATCGCGTCGCAAGAACGTGGTCGACCCGCTGCAGCTCAAGCAGGGCGACTTCGTGGTGCACGCCACCCACGGCATCGGCCGCTTCGTCGAGATGACCAAGCGCGAGGTGTCCACCGGCGGACGCAACGCCACGAAGTCGATCCGCGACTACCTCGTGCTCGAGTACGCGCCCTCCAAGCGCGGGTACCCCGGCGACAAGCTGTTCGTTCCGACGGATCAGCTCGACCTGCTCTCGAAGTACGTCGGTGGCGAGGCCCCCACGCTCTCGAAGATGGGCGGCAGCGACTGGTCGCAGGCCAAGGGCAAAGCACGCAAGGCCGTCCGCGACATCGCCGTCGAGCTCGTGAAGCTCTACTCCGCCCGGATGAGCGCGAAGGGCCACGCGTTCGGCCCCGACACCCCGTGGCAGCGCGAACTCGAAGAAGCCTTCCCGTTCGCCGAGACCCAGGACCAGTTGCAGACCATCGACGAGATCAAGGCCGACATGGAGCGGCCGATCCCGATGGACCGTCTGCTCTCGGGCGATGTGGGCTTCGGCAAGACCGAGGTCGCCGTCCGTGCCGCGTTCAAGGCGATCCAGGACGGCAAGCAGGTCGCCATGCTCGTGCCGACGACGCTGCTCGTGAAGCAGCACCTCGAGACGTTCACGGAGCGCTTCGCGGGCTTCCCGGTGAAGGTGCGGCCGCTGTCGCGCTTCCAGACCGACAAGGAGGCGCGCCTCACCCTGCAGGGCCTGCTGGAGGGCTCGGTCGACATGGTGATCGGCACCCACCGCATCCTCACCGATCAGGTGATCTTCAAGGACCTTGGCCTGATGATCATCGACGAGGAGCAGCGCTTCGGCGTCGAGCACAAGGACGCGCTCAAGAAGATGAAGACGAACGTCGACATCCTCGCTATGAGCGCGACCCCGATTCCGCGCACACTGGAGATGGCGGTCACCGGCATCCGCGAGATGTCGACCCTGGCGACGCCACCGGAGGACCGGCATCCGATCCTCTCGTTCGTCGGTCCCCGCAGCGACAAGCAGATGGCGGCGGCGATCCGACGCGAGATCCTGCGCGAAGGCCAGGTGTTCTTCGTGCACAACCGGGTGCAGTCGATCCAGCGGGTCGCGAGCGAGCTCGCCGAACTGGTGCCGGAGGCCAGGATCGCGGTCGCACACGGTCAGATGGCCGAGCACCAGCTCGAACAGGTCGTCGACGACTTCTGGGAGCGCAAGTTCGACGTGCTCGTGTCGACGACCATCATCGAGACCGGACTCGACATCGCGAACGCGAACACGATCATCATCGACCGCGCCGACAAGTACGGACTCAGCCAGCTGCACCAGCTGCGCGGCCGCGTCGGTCGTGGGCGAGAGCGCGCCTACGCCTATTTCCTGTACGACGAGATGAAGCCGCTGAGCGAGACTGCCGCCGACCGTCTGCAGACGATCGCGGTCAACAACGAACTCGGCTCGGGGATGCAGGTCGCGCTCAAGGACCTCGAGCTGCGTGGTGCGGGCAACATGCTCGGTGCCGAGCAGGCCGGTCATATCGCCGGCGTGGGCTTCGACCTCTACTTGCGCATGATCGGCGAGGCCGTGGCGACCTTCCGCGGCGACGAGGTCGAGACCGGGCAGGAGCTGCGGCTCGAGCTGCCCCTCGACGCGCGCATCCCCGAGTACTACATCGACAGTGAGCGGCTGCGCCTCGAGGCGTACCAGAAGCTCTCCGCCGCATCCGCTGCGACCGCGAAGGACGATGCCATCGATCTCGTCGTCGAAGAGCTCGTCGACCGCTACGGCACTCCGCCGGAAGAGGTCGAAGGGCTGCTGGCCGTCTCGCGCCTTCGTCGTCGTGCGGCACGGGCGGGGCTGACGGACGTCGTGGTGATGGGGTCGAACCTGCGCATCGCGCCCGCGCGGCTCGAGGACTCGATCAAGGTGCGGCTGCAGCGTCTGTACCCGAAGGCGAAGCTCGTCTCCGGGGGAGAGGCTCTGGTCGTGCCGATGCCCACGGTCCCTGCTGCAGTCGGCGTGGGGCTCGAACCCCTGCCCGATGCGCAACTGCTCGAGTGGGTCGGACAGCTGTTCACGGCGATCTTCCCCGAACCGGTCAAGGCCGAGTAGCGCGGGGCCCCGGGCGGCAGTACTAGTCTGGCCGCATGTTGTACGAGCACCTCGGGGCTCGCCCCCGCATCCATGACACCGCCGTCATCGCCCCCACCGCCGTCGTCTCCGGAGACGTGGTGATCGGGCCGGGCTGCCAGGTGCTGCACGGCGCCGTGATCACCGCCGAGGGAGGCGCGATCACCCTCGGTGAGCACGTCATCGTCATGGAGAACGCGCTCATCCGGGCGACTGCGGCGAACGCGGTGCACATCGGAGCGCACACCCTGATCGGCACGCTGTCGAGCATCGCCGGTGCGACCGTGGGGGAGGAGACGTTCCTCGCCTCGGGGTCGCGGGTGTTCAACGGCTCCCTGATCGGATCGCGCTGCGAGGTGCGCGTCAATGCGATCGTGCTCCGCCGCGCGGTGCTGCCTGAGGGCACCGTCGTGCCGATCGGCTGGGTGGCTGTCGGCGATCCGGTGCAGCTGTTCTCGCCCGACCGGGAGGAGGAGATCGCGGCGGCGCAGCCCGACCTCGACTTCCCCGGGCACGTCTTCGGGGTCGACCGGGATACCCCCGACCTGATGGTGCAGCTGACGGAGCGCTACGGCAGCTCGCTGGCACGGCATGCGCAGGATGTGAGCCTCGACGCGCACCGCGGGCAGTCCCACGCATGACGGGCGACGTGGGCCTGGTCCGCCCCGCCGTCAGCACGGCCGACGCCGCGCGGATCGCCCTCGACTGCTGGGGGATCGCGGCGACCGCGGAGGAGCTGGGCAGCAACCAGGATCGGAACTTCCTGCTCACCACGCAGGATGGGGCGAAGAGCGTGCTGAGGATCGACAACCCGGTGTTCGGCGATGACGAGCGCGAGGCGCAGCACGTCGCACTCGATGCCTACCGTGACGCAGGCGTCGAGGTCCCGGCGGTCCTCCCGGGGCTCGACGGCGCGCTCACCCAGCGCTGGAACGGCTTCGCCGCGCGGCGCAGCGAGTGCGCGCCGGGCGAGCCGATGGTGGATGCCGGATACCTCGCACCCGTCGTGCTCGCGGAGTTCGGGGCGCTGGCCGGCGCATCCGTGAACGCGCTGTCGGCGCTGGATCATCCCGGCCTCGACCGTCGGCAGATGTGGGACATGCGCGTCGCGTACGAGCAGATCGATGCGCTCGCGCCGTCGATCGCCGATGCCGCGCTCCGGGGACGGGTGCTGCGCGCCGCGGCCAAGGCGCATGCCGCCGTCGAGCCTCTCGCCGAGCGGCTCCCCGTGCAGGCGATCCACGGCGACCTCACGGACGACAACGTGATGGGGGAGCGCGGCGACGACGCACGGCTGCACCCGCGCACGGTGCTCGATCTCGGCGACCTCGGGCTCGGCTGGCGCGTCGCCGAGCTGGCGGTGTGCGCGGCATCGATGCTGCATCACGAGCCGGAGCGGCCGTTGCGGGTGCTCGAGACCATCGCTGCCTTCCACCGTCATGCACCTCTGAGGGACGCGGAGGCGAGAGCGGTCTGGCCGCTCGTGGTGCTGCGCGCTGCCCTGCTGGTCGCGAGCGGGTGGCGTCAGCTGGAGATCGACGGGGACAACGACTACGCGCGTGAGAGGGTCGCGGGCGAGCAGGCGATCTTCGACGCCGCGACACTGCTGCCGCTCGTCGAGATGACAGAGCACGTGCTCGCCACGGTCGGCGTCGATGAGGGCCCCGGCTTCGATGCGGCGGATGTGGTGACCGATCCTGGCGCCGCTCCGCTGGCCGCGCTCCTGCCGGATCTCACCGGTCGCGTCGCCGTGATCGATCCGGGCGTCGAGTCGGCGGACCTCGACGGCGGACGCTGGCTCGAGGAGACGTCGGAGCGGGAACTGGTCGCCGAGGCGATCGAGCTCGGGGGCGCCGTAGCGGTGCTGCCCTACGGGGTGTTCCGACTCACCCGGGCGCGCATCGACGAGGCCGAGTCGGGGGAGACGTGGGCGACGTCGTGCGAACTGCATCTCCCTCCGGGCCCTCGTGTGAGGGTGGCGGCTCCGGCGAGCGGGCGGGTGACGCAACGGGGCGGGGTGGCCCGTCTCGTCCTCGATCTCGACGGTGTTGGAGACGACGGTGTTGGAGACGACGGTGTTGGCGACGACGGTGCTGGCGACGGTGCAGGCGACGACGGTGCTGGCGACGGTCACGACTGGGTGCTGCAGATCTCGGGGCTCGATGCGGAGGAGCGGCGCGAGCGCCCCGTGGACGTCGGCGAGACCGTGGGCTGGATCGCTGCCGCATTCGAGCCGCGGCGCCTGACCGTCGGCATCCACCGCGATGATGCTCCCGAACGTCAGGCGGACGGTGCGCCACTCGTCGCGCCCGAGCGCGTCCCGGCGTGGAGCCGTCTTGCCGCCGACCCCGCCCCGCTGCTCGGGCTGCCGTCGTTCGTGCAGCGCGACGACGCGGCCGCGGAGTTGCGGCGACGTGAGCGGATCTTCGCCTCCGCGCAGGAGCGCTACTACGAGCGTCCTCCGCAGATCGAACGCGGATGGCGGCACCATCTGATCGACACCACAGGGCGCACCTATGTCGACATGGTGAACAACGTCGCCGGCCTCGGTCACGCGCATCCGAAGGTCGCGGAGGCGGCAGGCCGCCAGCTGCGCACCCTGGCCACGAATTCCCGCTTCCTGTTCCGCGACCTCGCGGAGTACAGCGAACGGCTGCTCGCCCTGATGCCGGAAGGAAGCGGGCTCGACACCGTGCTGCTGGTCAACAGCGGCTCCGAGGCGGTCGATCTGGCGATCCGTCTGGCCCAGGCCGCGACCGGACGACGCACGGTCGTCGCACTGCGCGAGGCATATCACGGCTGGACCGCGGCGAGCGATGCGGTCACCACCAGCGCGTACGACAACCCCTCCGCGCTCGAGACGCGTCCCGACTGGGTGCACGTCGCGGATGTGCCCAACCGCTTCCGTGGCACGTATCGAGGGGCGGATGTCGCCGCCGACTACCTCGCCGACCTCGCGAGCGATCTCGACCGGCTGCAGGACGAGGGGCGGGAGGTCGCAGCGTTCCTCTGCGAGTCGATCCTCGGCAACGCGGGCGGCGTGGTGCTCCCCGAGGGCTACCTGGATGGTGCCTATGCGCAGATCCGGGCGGCGGGCGGGCTGTGCATCGCCGACGAGGTGCAGGTCGGGTTCGGGCGGATGGGGTCCGCCTTCTGGGGGTTCGAGCTCGCAGGTGTCGTGCCGGACATCGTCACGATCGCGAAGCCCATGGGCAACGGCTACCCCATCGGCGGTGTGATCACGTCGAAGCGCATCGCGGACGCGCTGTCGACGCAGGGGCAGTTCTTCTCATCGGCCGGAGGCAGCTCGCTCAGCTGTCGTGTCGGACTCGCGGTGCTCGACGCCATGGTCGAGGACGACCTGCAGCGCAACGCCGCCGTGATCGGCGCCCGCCTCGCCGAGGGGCTTCGCGGTCTCGTCGATCGGCATCCGCTGGTGGCCGTCGTGCACGGGGAGGGCCTGTATCTCGGCGTCGAACTCGTGCGTGACCGCGACACGATGGAGCCGGCGGCCGCAGAGGCCGCGGCGATCTGCGAGCGGATGCGCGAGCTCGGTGTGATCGTGCTGACCACCTCCGAGAGATCCAACGTCCTGAAGATCAAGCCGCCGCTGTGCCTCACAGCCGACAGCGCCGACCATGTCGTCGCGATGCTGGATCGGGTGCTCGCCGAAGGATGGTGACCGCGCGACGGGTCTTCGAATCCCGCGGTCGGTCCGATTGTTAAAAGCGCATTTCGAACCGAATTCGCCGTAGCGCAGATGATTCCCTCCGGTCCATACTGTTGCTCAGCGTCGGACGACCCGAAGTCCGACCCATGCGCTGTCCCCCGAGGAGTACCCATGGCCACGAAGACGAAGCCGCTCGCGCAAGGCGGAGGAACGCTGAAGAGAAACCTCGGGCTGTGGGCGATCGTCGGCCTCGGTCTCGGGTACATGACGCCGACCGTCGTGTTCGACACCTTCGGCATGGTCGCCCGAGACACCGACAACGTCGTACCGGCGGCCTACCTCGTCGCCCTGGTCGTGATGGTCTTCACCGCGATCAGCTACGGCAAGATCTCCGGTGCGATCCCGAGCGCCGGGTCCGCATACACGTACGTGCGCGAGTCGATCCACCCGAACCTCGGCTTCATGGTCGGCTGGACGTCGCTCATCGACTACGTGCTGCTGCCGATGGTGAACTGCCTCATCATCCGCAGCTACCTCGAGGCGCTGTTCCCTGAGATCCCCGGGTGGATCTGGGTGGTGCTCTACTGCATCCTCGTCACGAGCATCATCTACCTGACGATGCGCGGTACCTCGAACATGAACATGATCCTGCTGGTGTTCTCGATCGTCGTGATGGCCGTGTTCGTCGTGATGGTCGTCGCACAGCTGATGCGCGGCGACGGTGCGGGCACGGTCGCCTCGCTGACGCCGATCTTCCACGACGGCGCCACCATGGGGGCGGTGCTGATGGGCGCCACGATCGTGTGCTTCTCGTTCATCGGCTTCGATGCCGTCACCATGTACGCGGAGGAGGCGAAGGATCCGAAGATCATGCCGAAGGCGATTCTTCTCACCGTGCTGCTGGGTGGGGCGATCTTCCTGATTTCGGGCTACCTCACGCAGCTGCGTTTCCCCGACTGGAACGAGTTCGCCCCCGGCGGCGACATGCAGTTCGTCGAGGACTCGACGCTGCCGATCATCGGCAACCTGGTCGGCGGCCCCGTGCTCATGGCCGTGCTGACCGCGGCCGGTTTCTGCGCGACCCTGGCCTCCGGTCTCGCCTCGCACGCCTCGGTGTCTCGCATGCTGCTGGTGATGGGGCGCAACAACGTGCTGCCGCAGCGGGCGTTCGGCTACATCAACCCCCGCACCCACACCCCGACGTTCAACATCGTGCTGGTGGGCGCCATCTCGCTGCTCGCGATCCCCTTCACGCTCGAGCTGATCGCGGCGTGGATCAACTTCGGCGCGCTGATCGCCTTCACGTTCGTCAACATCTCGGTGATCGCGTGGTTCGCGATCCGCAAGGGCCGCCGCAAGACCCCGGGCGACATCTTCAGCTTCATCGTGATGCCGGGGATCGGCATGGTGCTCACCGGCCTGTTGTGGGCGAACCTGCACGAGGACGCGCTGCGCGGCGGTCTGGTGTGGACCGCGATCGGGGTGGTCTACCTCGCGATCATCACCAAGGGCTTCCGCAAGAAGGTCGTCGCGTTCGACGAGAACCAGGCGGTGACCGGGTACAACAAGGTGGTCAAGGTGCCGGTCGACGAGAGTTGACCCGCTCCGGTCGCGATATGTCAGCTCAAAAGGTGGAAACAGCTGACATATCGCGACCGGAAGGTCAGATGACGCCCTGAGCGAGCATCGCGGCGGCGACGCGCTCGAAGCCGGCGATGTTGGCCCCGGCCACGTAGTCGCCGGGGACGCCGTGCCGCTCCGCGGCGTCGAAGGCGGCGCCATGGATGTCGCCCATGATCTCGCGGAGCTTGTTCTCGCTGTCGCCGAAGCTCCAGCGCTGACGGGAGGCGTTCTGGCTCATCTCGAGCGCCGAGGTCGCGACGCCACCGGCGTTCGCGGCCTTGCCGGGGGCGAACAGCACTCCGGCCTTCTGGAAGGCGTCGACGGCGTCGGGCACGCAGGGCATGTTCGCACCTTCCGACACCGCGCGCACGCCGTTGGCGATCAGGGCCTCTGCATCGGCCAGGGAGACCTCGTTCTGCGTGGCGGAGGGCACCGCGATGTCGACGGGCACCTCCCACACGCTGCCGCCTTCCACGAAGCGGGCGCTCGGGCGACGGTTGGCGTACTCGACGATGCGGGCGCGCTCGACCTCCTTGATCTGACGCAGCAGGTCGAGGTCGATGCCGGCGTCGTCGACGACGTAGCCGGACGAGTCGGACGCCGTGACCGCGGTCGCACCGAGCTGGGTGGCCTTCTGGATCGCGTAGATGGCCACGTTGCCGGAGCCCGAGATGCCGACGCGCTTGCCGTCGAGGGAGTCGCCGTGCACGGCGAGCATCTCCTGCGCGAAGAACACCGCGCCGTAGCCGGTGGCCTCGGTGCGCACCTCGGCCCCGCCCCATCCGGTGCCCTTGCCCGTGAACATGCCCGACTCGTGGCGGTTGGTGACCTTGCGGTACTGGCCGAACAGGTAGCCGATCTCGCGGCCGCCGACGCCGATGTCGCCCGCGGGGACGTCGGTGTGCTCGCCGAGGTGCCGGTAGAGCTCGTTCATGAACGACTGGCAGAAGCGCATGACCTCGGCGTCGGAGCGGCCGTGCGGGTCGAAGTCGGACCCGCCCTTGCCGCCGCCGATGCCCTGACCGGTGAGCGCGTTCTTGAAGATCTGCTCGAAGCCCAGGAACTTGATGATCGACAGGTTCACCGAGGGGTGGAAGCGCAGCCCGCCCTTGTACGGGCCGAGCACGGAGGAGAACTGGATGCGGTAGCCGCGGTTGACGTGCAGCTTCCCGGCGTCGTCGATCCACGGCACACGGAAGAGGATCTGGCGCTCGGGCTCGACCAGGCGCTCGAGGATGCCGCCGTCGACGTATTCCGGGTGACGCTCCAGGACGGGTGCGATCGAGTGCAGCACCTCGTGGACGGCCTGGTGGAACTCCGGCTCGTGCGGGCTGCGGGAGAGCACCGTGTCGAAGACAGGCTGCACGGAGTCGGCGAGCGGATGGAAGTCAGCAGGGGACGTAGCGGTCACGCGGAAGGGCTTTCTGGTGGGGGATGGGGTGCGGGCGATCGTGTCGCGCGCGAAAGCAGAGCCGGGTGAGGCGGAGGTTTCACTCTAGCGTCGGCCACAGCCGCGTCAGCGCACCCGGCGGGAGGGCTCGGGTCACCCGGTGTTCTGCAGCCCGGCGGCGACCCCGCTGACCGAGAGCAGCAGCAGCCGCTGCTGCTCCGCGTCGGCTCCGGAGCCGGTCGGGCCGTGATCCGCCGAACGCAGGGCACGCAGCGCCCGGAGCTGCAGGAGCGAGAGGGCGTCGACGTAGGGGCTGCGCAGCTGCACGGCCCGCTGCAGCACGGGCTTGTTCTCGAGGAGTCCGGTGCCGCCGGTGAGACGGATCACCCAGCGCCGCGTGAGGGCGAGCTCGTCCAGCACGAGCTGGGCCAGGTCGTCGCGGTCGCCGAGGGCGAGGTACTGGCGGGCGATGCGCTCGTCGGTCTTGGCGAGGCTCATCGCGACGTTGTCGATCATGGTGCGCAGCAGCGGCCACTCCCGGTACGCCTCGACGAGAAGTTCCTCGTCGCCGACGGCTTGCAGGGCGGAGCCGAGTCCGAACCAGCCGGCGAGGTTGATGCGGGCCTGCGTCCAGGCGAACACCCACGGGATGGCGCGGAGGTCCTCCAGCGACTCGACCGACAACCCGCGTCGTGCCGGGCGCGAGCCGAGCGCGAGCAGACCGATCTCCTCCATCGGGGTCACGGTGGCGAACCACGATGCGAACCCCTCGGCCTTCACCAGCGAGAAGAAGCGCTCACGAGAGGCCGCGTCCATCGCCGAGGCGACCTCGGCGTAGCGCTCTGCCGCACGGCTGGTGCGCTCCTCCTCGGTGGGGGACGACGCCAGCAGGGTGGCCGCGGCGACCTGGTCGATGTGCCGCATCGCGATCGCGGGCTCGCCGTAGCGCGCGAAGATGACCTCGCCCTGCTCGGTGAGCTTGAACCGGCCGTCGACGGAGTGCGGCGGCTGCGCCAGGATCGCCGAGTTGGCAGGCCCGCCCCCTCGTCCGAGTGCGCCGCCACGACCGTGGAAGAGCGTCAGCTCGATGTCGTTGTCCTGCGCCCAGCGGGCGATCTTCTCCTGGGCTTCGTACAGCGCCAGGTTCGCGGCGACGGGGCCCACGTCCTTCGACGAGTCCGAGTAGCCGAGCATGACCTCGAGCCGGTTGCCGGTCGCGGCCATGCGCTCGCGGAACTCCGGGAAGGTCACGGCCTCGGCGAGGATGCCCGGGGCGGCCTGGAGGTCGGCGAAGGTCTCGAACAGCGGCACGACGTCGAGCACAGGCGCATCGTCGCCGAGCGCGTATCGGGCGAGACGGTGCACGTTGGCGAGGTCGGAGGCTGCCTGGGTGAAGGAGACGACGTACCGCCCGGCCGCACGCAGACCCCGGTCGTGCTGGATGTCCGCGATCGCGCGGAAGACGTCGAGCACCTCTTCGGTCTGTGCGCTGACGGCTTCGCCCGCATCGAGCTCGGCAAGAGCCTTCGCGTGCACCTGGGAGTGCTGACGCACCTCGAGCTCGGTCAGGTGGAAGCCATAGGTCTCGACCTGCCAGATGAGGTGCTGCACCCCGCCGAACGCGTGGCGCTTCGCGCCGGCATCCGCGAGCGACGCCTGCACCGCCCGCAGGTCGGCGAGCAGTTCCTCGGGACGCGCGTAGGGCTGGCCGCCGTCTCCGCGGCGGGTGTCGGCGACGCGGCGCGCCAGCACGAGCAGCACGCGACGGTGCGGCTCATCGGGGGAGCGGGTGGCGAGCTCGGCCGCCAGGTCGGGCTCCGTCTGGGCGAAGCGCTCCCAGAGCGCCGTGACCTCGGCGCTCGGCGGCGTGTCGTCGGCGGCGAGAGTGAGGGTCCGGCCGATGCGCCCCAGCGCGCGCTCGAGGCCGCGGAGCACATGGTCCGCCGCGATCTGCGACGCCTCCCGCGTGACGGAGGCCGTGACGAACGGGTTGCCGTCGCGGTCACCGCCCACCCAGGAGCCGATGCGCACGAACGCGGGGACCACCGGAGCGCTCGCACCCGAATCGTCTCCGCGGAGGGCATCGTCGATACGGCGGTAGACGTGCGGCACCGTGGTGAAGAGCGTCTCGTCGAACACACCCATCACGGTGCGCACCTCGTCGGTCGGAGTCGGCTTCTGCGACCGCAGCGGGGCCGTGCGCCAGAGCGTGTCGATCTCCTCCAGCATGCGCCGGCGCGCACGGTGCTCCTCCGCACCGCGTTCGCTCGCCGCATCGTGCTGTGTGAGCAGCTCGGACAGACGGCGGATGCTCGACGACACCGCGCGACGGCGGGCTTCGGTCGGGTGCGCGGTGAAGACCGGGTGGAAGCGGAGCCCCTCCAGCCGACGTCGCGCCTCGTCGTCCCCCACCTCGGTGCGCAGGCGCGCGTATGCGGTGGCGACGGTGTCCGCGGTGTCCTCGCGACCCGGCTGGCCGGCGCGCTCGCGCAGCACACGCACGCGCTGATGCTCCTCCGCGAGGTTCACGAGGTGGAAGTAGCAGGTGAAGGCGCGGGCGACCTCATCGGCACGGGCGACCGTGAACGACTCGGCGATGGCCGCGGCGCGCTCGAAGGCGTCCGAGGTCTCGTCCTCATAGGCCTGGATCGTGGCGAGGCGCAGACGTTCGACGTCGTCGAACAGGTCGTCGCCACCGGCCTCGCGCAGCACCTGACCGAGCAGCTGGCCCAGCATGCGGACATCGGTGCGCATGGCATCGGGGATGCCCTGGCCCGCCTCGAATCGGCCGATCACGCGGATGGCCTCGGTGTTCGTGGGTTCGGAGAAGGAGTGTGCGGGGGTCACCCCTCGAGAGTATCCCGCGTGCGAGGGGTCGCCTGCACGCATGACGACGCACTGCGTCACTGCGCCATCGGAGGCCCGCAGCACGTGTGCGACCTACGATGGACGGGATGCGCATCTCAGCGAACCCCCTCCGCGGACAGCAGTTCCCCGCCGTCCTCCTCCTTATCGCGGCCGGTCTCGGCCTGCTGCTCGCGAACCTCCCGACGCATGATGCGCTCGCCGCCTTCCTCGACGTCCACATCGCCGTGCCAGGCACCGCCCTCGACCTGTCGATCGCGCACTGGGTGTCCGACGGTCTCCTCGCCGTCTTCTTCCTGGTCGTGGCCATCGAGCTGCGCCACGAGCTCACCCACGGTGAACTCGATTCCCCGCGCAAGGCGGTGCAGCCTGCCATCGCGGCCACCGGAGGAGTGCTCGTCCCGATCGCGGTCTACCTGCTGATCGCCGGTGGGGACGGCGTCACGGCACCGGGCTGGCCCATCCCGACGGCGACCGACATCGCCTTCGCGCTCGGGGTGCTGGCGATGTTCGGCAAGGGACTCCCGTCCCGGGTGCGCGTCTTCCTGCTCGCCCTGGCGATCCTCGACGACATCATCGGGATCGTCTTCATCGCCGTGCTGTTCGCCGTCGATGTGCAGTGGCTGCTGTTCGGACTCGCGATCGTTGGCGTGGCCGTGTTCTGGGCGCTGAGCCGACTCCTGCATGCGAAGGGCCACCCACTAATCGCCGTTGCCATGGTCCTGGTCGGCGTCGTCACCTGGGGTCTGGTCGCCTCCTCCGGCATCCACGCGACGATCGCCGGCGTGCTGCTCGGACTCGTGATGGCACCCGTCCCCGCCGAGCGCACGAGACATGCGCTCGAGCCGACGGTGAACGGGGCGATCCTGCCGCTGTTCGCCTTCGTCGCGGCGTTCGTCGTGATCCCCGCCGTCTCGATCACGCAGCTGTCCCCGGCATTCTGGGCGATCGTGGTCGCCCTGCCGGTGGGCAAGATCATCGGCATCTCGCTGTTCGGCTGGATCGCGATGCGCATCCGCCCGAAGGGATCGGACCCGGCGTTGCCGTTCGCCGACATCCTCTCGGCCGGCGCTCTCGGCGGCATCGGGTTCACGGTGTCCCTGTTGTTGGCGAACCTCGCTTTCGCGGAGGATGGCGGCATCAGGGATCAGGCGATCCTCGGTGTGCTGGTGGGCTCGCTGATCGCGCTGGTGCTCTCCGGCATCATCGTGTCGCTGCGTGCGCGCTGGTACCGTCGGCTCTCATCCGCATCGTCGTGATCGCGCGTCGTGATCGCGCGTCGTGATCGCGCGTCGTGATCGGTCGCCGTCGTGAACCGGTCATCGGGAGAAGGAGGAACCGTGAGCGTTGAATCCGAGGTCCGCTCGCCCGGGGAGGACCCGCTGCGCGAGGCTGCCGAGACCATGCGCGCGGTCAGGGAGCGCTGCGTGTGGTCGCAGCAGATCACGCATCGCGACCTCGTGCCCTATCTGATCGAGGAGTCGCACGAGGTGATCGATGCCGTCGAGGTCGGCTCTCGCGACGACCTGCGCGAGGAGCTGGGGGATCTGCTCTGGCAGGTGCTGTTCCACGCGGCGATCGCCGCGCAGGACCCGGACGATCCGTTCGACATCGACGACGTGGCGCAGACGCTCACGGAGAAGATGGTGCGTCGTCATCCGCATGTGTTCGCCGGGGAGGTGGCTGAGACTCCCGAGCAGGTGCTGGTGCACTGGAACGCCGCGAAGGCCGCGGAGAAGCGCACCCGACGCAGCGTGCTCGACGGAGTGCCGCGCGGGATGCCGGCGCTCGCGCTCGCGCAGAAGATCGCCGGGCGTGCCATCGGCGCAGGAGTGCCCGTCGAGCGGGTCGCCTCTGCCGCCGCCCCCGCCTCGGAGGAAGAGCTGGGGGACGCGCTCCTCGCGCTGGTGGCGACCGCCCGCGAGCAGGGGTGGGACGCCGAGCGCGCCCTCCGCGAGCGGCTGCGTGCGCTGGAAGACGACGTGCGGGCCACGGAAGCCGCATCCTGATGCCCGCGCGCCTGCCCCGGCACGACCGAGTCGGCGGACCTGGGAAGATGGAACCGTGGCTACCGTGAACCCGCCGCGCGGCATGCGCGACATCCTCCCCGCCGACAAGGCCCGCCGTGAGCGCGTGCTCTCCGTCATCCGCGAGCGCTATCTCGCGCATGGATTCGACGAGATCGAGACGCCCGTCGTCGAGGAGTACGACCGTCTGCATGCCGGCATCGGTGGCGACAACGAGAAGCTCTCGTACAACATCCTCCGCCGTGGCCTGGATGCCGACGCGATCCGCGCCGCCGCCGACGACCCTGCAGCGCTCTCCGACCTCGGCCTCCGCTACGACCTGACGGTGCCGCTCGCGCGTTTCTACGCGAGCAACCGCGGTCAACTGCCGACCGTCTTCCGCTCGATCCAGATCGGACCGGTCTGGCGGGCGGAGCGCCCGCAGAAGGGCCGCTACCGCCAGTTCGTGCAGTGCGACATCGACATCATGGGGGACGACACCGCACGCGCCGAGGCCGAGCTGATGGTCGCCTCGCTCGACGCGGTCGACGCCCTCGGCCTCGACGGGGCGACCGTGCGCATCAACGATCGCCGGGTGCTGGAGTGGATGCTCGACAGCTTCGGGTTCACCGCCGAGGAGCGTCCCGGCGTGCTCATCACGATCGACAAGCTCGACAAGATCGGTCCGGAGGGAGTGGCGACCGAGCTCCGTGAGCGCAGCGCATCGACCGCAGCCGCCGACGCGTTCGACGCCTTCCTCCGCCGCCCGCAGACGCTGGAGTACAACCCCTTCGGCGAGCGGCAGATCCGCAAGGCGCTGCCCGACGGAGCTCCGGCCGACCTGGTCGAGCACCTGGTCGGCATCGGCGAGGCCGTGGCTGCGGGACGGGGACAGTCCGACATCCCGCTCGTCTTCGACCCATTCCTCGTGCGCGGCATGGGGTACTACACGGGCACGATCTTCGAACTCGCGCATCCGTCCGTCAGCTACTCCCTCGGCGGTGGCGGACGCTACGACGGCATGATCGGTCGGTTCCTCGGGCAGCAGGTGCCCGCGGTGGGCTTCTCGCTCGGGTTCGAGCGCCTCGTCGACCTGATCGCCGAGGAGTCGGACGTCACGACGAACGCGGTCGTGCTGATCCACGACGCCGACGTTCCGGTGCACGAGCTCGTCACGCACAAGGCTGCGCTCATCGCGGACGGCGCCAGGGTCCGACTCGAGCGCCGCACCAAGAACGTCAAGGCGCTGCTCGAGCGTTCGGCGGCCGACGGCTACACCTCGTTCGCGATCGTGTCCGCCGGTGCCGCAGACCTGGAGCTCAAGCCCCTGTCCTGAGCCTCCTGCGGCCGGCATCCGCCGGTGCGCGTTCACGCCGCGTTCACGCCGACGGGGTGCAATCGTGGGGTGAGTCGCATCGGCACCGCGTTCGTCGTCCGCATCGTCCTGGCGGGTGCCGCTCTGGCCATCGTCCTCGGGGTCGTCCGCATCGTGCTGGTGCAGCAGGCCGCGCTCGCCCGAAGGCGGATCGGGAAGCCGCTGGGGGAGCACTCCCTCGATGCGGATCGGGTCTGGCGCCGCTCCCTCGGCGGCGAGCCGCTGGAGCTGCTGGTGCTCGGCGACTCGATCGCGGCCGGGCTCGGTGCCGAGCGCCGCAAGGAGACTCTCGACGCTCGACTCGCGAAGGCGACGGGGCGCCGGTTGCAGCGACCGGTGCGGTTGCGCACGGTGGCCGTCGTAGGGTCGGAGTCTCGCGATCTGCCGAGCCAGTTCGATGCGCTCCCCGAGAGGTACCTTCCGCACGTCGCCGTGATCGTCGTCGGCGGCAACGACGTGACGCACCGACTGCCTCCTGCGCTGTCGGAACAGCATCTGCATGAGGCGATCCGCAGGCTGCGCGGCATGGATGCCGAGGTCGTCGTCGGCACGTGTCCCGACCTGGGCGCGCTCCGCGCCGTGCCGCAGCCGTTGCGGCGGATCGCCTCCGGTCTGTCGCGCCGCCTGGCCGAGATCCAGGCCGAGACGGCGCGGCGGGCGGGCGCGGAGCCGGTCGATCTGCGTCGAGCGGTGGGTCCGATGTTCTTCGACGAGCCCGAGGCGATGTTCAGCCTCGACCGCTTCCACCCGAGCGCCCTGGGCTACCGCCGTACGGCCGAGGCACTGCTTCCGGCGGTGTGCCGCGCGGCGGAGCGGTCGCTCAGCTCGCCTCGTCCGCAGGAGACCCGCTGAACGACGCCGCCCACTCCGCCACTCGACGACTGCTCTCCTCGTCCGAGATGTCCTCGACGCGCGTCATCACAGACCAGCGCACCCCGAACGGATCGCGGATGCTGGCGAAGCGATCACCGGAGACGAAGGGTGCGGGTGCTTCGCGCACGGTCGCTCCCGCGGCGACCGCCTTCTCGACGACCGCATCGACGTCCGCGACGTACAGCCCCATCGAGTAGCAGTCGTCGTCGCCACCGGGGGAGCGCACGAGGTGGTACTCGGGATTGGGCTCCCCGAGCTGGAGCAGGCCGAGGCCGAAGTCCAGGTCGGCGTGCGCGACCACGCCGCCGAACTCGGTCACGTCGACGACTCTGGCCCCGAAGACGTCGCGGTAGAACGCGATGGCCTGCTTCGCGTCGGGGATGGCGAGGAAGGGGGTGAGCGAGGTGGCGCTGTGCGGGCGCCCGTTCGTCGTGTACGTGCCGTTCGCGCCGGCCGTGGGGGTGTGCGTCGTGGTGTGGTCTGTGCTCATGACGCCACGGTAGAACGGGCGATGCGGCGGCGGCTTGAAGATCCGCGACAGCCTCGCCCTGTCGGCGTCGGGGCCTACGCTGGGCCGATGGTGAATCCGACCCGCGGGGTGCTCTACCCCGCTCGCCTTCCGCAGTTCCACCGGCTGCCACCGCCGCCGGCAGCCGCGGAGCTGGTGGAGTGGTTCTGGATCCCGGAGTGGGACATCGAGCCTGGGCGTTCGTCACGGCAGGAGATCGTGGCGTATCCGGCGCTGAACCTGGTCGTCGACGCGAACACCGTCACGCTCGCCGGAGCGACGACGCGGGCGTCGCACCGCGATCTGCGGGGGAGCGGCTGGGCCGTCGGGGCGCTGCTGCGTCCGGCAGCGGTCGCCGTGCTGATCGACGATCCGGCGTCTCTCGTCGACGACGAGCGGGAACTCGACGACGGGAGCGGTACCGGCGCGCTGCGCGCTGCCGTCGTGTCGACGATGAGCTCGGGCGAGGGGCGACGCGAGCGGGCGGTCGAGGCCTTCTCTCAGTGGCTCGAGGATCGTGCGGGGCCGGTCGGCGAACCGGCACGCCAGGCCAACGCGTTCATGGATGTCCTGATGGGCGATGGCGCCGCGCTCACCCCCGAGGAGGCCGCCACGAGGTTGGCCGTCTCGGTGCGCACCCTGCAGCGGATGACCCACCGCCACGTGGGGCTCTCGCCCGCCGCGATGATCCGACGTCGGCGGCTGCAGGAGGCGGCGCAGCGAGTGCGAGAGAACCCGGAGACTGACCTGGCCTCGATCGCCGCCGAGCTCGGCTACGCGGATCACGCGCATCTCACGCGCGACTTCCAGGCGGTCCTCGGCATCGCACCGCGCATGTACCGCTCCCAGGCGCGGGGCTGACCGCGGCGCGTCGAGCTCAGGCGTGCGCCGGGCTCAGGCTCTTTCGAACCGCAGCCGCAGCAGCCGGTATCCGACCCCGAGGAGGACGACCCCCGCACCGATCAGTGAGGCCAGCACGGGAAGAGTGTTCACCAGCACCAGGCAGCCGAGCGCTCCGAGCACGTGCAGCACCCGTGGATACCGACGCGCGGACCCGCTCTGACGGAATGCGGCGGCGTTCGCGATCAGGTAGTACAGCAGCACGCCGAAGGAGGAGAAGCCGATGGCGCCGCGCAGGTCGGCGATGAGGACGATCGCGACCACGATGAGCGCGATGGCGATCTCCGCGCGCTGCGGGACCTGATGGCGCCGATCGATCTTCGCGAGGAATCGAGGGACGTCACCCTCGCGAGCCATGGCCAGGGCCGTACGACCGATCCCGGTGAGCAGAGCCAGCAGGGCACCGAGGGAGGCGGCGGCAGCAGCGACGCGGATCACGGGCGCCCAGGCAGATGCCCCGGCGGCCACCAGTACATCGACCAGAGGAGCGGTCGAATCGGTCGCACCGGCGCCGAGCACCAGGACGACGACGAGTCCCACCAGCGCGTACACGACGACCGTGCCGCCCAGCGCCAGCACGATGGCACGGGGGATCGTGCGTCCGGGATCGACGACCTCCTCACCCATGGTCGCGATCCGGGCGTACCCCGCGAATGCGAAGAACAGCAGGCCGGCCCCCTGGAGCACTCCGTAGGCCGTGGCATCGGGGAGGGGGGTCGGGTTCGCCGCCGGAGCGCCGGCGAACCCGAAGACCACGACGACCGCGAGGCCGAGCAGGGAGCACACCACGAGGATGCGGGTGACCAGGGCGGTGCGGGTCACGCCGAGGCAGTTCACGGCGGCGAGCAGCACGACAGCGGCGACCGCGACGGGCAGCTGCCAGCCGGCCGGTGCCGCGTAGGCGGCGAACGTCATGGCCATCGCCGCGCAGCTCGCGATCTTGCCGATCACGAAGCTCCATCCCGCGATGAAGCCCCACCAGGGGCCTATCTCCGCGCGGGCGTAGGCATAGGTGCCACCCGCGACCGGGTGGGCGGCGGCGAGCTGCGCTGATGAGGTGGCATTGGCGTATGCGACGACCGCGGCGATCGCGAGGGCGATGAGGACGCCGCTGCCAGCGACCCCGATCGCGGGAGCCCACACGGAGAAGACACCGGCGCCGATCATCGAGCCGAGACCGATGGCGACCGCGTCTCCGAGCGTCAGGCGACGGGCGAGGGGCATCCCGTCATCGTGTCACGCGCCGGTGAACGGCGGGTGAAGAGGCGTGCGAGCGTGACGGCACGACGGCCAGTGCGGGCAGCGTGAGGGTCGCCGGCGCCGTGCCGCCGACGCGGACGGTCTGATCGCTGGGGATGAGCCGCGAGTGGTCGCGCACCGGGTCCTCGGTTCCGGGGTTGCGCAGGTGCAGCGGGTGCGCGCCCGACGACACCTGCACGCGCAGGCGTGACCCCGCCGCGAACCGGTGGGCGAGAGGCGCGAGTTCGAGACGGATCCGGCCCGCCTCGTCTGTGTGCGTCTCGTCCGTGTGCACCTCTTCCGGCCGAAGGCGCCGGTAGCCGTCGGTGAGCGCCCGCGAGACCCCTCGCGCGTCCACCTCGCACAGACGCACGAACAGATCGGCGCGCGGGTTCGAGGACGCGAAGGACAGCGTGATCGTGGGCGTGCCGATGACGAGGAGGTCGTCGGGAAGCCGGTCGCCCGTGAAGACGAGCACATCCGCCCGGCGTTCGCGGGTGTGCTGGTGGCGGCGCCCGGCGGAGAACGGATTGAGGGTCCTGCCGCCCGCATCCGGGGTCGGGGCCGCCGGATCGTAGCGGTACGTGAGGTCGGCCGCGGGGCTGGCGACGCCCGTGCCGTCGAGGCGCCCGTCGCGGGTGAGCTCCAGCTCCACGGCCGTATACGGCGGGGGCCAGCTGTCCAGCTCCCGCCAGCCGCCGCCACCTGTCACGTCGATGCGCACCCCTTCGGTCTGCGCCGTTCCGGTGAACGAGCGCAGCACCTCGCGGACGCCGATGACGGTGATGTCGGGCGCCCCGTGCACCCAGTCGCCGACGATGAGGCGCACCGGACGACCCGCATCGCGCAGGGCCGCGTAGTCGTCGAGCTGGCCCACGAGGAACAGATCCTGCCAGCCGGCGACCAGCGTGACGGGCGGGATGGAGTCGACGTCCTGCGCGAAGTGCATCGGCTCCCACCAGGGATCCCCCTGATCGCTGTGCTCGACCCAGTCGCGGTAGAACTGCGGATCGGCGCCTCGGGCCACGCGCACGGCATCCGCCGGCGGGACGGCGAGCGCGCCGCGACGGAATCCGCGCCGGGCACGCAGCAGCGCCCAGGCCTTCGACGGCAGCGCCCGCTCCTGGATGTCGAGGGCGTATGCCCACGTGAGCGGGGTGTCGATCGAGAATCCGCCGCCCGGGTAGAGGATGGCATCGTCGAAGCGCCGCGCGGAGATGGCGATGCCGAGCGCGTCGGGGCGGTCGGCGCCGTCGCAGTACGCCCACTGGGTCACCCCGAAGTAGCTCCCGCCCCACGAGTGCACGCGTCCGGTCGCCCACGGCTGCGCGCGCAGCCACCGCATCGTCGCCTGCCCGTCGGCGGCCTCGTCGTGCAGCGGATCGAACGTCCCGCCGGAGCCGAAGGTGCCGCGACAGCTCTGCACGACCACATGGTGCCCTCGCTCGGCCAGGAAGAGCGCGACGCCGGCGATCCCGTCGCGGCCGTACGGCGTGCGGATCAGGATGGTGTCGCCTCCGGATCCTTCCGCGTGCCAGTGGTCGGTGAGGAGCGCGGCGCCGTCGTCCGACGCCACCCGGATGCCGGTCGTCCGGACGACGTCCTGGTGCGTCTTCGCCGGCATGTCGGCGACGCGGGCGAGCCGCCGGTACTCGCGCCGCGCGGCGCCGCCCAGGCGGGGAGCATCGGTCATCGCACGCCCTTCACTCGGGTGACCGTGAACGCGGCGATCACGGCCATCACGACCGCGCCGATGTAGAGGGCCGCGAAGTTCTCACCTGTGGGCGAGCCTATGCGGGTCGCGAAGAATCCGAAAACGGGGACGAGGATGCCCGGCAGCAGGTAGGCGAGAGCCACGATGCCGAGGTCCTTGCCTGCGTCCTCGACCGAGGGGAGGCACTCCGTCATCAGTGCGACGTCGGCGGCGATGTAGGCGCCCTGCCCCGCCCCGACGATCGCGATGCCGACGAGGAAGAAGGCGATGTCGCCGAAGGAGATCGCGAGGATGAGCCCTCCGGCGCTCGCGAGGGCGCCGATGATGACGCTCGGCTTGCGGCGACCCGTGCGATCGGAGATCACGCTGAACACGAACGCCATGACCAGGTTCATCAGCGTGAAGGCCGCTGTGGCCTGAGTCTGCACGGCGGCGATCTCGGTCGGGTCGTCGATGCCGAAGCGGCCGGAGATCGTGAGGTAGAGATAGCTCGTGACCGAGACGATCGACGCGGTCATGAAGAAGCGGCACACCCACGCCCATGCGAAGTCCGGGTAGCGACGCGGACTCAACCAGAAGGTGGCGAGCACCCCGCTCCAGTCGAGCGGCTCGGCTGGCAGCAGTCGCCGGATGTCCTTCAGCGTGAAGAACAGGGTGAGTGCGAGGACCACGGAGAGGCCGCCGGGGATCAGGAACATGCCGATCTGGCCCATGGGTGCGACGATGCCCGCGAGGGAGACTCCGCCGAGGATGCCGATGGCGGTGGCCGCTCCGGTGACGGCGGACATGATCGCGCGGATGCTGCGGCGGATCTGATCCGCGAACAGGGTGTGCACGGTCATCGACACGGCGCCCCATCCGACGAGGACCAGGATCGTGCCGACGCCGAGCACGAGGAGGTTCGGCGCGGTCGCCTGGATCACGTAGCCGATCAGGGCGATCAGCGCGCCGGAGAGGATCCAGGGGCGGCGGATGCCGAGGCGGGACATCGAGCGGTCGCTGAGCCGACCGAAGATCGGCGTCGTGATGAGGATGGCGGCGCCGCCGAGGGTGAGGATGATGCTGAGGTTGCCCGTCGCCTGGTCGGGGTCCCATTCCTTGAGCAGCTGCGGGATCGCGACACCGGCGACGCCCTGGGCGATGCCGGAGCCGAACCACGCGAGCACGAAGGTGATCCAGAACAGGCGCGTCTGGCGCTGTCCGGGGATCGCGTCGGCGGTGAGCGGGGGAGCGGGATCTGCGGGGAAAACGGGATCGACGGCGTGGGTGGACATCTTCGTCTCCTGGTCTCGGTCGGGGTGGGAACTGTTCATGGCCGCGTGCCGGTGGTGGTCACGGCTCCGGCGGACGGTCGGGGCATCGGATGGGGAGTCGGCGCGGTAGGCACCGGCGAGCTCTTCGACGAAGGCGTCGCGCCATTCGCGGGCTCCCTCCCAGCATCCGGTGAGCCCGGGAGACGCGTGGTCGTGCCCGAGTCCGATGTGCAGCACGACGGGGACGCCTGCTTCACGCAGGCTGTCGGCGTACGCGATGGCACCGTCGCGGAGCGGGTCGTACTCGGCGGCGAGGATGAGTGCGGGCGCGAGCCCGCGGTGATCCGGCGCATCCAGTGGTGAGGCCTCGGCGAGCGGCGCTCCCGCGCGATACAGCCCGGCGAGGTGCTCGATGCCCGTGCGCTCGGCGGGCCGAAGGCGGCGGTGCATCGAGTCGCCGAACAGCCGCAGTGCCGCGGGCAGCACTTCGAGCGCCTGGTGATGCAGCGGCTCTCCGGCGTCGCGCAGGCGTAGAGCGGTGGTCGCCGCGATCGTCGCCCCCGCGGAGTTGCCTCCGACACCGAGCCGGTCGGCATCGACGTCGAGTTCGGCGGCGCGCTCGCGGAGGTCGGCGAGAGCGGCCACGGCGTCGTCGACGGGGGCGGGGAACGGGTGCTCGGGAGCCAGACGGTACTCGAGCGCGACGATCTGCACTCCTGACCGCAGCGCGCGATCCGCGCACAGGCGGTCGTTGAGGATCTCGTCGATCGTGCCGCCCGTCCACCCGCCGCCGTGCAGCCACAGCATCGTCGGCATCGCCCCGATCGCCGACGTCGGGCGGAACCGACGGGCACGCAGCGGTTCCGCTCCGCCCGACACCACGAGATCGTCGATCTCCACCTCGGCGGGAACGGGAGCGGTGAACTCGACGGCGAGGCGGTCGCTCAACTCGCGCTGCGCCCGGCGACGGGCTGCCATCTCGCGAGACTCGAGGTCGGGGAGCGTCGCGGAGAGTTCGCCGATGCGCTGGATCCAATCGCGGATCTCGGGACCCAACGGCGGCTCGAGGTACTCGGGAGCGCTCATGCGGTCGCTCCTGGGTGGAGCGTGCGCAGCTCGGAGACGACGAGACGGTGTGCGACGTCTGCGGAGGGCACGAACCCGGTCGATCCCAGCGAGCCGTGGGTCTGTCCGATGAAGCGCATCGCCGTCACCGGCACGCCGGCCGCCGAGAGTGCGCGCGCATAGGCTTCCCCGTCACCACGCAGGGGGTCGAGCTCCGAGGTGAGGATCAGTGCCGGCGGCAGGCCTTCGTGAGAGGCGGCCCGCAGCGGGGAGGCGTACGGTCGGCGTGCCGCCGCGGCATCGTCTCCGACGTACTGACGCACGAGCGTCCGGCCGACCGCGCGCACGATGACGCCAGGCATGCGGGCATCGATGCCACTCATGTCGGCATGTCCCATGGTCAGATCGAGGGCGGGATTCTCCAGCAGCTGCAGCGCGATCGGATGCGCGGAGCGATCACGGTTCATGAGCGTCACGGCCGCGGCGAGGTCGCCTCCCGACGATGCTCCGCCGATGGCGATCCTCTCGGGCGACGCCCCCAGCTCCTCCGCGTGCGCGTGGGTCCATTCGAACGCCGACCAGCACTGCTCCGGCTGCGTGGGGAAGCGCTCCTCCGGCGCATGGGCGTAATCGGCGGCGACGATCACGATGCCGGCGTCGTGTGCTCTGACCCGGAAGCGCGCATCCCACGAGACCCAGTCGATGCCCGCGATGGTGAACCCGCCGCCGTAGAAGTACACGAGCACGGGGAGCCCCGACCCTGGCGGTGTGCGCTCCTCACCGGGCCAGTAGACCCGCACGCGCACGTCGGGGTGCCCGTCGACCGGGACGATGTGGTCCTCGGTGGCGGTCGGCAGCGGGGTGATACCCAGCGCGGCGCTCACGGCGTCGTCATTCTGAGCCGCGACCCGGCGGCGGCCCGCGGGGTCTGCGGGCTCCGGGGCGAGCAGCGGAGCGACGCGTTCCTCCCACGCCGCCACCGCGCTGTCGAGCGCGGGGCGTCGGAACCGGGACCGTGCTGTCGGCATCGGGCATCTCCTTCGATGGGTTCGCGTCTCGGCGGGGTTCCCGCGAGACGAGTTCCGACCTAGTCTGGGCAATCGAAGAACTTCGATGAAGAGAGAATCACGGGCGATGCGCGCACGACCGGGCAGGGTCACCATCTACGACGTCGCGGAGCGCGCGGGGGTGAGCATCTCCACCGTCTCGCTGGCGGTGAGCGCCCCGCACCGGGTGCGACCGGAGACCCGCGAACGCATCGTCGCGGCGGCCACGACCCTCGGTTATCGGATGACGCAGGGCCGCCGGGTCGGTGCCGCCCGCATCGCGGTGGCCGCGCCGTTCACGACCTACCCGTCGTATCTGCGCCGCCTCTCCGGAATGCTCCGGCGGGCCAGGGACGCGGCGGTGGACATCATCCCCTACGACCTCGATTCCGCGGCAGCCGCGGATGAGCCGCTGCTCGACGTGCTGCCCACGCGCACGGACGCGACCGGTCTGGTGGTGATGGGGGTTCCGCTCGGGGGAGCAGCGCGGCGGGCGAGCAAGGCGGCGCGCATCCCGGTCGTCTATGTCGACGTGGTGCCGACGCGGTCCGACGTGGGCGGTCCGGTCGTCCTCGTCGACGACCGCGACGGCGGTGCGCAGATCGGCCGCCACCTCGCCGGGCTCGGGCATCGCCGTGTGCTCTTCGTCCATGAGCCGCAGCGCTCGCCGGCGTACGTGTCGGCCGGGATGCTCCGCATCGAGGGGCTGACGCAGCACCTGGGGGTGACCGACCTGGCGGTGGCGCATCCGTCCTCGGTCGACGATCGCGTGATCGCCGCAGCCCGAGCCGCAGGAGCGACGGCGATCGTCGCGAATCACGACCAGTTCGCCGTCGCCGTCCTGTCCGCCCTGCGCTCCGACGTCGACACCCCGCCGCTCGCGGTCGTCGGCTACGACGACGGCGAGGTCGCGGATGCGCTCGACCTCACGACCGTCCGCCAGCCGTTCGAGGAGAGTGGACGCACGGCCCTCGAGCTCGTCCTCGGTCTGGTGTCGGGGGCGTCGACCGCGCACGACACCGTGAGACTCGCCCCCACCCTGATCGCGAGGTCGTCGACGCTCGGCCCCGGGTTCAACCCCGCGAGGCGGTGACCCGCTTCTTCTCCCGGATGTAGACCTCGCGGCGCACCTTCGCCACGACGTCGCCTTCCCGGTCGGTGATGACCGTCTCGAACCACTCGAGCACCTTGGCGCCCCCGTGCGCCCGCTCCCGGATCTCTGCGGCCTTCTCCTTCGACACCTCGAACTCGGCCGTCAGCACTCCACGTCCCGGCTTGAGGAACTCGATCTCGCCTCGGGTGTCCCACACGACGTAGTCGCGTCCGAGCTGATGCATGACCAGCATGAAGAAGTACGGGTCGGTCATCGCCGACATGGAACCGCCGAACGCGGTCTTGACGTAGTTGCGGGTGAAGACGTTGACGTGGAGCTCGACGGTCGCGTGCGTCCAGTCCTCGCGGAAACGACAGACGCGGATCCCGCTGAAGAGGTTGGGGATCCACAGGCTCATGCCGATCGCGAGACGGCGGGGAGTGATGCGCATGAGGTCAGTGTGGAGCACCCGACCGAGTCCGACAAAGACGTCTGGAGGGTTGTCACAGTTGTTATAGTTCGCATAGAATAAATAGAGATTCCACGAGAGGAGGACCGGATGCTGATCCGCGTCGATCCCGACAGCCCTCGCGCACTGTATGACCAGGTGGCGGCTTCGGTGCGCTCCGACATCCTCGCCGGCGTGCTGGCGCCCGGCGATCGCCTTCCCGCGGCGCGCGACGTCGCCGAAGCGCTGGACATCAACCAGCACACCGTGCTGCACGCGTACCAGCAGCTGCGTGACGAGGGATTGGTGGACCTCCGCCGCGGCAGGGGAGCGGTCATCGCGGCCTCGGCCGCGCCCCTGGCCGACCTGGCGCACGACATCGACGACCTGGTGCGTCGCGCCGCAGCGCTCGGCGTCTCCGCCGACACGCTCGCCGGCATCGTCCGCGCCCACCGCGACGCCGGCACCGGTAGGCACCCGATCGAGAACCCCGAGGAGGATTAGCCATGACCGATCACGAAACCACCCACGACCTCACGCGCACACCGCCTCCACTGCTGCGACGCGCCCGGCTGGCCTTCTTCCTCGTCGCGGTGATCCTGCCGGTCGTCATCACGGCGATCGCCGTCGTGGTCCTGCTGACGTGGTTGCCCGCGCTGCCGCCGGAGGTCGCGACGCACTGGGGGCTGAACGGTGCCGACGGTTTCGGAGCTCCGGCCACGTACCTCTGGATCCTCCTCGGTGTCGGCCTCGGGCTGCCCGTGCTGATGGCCATCGTGACACTCGCCGCGGTCGGTGCGCACTGGGGCGGCGCTGCACGGCTGATGGGTGCGCTCGCCGCCGGTATGTCGTCCCTCGCCGCCGTCTTGAGCCTCGGTTCGCTCGCGATCCAGCGCGACCTCGCCGACCCGGCTGACGCTCCGGGGATCGGCGGCGTCATGGCCCTGGCCTTCGGAGCGCTCGCGGTGGTCGGTGCCATCGCGTGGGTCGTGCAGCCGCGAGTGCGAGCGGAACAGGGACGCACACTCGAGCCTCGGTACGCCGTGCACGTCGCGAAGGGGGAGCGCGTCGTGTGGGTCGCCACGACCACGATGCCGCGCGGGGCGCTCCTGCTCCTTTTCGTCGTGCTCTTCGGCCTCGTCGTAGTCGCCGCGTTCATGCTGGGCACCGGCGTCGAGGGCGGCTGGATCGTCGCGGTGGTCGCGCTCGTCGTGGGCTTCGCGGTGGCGGCGACCACGTCCTTCCGCATCAAGGTCACGCCCGAAGGCTTCTCCGCCCGCTCCCTACTGGGGTGGCCGCGCGTTCGCATCCCTCTCGATGAGGTGGAGTCCGCCCGCGCCGTGGACATCTCGCCGTTCGGTGAGTTCGGCGGATGGGGATGGCGCATCGCCGTCGACGGCCGCACGGGCATCGTCATGCGACGTGGCGCGGCGATCGAGGTGTCCCGCCGCGGTCGACGGCCCTTCATCGCGACGATCGACGGTGCGGAAGAAGCTGCCGCACTGCTGCAGTCCTATGTCGACCGCTCGCGAACACCGGATTCCCCCTCGACCGACGACGGAAAGGCGACCTCATGAACGACCGGATCCTGCACGCGCGTCGCGTGCCCTGGGCCGCGGTGATCGTCTTCGTGGCGGTGTCCTTCGCCCTCGCCTGGCTCGTGGCGCTGCCACTGTGGCTGGGCGACGGTCTCGCCGAGCCGATGTCGGTCTTCCTGCTGCCGATCATGATGTTCACCCCTGCGATCGCCGCGCTGGTGGTGACGTTCCTGATGCGCGTCCCCGCGCCAGGGCGGCGCGCCCGCTTCCTCGGACTGTGGCCGTTGCGCCCCGCGAAACGCGTGATCTGGCTCATGGTGGCTGGCTGGCTCGCGCCGCCGCTCCTGGTGGCACTGGGCATCCTGTTGTCCGCGGCTCTCGGCTTCGTGCAGCTCGACCTGACGTTCGCGGCCTTCGCCGCCGAGCTGGAGAAGTCCGTCCCGGCCGGTACGCCGCTTCCTCCCGTCCAGGTCATCGTGTTCGCGCAGCTGGCGATGATCCCGGTCGGCGGGCTGTTCAACAGTCTCTTCGCATTCGGAGAGGAGCTCGGGTGGCGGGGCTGGCTGCTGCCGGCGCTGCGCCCGCTCGGGACCTGGCCTGCGCTGATCCTCAGTGGCGTGATCTGGGGCCTCTGGCACAGTCCGGTCATCCTGCTCGGCTACAACTTCGGGCGCACTGACATCACCGGGGTGCTGTTCATGGTCGGCGGATGCGTGGCCTGGGGCATCCTGCTCGGCTGGCTGCGTCTGCGGTCGGCCTCCGTGTGGCCGGCCGTGATCGCGCACGGCTCGTTGAACGCGGCTGCGGGGATGGTCATGATCTTCGCCGCTGCGCAGCCGGACCTCGCTCTCGCAGGTCCCCTGGGGGTCGCCAGCTGGGTCGTGATCGCCGCGGTCGTGCTCGTGCTCGTGTCGACCGGCCAGTTCCGACGGCAGCCCGAGCTCGCTGACGCGCCCGGTCGTCTGCTCTCCACGCCGCGCTCTTGACGGAGGGCAGTGGCGGGGGTTGGCTGAGGCCATGGAATCCACCCCCGCCGCCTGGTCCGATGCCGACTCCTACCTCGCCGACCTGCTCGTCGGTCCCGACCCCGACCTGGAGTCGGCGCTCGCCGCCCAGCGTGACGCGGGCATGCCCGAGATCGAGGTCGCTCCGGTGGCCGGCAAGCTCCTGCATCTGCTGGCCCGGATCAGCGGCGCGCGCAGGGTGCTCGAGATCGGCACCCTCGGCGGGTACTCCACGATCTGGCTCGCCCGCGCCGTGGGCTCCGAGGGTCGCGTCGTGACGGTCGAGGCGGAGGCGGACAACGCGGCGGTTGCACGCGCCAGCATCGACGCCGCGGGCGTCGGAGACCGCGTTGACATCCGGGTGGGCAGGGGAGCGGACGTGCTTCCGACCCTGGTCGGCGGATTCGACCTGGTGTTCATCGACGCCGACAAGGAGTCCAACACGATCTACCTCGACTGGGCGGCGAAGCTCGGTCATCCCGGCACCGTCATCGTTCTCGACAACATCGGGCGCGAGGGCGAGATCGTCCGTGACGACTCCGACGACCCCAAGGTCGTCGGCACGCGCGAAGGTCTGCGCATGCTGGGGGAGGACCCGCGCTTCGATGCCACGGCACTGCAGACCGTGGGAGCCAAGGGATGGGACGGCTTCGCGATCGCGGTCGTCGTCTGACGGGCGGGTCCTCGGAGCCGTCGGGAGGCCGGGCTAGACTGGGCGCGGATCGACGACGCTCCACACAACGTTTTCCCCCTGAGCAAGGAGCACATCAGTGGCACTGATCGAGGCTGTAGGCGCACGCGAGATTCTCGACTCGCGCGGAAACCCGACCGTCGAGGTGGAGGTCCTCCTCGACGACGGCATCGTGCAGCGGGCGGCCGTGCCGTCCGGTGCATCCACCGGCGCGTTCGAGGCGTACGAGCTCCGCGACGGCGACAAGAGCCGCTACGGCGGCAAGGGCGTGCTCAAGGCCGTCGAGGCCATCATCGACGAGCTCGGACCGGCGATCGAAGGCGTCGAGGCCAGCGAGCAGCGCATCGTCGACGAGATCCTCATCGAGGTCGACGGCACCGAGAACAAGAAGCGCGTCGGCGCCAACGCCATCCTCGGCGTGAGCCTCGCGGTCGCGAAGGCCGCGGCCGACTCGGCCGACCTTCCGCTGTTCCGCTACCTGGGCGGTCCGAACGCCCACGTGCTCCCCGTTCCGCTGTTCAACGTCATCAACGGTGGCGAGCATGCAGACAACGGCATCGACATGCAGGAGTTCTTCCTCGCGCCGATCGGTGCGGAGACCTACTCCGAGGCACTGCGCTGGGGCGTGGAGACCTACCACGTGCTGCGCGCCGAGCTGAAGGCCGCGGGCTACGCGACCGGCCTCGGCGACGAGGGCGGCTTCGCCCCCGACCTGCCCAGCAACCGCGAGGGCCTCGACTTCCTGGTGAAGGCGATCGAGAAGGCCGGCTTCACGCCGGGCACCGACATCGCGCTCGGCCTCGACGTCGCCGCCACCGAGTTCTTCAAGGACGGCGTCTACCGCCTCGACAACAAGGACTGGGACGCCGCCGCTCTCACCGAGTACTACGTCGGACTCGTCAACGACTTCCCGATCGTCACGATCGAAGACGCTCTGGCAGAGGACGACTGGGACAACTGGAAGCACCTGACCGAGGCGCTCGGCTCGAAGGTGCAGCTGGTCGGCGACGACCTGTTCGTCACCAACCCGCAGCGTCTCGCCGACGGCATCAAGCGCGGTGTCGCCAACTCGCTGCTCGTGAAGGTCAACCAGATCGGCACTCTCACCGAGACGTTCGACGCGGTCAGCCTCGCACAGCGCTCGGGCTACACCGCGATGCTGTCGCACCGTTCGGGTGAGACCGAGGACACCACGATCGCCGACCTGGTCGTCGCGACCAACGCCGGTCAGATCAAGGCCGGCGCGCCCGCTCGCAGCGAGCGCGTCGCGAAGTACAACCAGCTGCTGCGCATCGAGGAGGAGTTGGGCGACGCCGCGGTCTTCGCCGGCCGTTCCGCGTTCCCGCGCTACCAGGCCTGAGCGCACACACGCACGCAGAGCCGCCTGCGGGCGGTGAACACCGCCGCTGATGCGGCACGACGAAGGAGGAGCCGTGGCACGACGACCGGCTCCTCCTTCGCCGTCTCCGGGAGCGCACACGCCGAAACCCCCGGCGAAAGGCAAGGGCAGGGCGACGCCGAAGGCCCGCGCGACGGCGCCTTCGACCGCGCGCGCGGCGGCGCCTTCGACCGCGCGCGCGGCGGCGGGGAGCCGAGGCGGAGCCCCCCGCGTCGATGTGCGCGAGTGGGCTTCCGGCATCCGCCTCTCCGCCTTCTCCGTCATCATGCTCTCGCTGGTGGTGCTCGGCGCGTGGGTGCTGGTGCCGACGCTCGGGACCTTCATCGACCAGCGCCAGAAGATCGCAGCCCTCGAGGCCTCCGTGCAGGTGAGCGAAGACCAGATCGCGGCGCTCGAAGCCGAACGCGAGCGCTGGAACGACCCCGCGTACATCACGACGCAGGCCCGCGAGCGCCTCTATTACGTGAAACCAGGCGAGGTCGTCTACCTGATCGACAACGACCTCGATCCTGCTGCCCTCCCGCGGGAGCAGGAGCCGGTGAGCGACACGCTCGTCGAGAAGCCGACGGACTGGATGCCGCAGCTGCTGCGCACCCTCGTGTCGTCCGGGCTCAGCGACACCGCCGCCGTCACTCGCTGAGCATCCGCTCCGAGCATCTTCCCCGCAGCCTCCCCTACGCTGGTGGGGTGACCACGCCGCCCTTCCCCGCCCCCACGCCCGCCGAACTCGCCGTCGTGTCGGCCCAGCTCGGCCGTTCCGCCCGGGGTGTGGTGGGTATCGCGGCCCGTTGCGTCTGCGGCAACCCGACGGTGGTCGCCACGACGCCGCGCCTGGCGGACGGCACGCCGTTCCCCACGTTCTACTACCTCACGCACCCCGCGGCGACGGCGGCGATGTCGACGCTGGAAGCCACCCAGGTGATGCCCGAGCTCGCCGCACTCATCGCCGAGGACGAGGACATGGCTGCGGCCTATCTCGCAGCCCACGAGGCCTACCTGGCGGATCGTGCCGAGTTCGGCGAGGTCCCCGAGATCGACGGCATCTCCGCGGGTGGCATGCCCACGCGCGTCAAGTGCCTGCACGCCCTGGCCGGGCATGCCCTGGCCGCCGGTCCTGGAGTGAACCCGATCGGCGACGCGGCGCTCGGGCGTTCCTCCTGGTCGCCCGCCGTCTGCCGCTGCGAAGACCCCGGCGCTGCCACCCGCGACACGGCGGCCTCCACGGCATGACCGTGCGCCGGACGCTGCGCAGCGCTGCCGCCATCGTGGTGGTCGCAGCGTCCGTGCTGCTCATCGGGGCCACGGCCACCCCGCCACCGGTCCCGGACGACCCGGCCGACCCGGTCCGGGCCTCGGAGTACTGGCTCGACGGCGCGCGTATCCGCGAAGCCTGGCAGACCACACGTGGCGAGGGCGTGACGATCGCCGTGATCGACACGGGTATCGCCAAGGTGCCCTCCGTCTTCGGCGACGCCGTGGTCGGCGGAACCGACGTATCGGGAACCGGAACGCCGGATGGCCGCACCCCTCTGGGTGCCGTCGACGGCAATCACGGATCCTGGGTGGCGTCGCTCGCGGCCGGACGAGGCGCTCCCGACGGCACCGGGATGATCGGCGTCGCTCCGGAGGCGAATCTGCTCTCGATCTCCGTCGGATTCGGCGCCGCCGCGGCCGTGCCGTTCACGGAGCAGGTCGCGAAGGGCATGAAGTGGGCCGTCGACAACGGCGCCGACATCATCAACCTCTCCTTCACCACGAACACGCTCGATTGGGATGAGAGCTGGGATGAGGCATTCCTCTACGCGTTCCAGCACGACGTCGTGGTGGTCGTCGCGGCGGGGAACAGGGGGAGCGGCACGAACATCATCGGTGCTCCCGCGACCATCCCCGGGGTGCTGACGGTCGGCGGCGTCGACCAGACCGGCACGGCCAGCATCGAGGCCTCGACACAGGGCATCACGATCGGCATCTCCGCGCCCAGCGAAGGACTCATCGGAGTCTCGGCCGACGGGACCGTCACGCCGTGGCGCGGCACGAGCGGCGCAGCCCCGATCGTCGCAGGGGTCGCTGCCCTGATCCGCTCGGCACACCCCGAGATCAAGGCGATCGACGTGATCAACCGCATCATCAAGACCGCCATCCCCGTCCCCGACGCGGTCAAACCGCAGGACCCGCTGTACGGGTATGGGCTGGTCGACGCCACTGCGGCGATCTCCGCGAACCTTCCGGCGGTGAGCGAGAACCCGATGGGGGATCTCGCCGAGTGGATCCGCGTCTTCCGCCGTGCACAGACGGAGCCCGAGACGGCCGCGCCCGTCACGCCGGTAGACATCCCGCCTCTGCCGGCGGCCGACGCACCCACCGATCCCGGCTCACCGCTGCTTCCCAGCGCGGATTCATTGCGCTACGGTACCCTGCCGCTCATTGCGCTCACAGTCCCTGGTATCCTGATAGCGCTTGGCGTCACCGCTGCTGCCCGGCGCATCCGATCGGCGCGCATTTCCGTACGCCACACCCCCGACTCCGAGGAGTAGTTCTTCTGTGCCTCAGAACAGCACTGTGCCCAAGATCCTGATCGTCGGCGGAGGGTACGCGGGTTTCTACACCGCGTGGAAGCTCGAGAAGCACCTGCGCAAGGGCGAAGCCGACGTGACCATGGTCGACCCGCTGCCGTACATGACGTACCAGCCGTTCCTCCCCGAGGTCGCCGCGGGCTCCATCGAGGCTCGTCACTCGGTGGTCGCGCACCGCCGTCACCTCAAGCGCACCAACGTGCTCACCGCCAAGGTGACCAACATCAACCACGCCCAGAAGGTCGCGACCATCACGCCGCCGCTGGGAGAGCCGTACGAGTTCGCATACGACCAGATCGTCGTCACGGCGGGCGCCGTCTCGCGCACCTTCCCGATCCCCGGCATCGCCGACAACGCGATCGGACTGAAGACGATCGAAGAGGCCGTCGCGATCCGCGACAAGGTCATGTCGAACTTCGACAAGGCCGCCTCGCTCCCCGCCGGTCCCGAGCGCGACCGTCTGTTGACCGTCGTGGTCGTCGGTGGTGGCTTCGCCGGCATCGAGGTGTTCGCCGAACTCCGCTCGCTGGCGTCCGCTCTGGTCGGCAAGTACCCGCAGATCAGCTTCGAGGACACGCATTTCCACCTCATCGAGGCGATGGGCCGCATCATGCCCGAGGTCTCGCTGCAGACGAGCGAGTGGGTGCTCAAGGACCTCGCCAAGCGCGGCGCGAACGTGCACCTCGACACGCAGCTCACCAGTGCGGTCGACGGCAACGTCGAGCTCTCCACCGGCGAGGTCATCCCGACCGACGTCATCGTGTGGACAGCCGGCGTCATGGCCAACCCGACCGTCGTGCGCGGCGGAGATCTGCCGGTCGAGGAGCGCGGTCGCATCCAGACCCGCGCCGATCTGCGCGTCGGCACACCCGAGGCCTTCGTCGAGGGTGCATGGGCAGCCGGAGACGTCTCCGCTGTCCCCGACCTCTCGGGTGGTGGCGTCGGAGGCTTCTGCGTGCCGAACGCCCAGCACGCGGTCCGCCAGGCGAAGCTCCTCGCGAAGAACCTCGTGGCCGTGCTCCGGGGCGAGAAGCCCAAGGACTACTTCCACAAGAACCTCGGCGCTGTCGCAGGTCTCGGCCTGTACAACGGCGTCTTCCAGTCCGGCAAGATCGCGCTCAAGGGCTTCATCGCCTGGCTCGCGCACCGCGGTTACCACGGTCTCGCGATGCCGACGTGGGAGCGCAAGTGGCGCGTGCTGTGGGGCTGGTGGAACAACCTGTGGCTCGGCCGCGATCTCGTGAACCTCGAGACGGTGCAGAACCCGCGCTACGTCTTCGAGGAGTTCGCCGCGCGTCCGCGCCCGGCCGCTCCGGCTGCGCCCGTGGCTGATGCCCCGGCGAAGGCCGCCCCGGCGGCGAAGGCCGCTCCGGCGGCGAAGGCCGCTCCGGCGGAGAAGGCCGCTCCGGCGGAGAAGGCCGCTCCGGCGGAGAAGGCCGCTCCGGCGGAAAAGAAGCCCGCCGCGAAGAAGACTCCCGAGACGGCGGAAGCAGCGGCGAAGTAACACCTTCCGCACGACGACGATCGGCCCCGAGCGCACTGCGCCGGGGCCGATCGTCGTCGTGGCGGGTCGTTCCGAGGCGACGCATAGGTGCGGTCGGTATCGTCTCGCGGGCAAGGGGAGTACTCCCGAATGCGGCGAAGTCGTCATTACGAGCACGAGATCGTGCTCCGGCCCGCCGGCCCGTGAGGGTGGAGGAGACCTTGGCACCCGCATCGCGGGCTGCTGAGTGAACCCTGCCGTCGTCCCGACGTCGTGGATCCCCGGTGGTCCGCACCACGAAAGGGACCACTCATGGGAAAGCTCTCCCGATTGATCGGAATGGCCTCCGAAGCGCTGGAGAAGAATGCCTCCTCGGGGCGCAACGGCCACTCGGCCGGCGGATCGCGCTCGCACGACGAATCCCGGTCGACGGATTGGAGCGGGATGCTGCGCGGCGCCGTCGACGCCGTGCGCGGGCAGGGGGATGCCGGACGGACTTCGCTGCCCGGTCCCGCAGCCGGTGCCCCGTACACGACGCCGGCGGCCGGTGACCCGTACACGCCGCCCGCGGCTGGTGCCTCGCGCGCGTCGCAGTCCGTGACCGATGCCGATCGGGCGGCCATCGCCCGCTACGACTACCTTCTGCAGACGGCCGATCCGCAGCGTGTCGAGCAGATCCACCGCGAGGCGTTCGCGCGACTTTCGCCCGAGCAGCGTGCGCTCGTCGAGGCTCGAATGCGACAGGAATTTGCGCCAGGAGAGCGCCCGCGCTCCTCATCAGCCGACGACCTCGCCAGAGCGGCGGGTCGTGCAGAGGCCATGAACCCCGGACGGATGCGCGGACTGCTCTCGCGCGTGCGGGGCGCAGGCGTCGGTGGCGCTGCCGTCGCCGCAGGGGGCGCGGCCGTCGGTCTTCTCGGCGTCGTGGCCGGAGGTGCGGTGGTCAGCACCGTGGCCGGGCCTCTGTTGGAGCAGGCGGCGAACATCGGCGTCGACTTCGGAGCGCTCGCAGAGGGCGTCGACATCGAGTCGCTCGCCGGCGGCGCAGGCGAGCTGATGGGGGCCGCCGGCGAGACGGTATCCGGGGTCGGAGAGGCAGCGAGTGGATGGGGCGAGCAGCTCGGCGATCTCGGCCTCCCCGGCATCGGCGACATCTTCGGGCGCTGACCCCGCATGGTTCCCACTGCTGCCGCCGAACACGGCTTCACCGGCCTCACCGGATTCGCCGCCGACGTCCTCACAGCCCTCGGAGACGTCGGCGTCGGCGTGCTCGTCTTTCTCGAGGTGCTCGTGCCGCCGATCCCGAGCGAGGTCATCCTGCCATTTGCGGGATACCTGAGCCAGAGCGGCTCCCTGAATCTCGGGTGGCTGATCTTCTGGAGCACCTTGGCGTCGTGGCTGGGCGCGCTGCTGCTGTACTGGCTCGGTGCGGCGATCGGCATGGACCGGGCGGTGCGGATGCTCGCTGCCACGAAACTGGTGAGTCGCTCCGACCTCGAACGTGGATCCGAGTGGTTCGTGCGCAGTGGCGGCTGGACCGTCCTGGTCGGACGGATGGTTCCCGGTGTCCGCAGCCTCATCTCGATCCCCGCCGGCGCGTCGCGGATGAACCTCGTGACCTTCAGCGTCTACACGATCATCGGGAGCGGACTGTGGAACGCGCTTCTCCTCGGGGTCGGAGCGGCGTTGGGCACCCAGCACGAGCAGCTGGAGCAGTACCTCGGCTATCTCGACTACGCCGTCTACTCCGCCATCGCGATAGCTCTCGTCGTCCTGATCGTGCGCCGGATACGGGAGGCAGCGGGTGAGCGGAAGGCGGTCGCGCAGGGGGAGGACTGAGCGTCGGCGGTGCCCCCGCTGGGACTCGAACCCAGACTGAAGCGATTTTAAGTCGCCTGCCTCTGCCATTGGGCTACGGGGGCCTCCCGGTCAGCCTATCGCCGCGCTCGACTGCGACGCCGTGCCGTCAGGGGTGAACCGGAGTCCGCGAGGCCTTAGGGTGGGGGAGTGCTCGACCTCATCGATGAACTGAGCCCCGTCCACGGTGCCTCCGCGGTCGCCCCTGAGTGGGAGGACCCGGCCCGTTACTGGCCGCGCCTGTCCGCGGCGACAGGACACCTCCCGGCACCGGTGGCGGTGATCGACCGCGAGGCGCTCCGCTACAACGCGATGGACCTTCTGGTGCGGGCCGGTGGACTCCCGATCCGCGTCGCCTCGAAGTCCGTGCGGGTGCGCTCCGTGCTCGACGCCGTGCTGAAGCTGCCGGGGTTCCGCGGCATCCTCGCCTTCACGCTCGAAGAGGCGCTCTGGCTCGCCGAGACCCACGACGACATCATGCTGGGCTACCCGACCGTGGACCGCGCGGGACTGGCGCGGCTCTTCGCCGACGAGCAGGCCGCGCGGCGTATCACGCTGATGGTCGACGACCTCGTGCACCTCGATCTGATCGACAGCGTCGCGGGTCCCCGGTCGCGCCCCGAGCTCCGCGTCGCCATCGACGTGGATGCCTCCTGGCGGTCCTCGATCCTCGGCCACATCGGAGTGCGCCGCTCTGCTCTGTTCAGCGCGGGCGAGGTCGCCGCCTTCGCCCGAAAGGTCGTCGCCCGCCCCGGGTTCCGCCTCGTCGGATTGCAGATGTACGACGCGCAGATCGCCGGTCAGGGCGACGACGCCGGTCCCGATGCGCCGCTCATCCGCATGGTGCAGGCGCGCTCGCGCAACGAGCTGCGTGAGCGTCGAGCCGAGATCGTCGCCGCAGTCGGGTCCGTGGCACCCCTGGAGATCCTCAACGGCGGGGGAACGGGATCGCTCGAGTTCACGGGCAGCGACGAGTCCCTCACCGAGGCGAGCGCGGGCAGCGGGCTGCTCGGCGGACACCTCTTCGACGGCTACCGGTCGTTCCGTCCCGCGCCCGCCTCCGCATTCGCGTTCGATGTGGTGCGCCGCCCCGCCGCCGACATCGCCACGGTGCTCGGAGGCGGGTGGATAGCCTCCGGCCCCGCTGTGGCTTCCCGGCAGCCGCGTGCTGTGTGGCCCGAGGGACTCCACACCCTCTCCCGCGAAGCCGCCGGCGAGGTGCAGACACCGCTGCAGGGGCCGGCGGCCGCGTCGCTCGGCGTGGGAGACCGTGTCTGGTTCCGCCATGCCAAGAGCGGTGAGCCGGCAGAGCGCATCGAGAGCTATCACCTGATCTCGGGCGACGAGATCGTCGACGAGCTGCCGACATACCGCGGCGAGGGAAAGGCCTTCCTGTGACGAGAATCGGCGGCACCTGGCAGAACTGGGGTCGCTCGGCGTCCGTGCGTCCGGTGCGCGTGGAGCGGCCGCGCAGCCCGGAGGGCGTGCAGCGCGCGGTGATCGCCGCGGTCAAGCACGGACTGCCCGTGAAGGCGGTGGGCGCCGGTCACAGCTTCACCGGCATCGCCATCGCTCCTGGTGTGCTGCTCGAGCTCGACGACCTGCAGGGCCTCGTCTCCGCCGACGCCGAGACCGGCCGGGTGACTCTGTTCGCCGGAACGCGGCTGCACCGCATCCCCGGGCTCCTGGCGCCGTACGGGCTCGCGATGGAGAACCTCGGCGACATCGATCGCCAATCCATCGCCGGAGCGATCTCCACAGGCACCCACGGCACGGGAGCCGGATACGGCGGCCTCGCCACCCAGGTCGTCGGCGTCACGATGGTCACGGCCGCTGGCGAGTTCCTGCGGATCGACGAGGAGCACGAGAGCGAGCTCCTGCCTGCGGTGGCACTGGGACTCGGCGCCCTCGGCATCATCGTCGAGGTGACGCTGCAATGCGTGCCCGCGTTCGTGATGCACGCCATCGACGAGCCGGTCGCCCTGGACGAAGTGCTCGCCACCCTCGACGAGCGCGTCGCCTCATCCGATCACTTCGAGTTCTACTGGTTCCCGCACACCGACGTCGCCCTGACGAAGCGCCAGGCGCGTCTCCCGGAAGCGACGGTCCGCAAGCCGCTCCCTGTGGTCGGGCGATGGATCGACGAGACGGTGCTCTCGAACGGCGTCTACCGCGTCGTGTGCGCAGCCGGCCAGGTCGTCCCGGCGATCACGCCGTCGTTCAGCCGGCTCGCGGTCAAGCTCACCGGCGATCGCGAGTACACCGAGCTGTCGCACCGCGTGCTCATCCAGAGCCGGACTGTGCGCTTCCGGGAGATGGAGTATGCGATCCCGGCCGAGAACGTCGTGGCGGCGTTCCAGGCAGTCAGGGCTCTCATCGACCGGCGCGGGTGGCGGATCGAGTTCCCGATCGAAGTGCGTTTCGCCGCAGCCGACGATCGCTGGCTCTCCACCGCTCACGGGCGCGACAGTGCGTACATCGCCGTGCATCGATACTGGCGAGCCGACCCCACGGAGTACTTCGGAGCGGTGGAGGAGATCATGCACGGGTTCGGCGGACGTCCGCACTGGGGCAAGCTCCACACGCTGACCGCGGAGACGCTCCGGGAGCAGTATCCGCGCTTCGACGACTTCATCGCCCTGCGCGACCGGCTCGACCCGGAACGTCGGTTCGGCAACCGCTATCTCGAACGGGTGCTCGGCAGCTGAACCGACGGCGGCGGACGCCGCGTACGCCCAGTCCACGTGCAGGCTGCGCGTCTAGGATGAGAGAAACACGAGGAAGGGTGGGCCTCTGATGGAATGGCTCGTGCCGGTACTGATCGTTGTCGGAGTGATCCTGCTCGTCGGCATCTATCTGTGGGCCACGTACAACTCGCTGGTGCAGCTGAATGTGCGCGTCGACGAGGCGTGGAGCGGCATCACCGTGCAGCTCAAGCGACGAGCCGACCTCATCCCCAACCTCATCGAGACGGTGAAGGGCTACGCCTCGCACGAGAAGGCGGTCTTCGAGAACGTCACCCGTGCGCGTGCCGAGACGCTGTCGGCGGGAGGGCCCGGAGAAGCCGGTATCGCCGAGGGGCACCTGCAGCAGGCTCTGCGCAGCCTGTTCGCGGTCGCTGAGGCGTATCCGCAGCTGCAGGCGAGCACCAACTTCCTCCAGGTGCAGCAGGCCCTGGTCGACACCGAGGACAAGATCCAGGCGGCGCGTCGGTTCTACAACGGCGGCGTGCGCGAGCTCAACACCAAGATCAAGGTCTTCCCCAACAACCTGTTCGCCAAGGGGCTGGGGTTCACCGAGCGCGAGTTCTTCGAGGTCGCCGACAGCAGCGCCATCTCGGAGCCTCCCCGCGTGCAGTTCTGACGCGTGCACTTCTGACGCACGGTTCGGCGACGGCGTTCGTCACCACGGTGAGAGCATGAGGTCGTCGGCGGTGAAGGACACGTCGCCGCGAAGCGTCCAGGAGTCCGTGCGATACGTCGTCGTCAGCCCGGCGCCGTCTGCGCCGGTCCCCGTCACGGTGACGACCAGCACCCCGCCGTCCGCGGTGAAGCCTGCCGGGGTGAGAGTGACGGCGGGAGCCTCCTCGACCCGGTAGCGGAACCCGTCGACATCACGGAACTCCGTTCCCCAGGGGATGCGCAGTCCGCAACCGTCCGGCGTCTCGGTCCCGGGGACGGTGCACGCTTCGACGATGTCGTCCACGTGGTCTTGGGCGACCGCCGTCGCCTCCGGGCGCAGCGTGGCATCGACCACGGTCGTGACCTCGACGGCAGGCATGACCGTCACAGCGCTCTCGCCTTCGAGCAGCGTCGCCGGCATCGCAGAGACCGTGTACAGCGCGGGGAGGAGAGCGACCGCTTCGCCCGTGGGGACAGCGGTGGTGCCGATCGCGACGGAAGCACCGATGGTCGAGTCGAGGGTCACCCTGCCGAGCCCCGAGGAGTCGACACGCCAGCGGCCGTCGACCATGTCGAGCGCGAGCACTGCGTCGTGGGCATCTCCATCGAGCTCGAACGACACCTCCACCGCCGCCGACGTGCTGCCGTTGCTGTGTCGCACGCGCGTGACCTCGGGGTCTCGCACCAGCGCGCTCGCGGCGTCGAAGGCGTCGAGTGCGGCCTCCGTGACCACGATCCCGGTGGCCCGCACGGTATCGGCATCGCCGGACTCCAGGGCTTGCAGGTACTCGAGTGCCGCTTCCTCCGGGGTGGTCGACCGCGCGGAGGATTGCCAGATCCACACCCCTGCGGCGAGGAGGACGACGACGACCGCGCCGCTGATCACCCAGCGCCGCCGCACTCTGCTCCTGCGGGACTCCTTGTTCATGCGGGACTCTCTCGGGGATGCAGATGGCGGCGCACGGCCGGACCTGTTCCCGTGCCCGCGGCCAGGGCGGTGTGAAGCGCCGCCGTGGCGTCACCCCAACCGGACACCGAGATGTTCTCCAGACCCTGCCAGGCGGCGGCGAGTGCGAGTTCCCGGGCGATCGGCTCCGCGTCGCCGGGACGCGCCTGCGGCTCCCACCACGCGGATTGCACCTGCAGAGTCGATGTGGTCCGATCGGCCTTGAGGTCCACCCGTGCGACGATGCGGTCGCCGACGAGCACAGGCAGGGAGTAGTAGCCGAATCGCCGCTTCTCGGCCGGCACGTAGATCTCGATGCGATAGTCGAGGTCGAATGCACGGAGGGCCCGGTCCCGGAACCACACCACCGGGTCGAACGGCGTCAGGATCGCCGCCGTATCCACTCTGCGCGGCAGCACCGCATCCTGATGCCGCCAGGCCGGGAGCGGGCGCCCGCCACGTTCCCAACCCCGCACCTTCACCGGGATCAGCTCACCCGAATCCACGAGCTGGGCGATCGAGCGGGCGACTGCGGCGCGGTCGCGAATGCGGTAGTAGTCGGCGAGATCCGACTGTGTGGCGACGCCACTCGATCGCGCCGCGCGCCGGCTCAGCTCGAGGATGGCCTCGGCGCGGGACACCTCCCGTGAGCGGATGGTGTCGGGAATGACATGCTCCGCCAGCGCGTACGTGCGCTCGAATCCGCGACGCCCGCTGATCGCGACGTCACCGGTGCGCCACAGGTGCTCGAGCGCGAGTTTCACATCGTCCCAGTCCCACCAGGTGCCGCGCTCCCGCGGTGCGTCTTCGCGGAGGTCGGCCGGTCGCAGCGGGCCGCGCGCACGCAGCTCGTCCGTCACCCACTGCACGGTGCGGGCGTTGCTGCTCATCCACGAGTCCTCCCCCGCCCAGCGCCGGCGGAAGTCGTCCATGCGGAAGCGCCACAACGGCCAGTCCTCGACAGGGATGAAAGTGGCCTCGTGGGCGAGGTACTCGACGTAGTGCGTCGTGCGGGAGAGGAAGATGCGGTCGAGCAGCGCGGGGTCGTACGCGCCGAGCCGTGAGAACAGCGGGAGGTAGTGCGATCGCGCGAACACGTTCACGGAGTCGATCTGCAGGACTCCGAGCCGGTCCATGACCCGGTGCACGTGCCGCCCCGCGACCGTCGCCGGTCGTGCTCGGGTGAATCCCTGAGCGGCCAGCGCGATGCGACGTGCCTGGGTCGAGCTGAGGGTGTCTGTCACCTCGCCAGGGTAGCGCCGCGCGCCGACATCGCTCCGCGCTCGGAAAGATGCGTTCGAGGGCATACGGCATGACCTTAGACTTGGGCGATGAGCGACGACCAGCGACCCCGGCTGCGTGATCTCTTCCGTCCACGCCCGGTCTCCACCGACCGCACCGTGACGACCGAGGCCGACGAGACCGTGCCCCTGCCGTTGCGGATCACCGCGAGCTACGCCTGGCGGCTGCTGATCATCGCCGCTGCGATCGGCGTCTTCATCTGGCTCGTGATGCTGCTCAAGCTCCTGGTCATCCCCCTCATGGTCGGCATCCTCATCACGGCGCTGCTGTGGCCCGCGTTCTCGTGGATGCTGCGACGCGGCCTCCCGCGATGGCTGGCGATCGCCATCTCGCTCATCGGGACGGCCGCCATCGTCACCGGGCTGATGTGGCTCGTCGTCTGGCAGGTGCGCGCCCAGCTTCCCGACGTGCAGGAGCGGTCGACCGAGGCGTTCGATCAGTTCCAGGTGTGGCTGCACGACGGGCCGCTGAATCTCTCGGACACCCAGATCGCCGACTACCTCCAGCAGGGTCTCGACCTCATCAGCGAACAGGCACAGGTGCTCTGGACGGGCGCACTCGCGATCGGCACGACCGTCGGTCACGTCGCCACGGGCGCCCTGCTCGCACTCTTCATCCTCATCTGCCTGCTGGCCGATGGAGCCGGGATCTGGCGCTGGACCCTCAAGATCTTCCCGCGTCGCGCCCGTCCGGCCGTCGACGGCGCCGCCCGCAACGGTTGGACGACGATCGTCAACTACGCGCGCACGCAGCTTTTCGTGGCCACCATCGATGCGATCGGCATCGGCCTCGGCGCCTTCCTGCTGCAGGTTCCGCTCGCGCTCCCTGTGGCGGTGCTCGTGTTCCTGGGCTCCTTCATCCCGATCGTCGGTGCCGTGGTGACCGGCGCGGTCGCCGTCTTCCTCGCCCTCGTCTACAACGGGCCGTGGATCGCTCTGTGGATGCTCGTCGTGGTGCTGGCGGTCCAGCAGATCGAGGGACACATCCTGCAGCCGATCATGATGGGTTCCGCGGTCAAGGTACACCCGCTCGCCGTCGTGCTCGTCGTGGCCGGAGGAGCGATGATCGCCGGAATCCCCGGCGCCCTGTTCGCGGTCCCGTTGGCGGCGTTCGTCAACGTCGCCGCCGTGACCATCAGCTCGGGTTCCTGGCGCACCGGCGTCGGACCGAGCGGGGATCTGATCTGGAGCACAGTTCCGCGCGAGCGGAGACGGAGGAATCGATGAGCGCAGTCCCCAGCCTGACCGAGTTCGAGCACGCCGCTCAGAGTCTGGCTGAGGTGATCTCGCACACGCCATCGCTGCCGTCGCGGGCCCTCTCCGACATCCTCGGGGCACCCGTCCTGCTCAAGATGGAGAATCTCCAGCGCACGGGCTCCTTCAAGATCCGCGGGGCGGCCTACCGGCTGTCCAAGCTGAGCGCCGAGGAGCGCGCCAGGGGAGTGGTCGCGGCCTCCGCCGGCAACCATGCCCAGGGGGTTGCCCTCGCCGCCCAAGCGCTCGGGATCCCCGCGACGATCTTCATGCCTCTGGGTGTGCCGGTGCCGAAGCTGCTCGCCACTCGCGGCTACGGAGCGGAAGTGGTGCTGGAGGGGGAGACGGTGGCGACATCGCTGCGTCTCGCCGCCGAGTTCTCCGAGCGCACCGGCGCGGTGCTGATCCACCCGTTCGATCACCGCGACGTCGTGATCGGGCAGGGCACGCTCGGGCTCGAGCTCCTGGAGGATGCGCCCGAGGTCGACACCGTCGTGCTCGGCATCGGCGGTGGAGGTCTCATCGCCGGGGTCGCCGCAGCTGTCAAGGCCCGTGCCGCCGAGCTCGGACGCTCGGTCAGGATCATCGGCGTGCAGGCGGAGAACGCCGCCGCCGTGCCGCCATCGCTCGAGGCGGGAGAGCCCGTCGACATCGTGACGAGGCCGACCATCGCCGACGGCATCCTGGTCGCGCGCCCCGGTGCGATCCCGTTCGACATCATCAAGGACCTCGTCGACGAGGTGGTCACGGTCTCGGACGATGATCTGGCGCGAGCCATCCTCATCCTCCTCGAGCAGGCGAAGGTCGTGGTCGAGCCCGCGGGCGCCGCGGGCGTCGCAGCCATCCTCGCCGGCAAGGTCACCGCGACGGGGACCACCATGGCCGTGCTGTCAGGTGGGAACATCGACCCGCTCCTGCTGCAGCGGGTCGTCTCGCACGGACTCGCCGCGTCCGGTCGATACCTCACGATCCGCATCCCGCTGCCCGACCGGCCCGGCCAGCTCGCCCGCGTGTCCGAGCTGATCGCGGAGGCCGGAGCGAACGTGATCGAGGCCATGCACACGCGTCACGGGCACGGGCTGCAGATCAGCGAGGTGATCCTCGAACTCAGCGTCGAGACCCGCGGTCCCGAGCACTCCGAGCACACGCTCGACACTCTGCGTCTGGCCGGCTTCGAGCCGATCCTCGTCCCGGATTGAGCACGACCGATCGCGCATACGGAAGCGCCCCCTCGTCCGAGCGGAGGAGGGGGCGCTTCCGTCTGGCGTCTCAGCCGGTGTAGGTCTCGACGTTCACGATCTCGACGCTGATGTCGCGACCGTTGGGAGCCTCGTAGGACGACTTCTCGCCGACCTTGAGGCCGAGGATGGCCTGGCCGAGGGGGCTGGCCTCGCTGTACACGTCGAGGTCGCTGCCTGCGGCGATCTCGCGGCTGCCGAGGAGGAAGACCTCTTCGCCGCCGGCGACGAGGGCCGTGACGACGGTTCCGGGCTCGACGATCCCGCGGCTGGCGGGAGCCTCGCCCACCTTGGCGGTCTTCAGCAGACCCTCCAGAGTGCGGATGCGGGCCTCCTGCTTGCCCTGCTCGTCCTTCGCGGCGTGGTACCCGCCGTTCTCCTTGAGGTCGCCCTCTTCGCGGGCCGCCTCGATGCGCTTGGCGATCTCGTCGCGGCCGACAGTGGACAGGTGCTCCAGCTCGGCGACGAGCCGGTCGTACGCTTCCTGCGTGAGGAAGGGAACCTGAGCATCGGTGGACATGACGAAGCTCCTTCTTTCGGGATCCCTCCGGCATGCTGCGGGGGATATGCCAAGACGCCCCGGCACGGTGCCGGGGCGTCGTCTGTCTGGCACGAGTCTAGGCGACCCAGCAGGCGTTCACCAAACCTGTCGTGGCTTCCGCGACGGTCGGGATGGTGACCGAACGCGCCTGCGAGTGGCTGTCTCCTGCTTCGATCTCGACGATCTTCCAGCCGACGACGCCGAACTCCTCGTCCAGGGCTTCGACGGCGCACACGACGTTCTTGCCCTGCACTCCGGTGACCTGGAAGGTGATGTTCACCGAGTGCTCGTCGACGAGTTCGAAGCCCAGATCGTCGGCGTCGACGGACGCCATCGACTGAGCGACGGTCATCCAGCCGAACGCGCCGAGCAGGATCACGGCGACCGCGCCGCCGACGATCCAGGGCGTGCGCCGCCGTCGGGTTCGGCCATAGCGTTCGTCGAGGTCTCGTGCGGTCGTCACAGGGGAGTCTTCCGGTCGTTAGGCTGGTGTTACCAGGTTATGCGACCTGCGTACGAAAGGCCGATTCATGTTCTCTCTGTCCGAGACCCCGATGCCGACGCCGAGCATGACCGTCGATCCGGTTTCGGTCACCCCGGGGTTCGTGGGCTTCGCCGCGATCGTCGTGGTCGTGATCGCGGTCATCCTCTTGATCTGGGACATGAACCGTCGCATCCGCCGTGTCCGCTACCGCGAAGAGGTGCGCGACGAGCTGGATGCCGAAGAGGCGGCGCGTCACGCCGACGGCACGGCCGCCCCCGGTGCGGAGCCGTCGACCTCGGACCGGCCCGACGCTCCCGAAGACGACTCGCCCACGCGCTGACCGTGCGTCACGGCGCACCCAGCGAGGGAGAAAGCGGCGCCAGCGCGATCAGCAGGCACGCCGTCCAGTGGCACAGGAACGCGAGAACCGTGCACACGTGGAAGATCTCGTGGAACCCGAAATGGCCCGACCAGGGGTTCGGCTTCTTGAGCGCGTAGACGATCGCGCCGCCCGTGTAGAGCAGACCGCCGACGATCACCAACACCATCATCGCGACGTTCGCGTTCATCAGATCGACGATGTACATCACGGCGGCCCAGCCCAGCAGCAGGTAGAGGGCCACGTAGAGCCAACGCGGCGCATTGATCCAGAAGACGCGGAAGAGGATGCCGACGAGGGTGCCGCCCCAGACCAGGCAGAGCAGCAGGATGCCCTTCTGCGGTGGCAGCGCCAGCACGGCCAGAGGCGTATAGGTACCGGCGATGAGCAGCAGGATGTTGGCGTGGTCGATGCGCTTGAGCATCACCTTCACCTTCGGACTCCAGTCGATGCGGTGGTAGAGCGCGGAGTTGCCGAAGAGCAGCAGCGACGTGAGCATGAACACAGCGGAGGCCCACTTCGCCGCGGCTCCCTCGGCCACGACGATCAGGACGATTCCGGCGACCACGGCGACCGGGAAGGTGCCGGCGTGGATCCACCCTCGCCAGGTCGGTTTCACGTCGGTGGCCGCATCCGCGGCGGCTGCGTCCAGAAGGGGCAGCTGAGGGACGTCGGGACCGGAGTGCTCGGGAGTGCTCACGTGCTCACTCTAGGCGGCCCCGCATACCGCTCACGGCACATATATCCAGCGTTCCCACACGGTGCGGACGGCCGCGGCACGGTAGCGTAGGTGGGTGATTCCACGCGAGAGCCCGGTACGCGGGCCGCTGTACCGGCTCTACACGAGTCGGCTGCGTCGTCACCTCGATCCGGCTCGTGTGCCGCACCACGTCGCGATGATGATCGACGGCAATCGCCGGTGGGCCCGTCAGCTCGGGTTGGACACGCCCGCGGAGGGACACCGGGCGGGTGCGGCGAAGATGCGCGAGTTCCTGGAGTGGTGCGACGAGCTCGGTGTGCGGGTCGTCTCGCTCTACCTCCTCTCGAGCGACAATCTGAGGAAGCGGGATTCCGCGGAGCTCGCCGACCTCATCGAGATCATCGCGGAGCTGGCGGAGGCGCTGTCCCTGGAGGGGAACTGGCGGGTGAAGCACGTCGGCCGCTCCGACATCCTCCCCGCCGAGCTCGCGCGAGTGCTCTCCGACGCGGAGCAGCGCACGAAGGATCACACCGGGCTGCACGTGAACCTCGCGGTCGGGTACGGCGGGCGCAACGAGATCGTCGATGCGGTACGGAGCATCATCGCGAAGCACGAGGCGTCAGGCGGCACGCTCGAAGACCTCGCAGCCCACCTCACGCCCGAGATGATCGGCGAGCACCTGTACACCGGGGGACAGCCCGACCCCGATCTCGTGATCCGCACGAGTGGAGAGCAGCGGCTGAGCGATTTCCTCCTCTGGCAGAGTGCGCACAGCGAGTTCTACTTCGTGGAGGCGCTGGGGCCGGACCTCCGCCAGGTCGACTTCCTGCGTGCGATCCGGGACTATGCCGATCGGGACAGGCGCTTCGGGCGCTGACGCGGCGACGGGTCCGAGCGGAGCCGTGCCACAATGACGCAGTGAGCACTTTCCAGGACTATGTCGACTCCTTCGACAACGAGTCCGGCTACTTGAACTGGGCCGCCTTCGGGCCGCTGTCGCCGTCCGTCCGGGAAGAGGTCTTCGCCGATGCCGACCTGCTGGCAAGCGGGCGGCCCTCCTCACTCGCTCTCGTCGGAGAGCGCATCGGCCAGGCACAGGAACTCGTCGCCGAGCTGCTGGGCGCCGATGCGGCCGACGTCACGCTGCAGCCGTCTTCGACGCACGGGCTCATGCACGCGCTGTTCGGTCTCACCGGGGGAGTGATCGCGAGCACCGCCGAGTTCCCGAGCGTGAGCCTGACGGTGGAGCGCGCGTCGACGGCATCGCAGTGCGCCGTCACGCCGCGCTGGATTACGCCCGGTGACGGCCGCGTGACCCCTGATGCGGTGACCGATGCCCTCGACGACGATGTCGTCGCACTCGCTGTGAGCCACGTCGACTTCCGCACCGGCTTCCGCACCGATCTCGCCGCTCTCCGCGAGGCGATCGGTTCCGATCGGCTGCTCATCGTCGATGCCGTCCAGTCGTTCGGGGTGATCGATACCGACTACTCTGCGGCGGACGTGGTGGTAGGGCACGGCTACAAGTGGTTGCGCGCCGGCCGCGGCAGTGCGTTCGGGTGGTTCTCCCCGCGCGCACGGGAGCGCATCGCCCCGGTGCTGTCCGGGATCACCGGTACGACGTCTCCCGGTCTGTTCGTCGACGAGCTGCCGGCACCCGCTCCGTCCGCGCGCGCCTTCACCGTCAGCCAGCCGGACACGCTTGCGGCAGGGCGACTCGCGATCGGGGTGCGGGATGTCCGCGACGCCGGTGTCGCCGCCGTCGAGGCACGGTTGGCCGAGAACGTCGACACCGTGATCGAGATCGCCGACCGTCACGGCATCGAGGTGAGCTCCCCGCGTGAGCGCCATCAGCGTGCCGGCATCGTGTCTCTCGCTCCGGCGGAACCCGGGCGCCTGGCCGCCGCGCTCGCGAACGCCGGGATCGTCGTGACGGCGCGGGGTGCGGCGGTGCGCATCGCTCCCCACGCAGGTACGGATGCCGCGAGCTTCGAGCTCCTCGACGACACCCTGCGTGCGTTCGGCAACGAGACGTTCATCAGCGCGTAACGAATCGCTGGCGTGTCGAGTTCGGGTTAATCGTCCGCACAGTCGTACGTTCTAGGCATCGGGCAAGGCGCCCGGTCGGGTCGGCCTCAGGTTGACGACTCGTGACCCCCTGGTCGACCCGTTCGAACTACCGGGATTCCCCGGGTCGGGAGTGGGTCGTGACCACACGTACAGCGCAGCAGGCCACCAGCACCGCGCAGCAGTCCACCCGTAAGACGACGAGACGAGCATCCTCCGCCGATCCGGATCAGGATCTGCGCACGTATGTCCTCGACACGTCCGTGCTGCTGAGCGATCCGCAGGCGTTCTTCCGGTTCGCCGAGCACTCGGTCGTCCTCCCCGTCGTCGTGATCACGGAGCTCGAGGGCAAACGCCACGATCCGGAGATCGGCTACTTCGCGCGACAGGCCCTTCGCCACCTCGACGATCTGCGCATCGAGCACGGGCGTCTCGACTTCCCCGTCGAGGTGGGCGAGGGCGGGACCCTCCGGGTCGAACTCGCGAACACCGACTCCTCGGTGCTTCCCGCGGGCATCCGCCTCAGCGACAACGACACCCGGATCCTCTCCGTCGCCATGCATCTCGCACAGGACGGCCAGGACGTCACGATCGTGTCGAAGGACCTGCCGATGCGCGTCAAGGCCGCCTCTCTCGGTCTGCGCGCCGAGGAGTACCTCGCCGAGCAGGCGGTGGACTCGGGGTGGACCGGGATCTCGACTCTCGACCTCTCCGGTGACGACATCAGCGACCTGTACGAGAGCGAGGTCGGCATCAGCGAGCAGGCTCGGGGGCTCCCGGTGAACACCGGCCTGATCATCCACTCCGAGCGCGGGTCGGCGCTCGGTCGCGTCACGGGAGACGGCGAGTACCGGCTCGTGCGCGGCGACCGGGACATCTTCGGCATGCACGGCCGCTCCGCGGAGCAGCGCATAGCGATCGATCTGCTCCTCGACCAAGAGGTGGGCATCGTCTCGCTCGGCGGGCGTGCGGGCACCGGCAAGTCGGCGCTCGCGCTGTGCGCAGGACTCGAAGCGGTGCTCGAGCGGCAGCAGCAGAAGAAGATCATCGTGTTCCGGCCCCTGTTCGCGGTCGGTGGGCAGGAGCTCGGCTACCTCCCGGGCGACCAGGGCGAGAAGATGGGGCCCTGGGGTCAGGCGGTGTTCGACACGCTGGGTTCGGTGGTGTCGGGCAACGTCATCGAGGAGGTCGTCGAGCGCGGCCTGCTCGAGGTGCTCCCGCTCACCCACATTCGCGGAAGGTCCCTGCACGACGCGTTCGTGATCGTCGACGAGGCCCAGTCGCTCGAGCGGAACGTGCTCCTGACGGTGCTGAGCCGCATGGGACAGAACTCGCGCGTCATCCTCACCCATGACGTCGGTCAGCGTGACAACCTCCGCGTGGGTCGTCATGACGGCATCGCCAGCGTGATCGAGACCCTGAAGGGACATGATCTCTTCGGACACGTGACCCTGACGCGGTCGGAGCGTTCGGCCATCGCAGCCCTCGTCACCGAGCTCCTGGAGGGTGGAGAGCTCAGCTGACGACGGAAACAGCGGATGCCGCGAGGGCTCGGTCCTCGCGGCATCCGCTTCTTGGTCTCGGTGCAGCCCCCGATCGCATAAACCCCGTCCGCGTGCATGAACCCCGTCCGCTTGCATGATGATTCGCCGTTCCTGGTCATGCGATCGTCGGATGGTCATGCGGGTGAGAGGGGGGAGCAGGTCAGTCGGACTGCACAGCGGCCTATTCTGCGCTCATGTTCACCGATCGCGTGAAGGTGGGCCGGCCGAGCGGGCGTGGGCCCCCAGAATCGAACGATGATCGACGTCAATATGCTCCTCGGACGCTTGGGAGGGGTCGCACGCGGCACCCGGCTTCAGGGCTTCGGATGCTCACGCTCACGGCTGGGAGCGGAGTGCAGGGCCGGTCGCATCGTCCGAGTGCGTTCTGGTGTGTTCGCATCTCGAGGAGCCGCGACCGAGGTGGTCACAGCAGCGGCCCACGGGGGAGCCCTCACTTGCGGGAGCGCCTTGAGGATTCGAGAGGTGTGGACGCTGAAGGTTCCCGCTGAGGTGCATGTCTGGATGGGGCTCGGCGGGCGACGGCATCATCCGAAGCAGTGCGGCTGCGTCGCCCACTTCACCCGCGGACGCATGGATGTCGGCATCGCGCCGATCGAGGTCGCGCTGACACACGCATACGCCTGTTACGGGGAGGAGTTCTTCTTCGCCGCGTACGAGTCGGCCTGGAACAAGCGGATGCTGACTGCTGCGGCGCGTGCGCACGTCCGCTCCGCCCTTCCTGCGACGGCGCGCTGGCTCGTCGACCTCGCACGTCCGGACGCGGAGAGCGGCTTGGAATCCCTGGTGCGGCTGCGGCTCCATCTGATCGGAGTGGCTGTGCGCACCCAGGTGACCGTCGGCGGGGTCGGGCGGGTCGACTTCGTGATCGAGGGCCGCGTCATCCTCGAGGCCGACGGTCGCGACAACCACGAGGATGCTGCGAAACGGCATCGCGATCTCATGCGAGACGCAGTCGCATCCGACCTCGGCTTCGAGACACTCCGTTTCGACTACTCGATGATCGTGTACTCGTGGGACGTGGTCGCAGCAGCGATTCTGGCTGCGCTCGCTCGGGCTCGTGCGTGAACTGGTGCACCTGCATGAGGCGATGCCGGATGCAGGTGCCGTCCCGCCGAACGCTCATGCAATCGTCGGCTGGTCATGCGTCTGCGCTGAGAACCCGAGACGCGGCGCCCGGAGACAGAGGATGCCGCGAGGATCGAGTCCTCGCGGCATCCGCTTCATCGTGGGCGGGTCAGCCCGCGTGCGTCATCGACAGCAGGTCGAGCTTCTCGTCCAGCTGCTCGAGGGTGAGCTCGCCGCGCTCGACGTAGCCGAGGTCGATCACGGCGTCGCGCACCGTGATGCCCTTGGCGACCGAGTGCTTGGCGATCTTCGCCGCCGCCTCGTAGCCGATCAGCTTGTTCAGCGGCGTCACGATCGACGGGCTCATGCCCGCGAAGGCCGCCGCCCGCTCGACGTTCGCCTGCAGACCGTCGATCGTCTTGTCGGCGAGCACGCGCGAGGCGTTCGACAGCAGGCGGATCGACTCGAGCACCGCGGTGCCCATGACCGGGATGGCGACGTTCAGCTCGAACGAACCGGATGCGCCGGCCCACGCGACGGTGGCGTCGTTGCCGATCACGCGCGCGCACACCATGAGCACGGCCTCGGGCACGACGGGGTTGACCTTGCCCGGCATGATCGAGGATCCGGGCTGCAGGTCGGGGATGTGCAGCTCGCCGAGGCCCGTGTTGGGGCCCGACCCCATCCAGCGCAGGTCGTTGTTGATCTTGGTCAGCGACACCGCGATGGTGCGGAGAGCACCGGAGGCCTCGACCAGACCGTCGCGGTTCGCCTGTGCCTCGAAGTGGTCCTTGGCTTCGGTGATGGGCAGCTCGGTCTCGGCCGCGAGCAGCGCGATGACCTTCTGCGGGAAGCCCAGCGGCGTGTTGATGCCCGTGCCGACGGCGGTGCCGCCCAGGGGGACCTCGGCCACGCGGGGGAGAGCCGACTGCACGCGCTCGATGCCCAGACGGATCTGACGCGCGTAGCCGCCGAACTCCTGTCCAAGGGTGACGGGCGTCGCATCCATGAGGTGCGTGCGGCCGGACTTGACCGCGTCCTTCCACAGCTCCGCCTTCGCCTCGAGAGCGACGGCGAGGTGGTCGAGTGCGGGGATGAGCGTGTCGATGAGTGCCTGGGTGACCGCGATGTGCACCGAGGTCGGGAACACGTCGTTCGACGACTGCGAGGCGTTGACGTGGTCGTTGGGGTGCACGGTCGAACCGAGGATGCGCGTGGCGAGCGTTGCCAGCACCTCGTTCATGTTCATGTTCGACGAGGTGCCGGAGCCGGTCTGGTAGGTGTCGACCGGGAACTCACCGTCGTGCGCGCCGGAAGCGACCTGGTCGGCGGCCTGGGCGATGGCGTCGGCGATGGCGCCGTCGAGGGTGCCGAGCTCCTTGTTGGCGAGTGCGGCGGCCTTCTTGATGCGAGCGAGGGCGGCGATCTGCGTCGACTCCAGCCCCTTGCCCGAGATCGGGAAGTTCTCCACGGCGCGCTGCGTCTGAGCGCCGTAGAGCGCATTCACGGGCACCCGCACCTCGCCCATGGTGTCGTGCTCGATGCGGTAGTCCTGCTCGGTCATTCCGAACCCTCCTTGGTTGCGGGGTCGATCCCCTGGATGTCGTCGTCGGTGTCGATGCCGACCGTGATCACGGGCACGGCGGTGCCCTCGGCCAGACGGTAGTTGGCGCCGACGATGCCGAGGCGACCAGCCGCGACGGCATCGCTGATGATCTCGGACGACTGCAGCAGATCGTTCACCGTGTTGCGCAGGTGCTCGATGCCGACCAGTTCCGAGTCGATCTCGGCGACGGTGGTGCCCCCGCTCGCCGCCAGCACCTTGCGCGCGGCCGGCACGATCGGGGCGATCAGCTTCCAGATGTGCGGCGGCAGGGGAGCGGCATCGATCGCCGTGCCGTCGATGGCGGCGCGCACCGCACCGCACGAGTCATGCGCCAGCACCACGATCAGAGGAACCTCGAGAACGGCGACGGCGTATTCCAGGCTCGCGACGATCGATTCTCCGATGACCTGCCCGGCGTTGCGCACCACGAACAGGTCGCCGAGCCCGAGGTCGAAGATGATCTCGGCGGCCAGGCGGGAGTCGGAGCATCCGAAGAGCGTGGCGACCGGGTGCTGCGCCGCGGTCAAGTCCTTGCGGCGAGCGACGTCCTGATT
>NZ_SCOG01000018.1:0-72472 GCF_005502545.1 Microbacterium sp. Beta
GGCCTAGTCTAGTGGGCTCGGAGAGGTGTATAAGGGACAGGAGGAGCTGCTGACGGGGAGGAGCAGGAGCACCGATCCGGAGTCGAGCGGATCCACGGGGGCGAGCGCTCGCAGGAGGGCCGCGTCGTCGACTCCGGCCTCGCGAAGGGCACCGACCTCGTGCGGGTTCAGGTCGACAGGCATCGGTCCGTTGCCCAGGTCGGTGCCGTAGAACACGGTGCCGCCCGCGGCGTGGAACCGGCGCACGTTGTCGATCGCGGTCGCACGCTCGGGGTCGTCGTGGATCGCGAGCGTCGAGATCCATGAGGCGGAGGCCGCCTGACGCACGATCTCGTCATCGTCGAGGCGCTCCGTGAACGGCGCATGGGCGAGCCCGGCTGCGCCGAGAGCGACCACCCGCTGCGCTTCACCCGCACCTTCGGCGTGCGCGACGACGGGGAGGTCGTGGTCGGCCGCGACCCGGACGATCGCGCGGAACAGCTCGTCGGTGAAGACCGGCCCTGCGCCGCTGTTGCTGGTGACCTTGATGCAGGTGGCACCCGCATTCGCCATCCCGGAGACCGTGGCTGCGGCAGAGTCCGCGTCCGTGATCTCGCGGACCGATCCCTCCGGCGCCCAGTCCCGGTCGGAGGGATAGCCACCAGGAGCGGTCAGGAACGCCCCGGCGAAGTCGATCTCGACGTGGCGCCGGGCGGTGGGCGTGAGCTGACGCAGCACCTCGGGGTTTCCGCCGAGGTCGACCACGCGGCCGAGGCGAGACCCTGCCAGCAGAGTGTGGTCCACCAGCTGCAGGTGCACGTGGTGGTCGGTGAATCCGCCCGTGATGACACCTCCGATGCGGGGGAGTCCGGGGGCCGGGCGCTCATCACGCAGGCGCACACGCCCGTCGACGAGCTCGACGACGCCCTCGCGCCACGCGCTCCCGTCGAAGAACGTCGCAGCGTGCATCAGCTGCCGATCTCCGTGCGCACGGTGTAGAGCTCGGGGAAGAACGTCAGATCCAGTGCGCGCTGCAGGAAGCCGACGCCGCTGGAGCCGCCGGTGCCGACCTTCATACCGATCGTGCGAGCGACGGTCTTGAGGTGTCGGAACCGCCAGAACTGGAAGTTGTCCTCGAGGTCGACCAGGTCTTCGCAGGCCTCGTACAGATCCCAGTACCGGCTCGGGTTCTGGTAGATCTCGCGGATCGCCGGCACCAGTGCCGGTGTCTCCCGATAGGGCTCCCGCACGTCACGCTCGAGGATCTCCGTCGGAACCGGCAGCCCGCGGCGGGCGGCGAAGCGCAGGAACTCGTCGTACAGCGTCGGCTTCTCCCACTCGGCGGTGAGCAGCGCGAGGTTGGCCGGGTGGTCGGCGAACACACTCAACATCTTCGCGTTCTTGTTGCCGAGGGCGAACTCCACGGCGCGGTACTGCACGGACTGGAACCCGGAGGAGTTGCCGAGCGCCCCACGGAACTGCGCGTACTCGGTGGGCGTCAGCGTCGCGAGCACCGACCACTGCTGGGTCATCACGTCCTGGATGCGTTTCACTCGGGCGATGCGCTTCAGGGCTTCGCGCAGGTCGTCCCTGGCCAGCAGCTGACGCGCGGACGACAGCTCGTGCAGCAGCTGCTTGAGCCACAGCTCCGTGGTCTGGTGCTGGATGATGAACAGCATCTCGTCGTGGTGTTCGGGTTCGCTCACCGGGTGCTGCGCCGTGAGCAGCTGGTCGAGTGCCAGGTACGAGCCGTACGTCATGCGCCCAGACAGATCGGTGACGATGCCGGATTCGAGGGCGCGTTCGTTCTCGGTGTGCATCTGCCGAACATATCACTTTCGTGGCGAGCGTCACAGGAGTGTTATGTCACGCATCCGGGATTCAGAGCGCGGGAGTGCGGGGCGGCGGCGTGCGCCGTGTGCCCGGTCGGCCGAGAGCCTCGAATGCCGCGGCGAAGCGCAGCAGCCTCGTGTCGTCGTAGGCCCGTCCCGCGAACGTCAGCCCGATCGGCATGCCGATATCGCCCATCAGCCCCATCGGCACCGTGACCGTCGGGATGCCGAGGTGCCGTATCGCGAGGTTGCCGTTCGCGATCCACACGCCGTTGCGCCACCCGAGGTCGGCCGATTCCGGGTTCACGTCCATGTCAGCCGGGCCCACATCCGCGACCGCGGGGAACACGACGGCATCGAGCCGCAGCACGTCCATCCAGACTTCGAGGTCGCGGCGACGCGTCTCCTCCAGGCCGCGCAGACCGCTTTCGAGCTCGGGCATGTCCGCGATCCCGACGCCGGGGTTGTCGCGCACCCAGCCGGGGTACTCGGCGATGTCGTCGTCGAAGCCCGTGTAGCGGTCGGGGAGTGCGCCGTCCGGATGCGGGAAGATCGTCGCCCCGTCGATCTCGGTGAGCGAGTGCAGGGCCGGATCGCCGTTCGCCCGGAGGAAGTCCTCCCACGCCCATGCCGAGAGGTCGACGATCTCGCGGTGCAGGTATTCGGGTGACACGAGGCTGCGGGTGGCGATGGTGTGTGCGCCCGGTCGGTCGCCCTCGTAATTCGAGACGACGGGGAAGTCCACCTCGACCACGGTCGCTCCCGCGGCGGTGAGATCGTGGCGCGCCGCCTCCCAGCGTTCGATGATGCTCGCCCGTGTCTCGATGCGCCGGCCCGTCGGGCCGCCGACTCCGGGATTCTCGGCACTGCCGGCATCCGGGTCGGCGTTGATGTACATCCGGGGGATGCCGATGCGGGCGCCGACGAGGGGGAGGGCGGATTCCGTCGCGAGCTCCGGATACGACTCCGGCCGGAGGGAGGATGCGGCGGGCAGCTGCACCCACGGCTGCGCGCGCCAGAAGTCGCCACGGACCTCCGCATCGTCGGCCACGATCACGTCGAGCACCTCGAGGAGGTCCGCCATGGTGCGGGTGTGCGGCACCACGACGTCCATGGTCGGCACGAGAGGCCAATTGCCGCGGGTCGAGATCACCCCGCGGGAGGGTGTGTAGGCGCACAGCGCATTGTTGGTGGCCGGCCCGCGTCCGCTCGACCAGGTCTCCTCGCCGAGTCCGAAGGCCGCGAAGCTCGCCGCCGTCGCCGTGCCTGATCCGTTCGACGACCCCGAGGCGAAGGGGGCCGTGAGGAAGGCGGCGTTGTAGGGGCTCTCGGCTCGGCCGTAGACACCGCGCTGCATGCCGCCGTTCGCCATCGGGGGCATGTTCGTCAGCCCGAGGCAGATCGCTCCCCCCGCGCGCAGTCGTTCGATCGTGAAGGCGTCGCGCTGAGCGACGAGCTGTGCGAATGCCGGGCTCCCTGCGGCGGCCGTGAGCCCGCGCACGAGGTAGCTGTCCTTCGCGGTGTACGGGATGCCGTCGAGGGGACCGCGAGCCTCGCCCCTGGCGCGGCGTGCGTCAGAGGCCGCGGCCTCGTCCCGTGCATCCGCGTTCGCGACGACGACCGCGTTCAGGGCGGTCTCGGTGTCGGGGGCGTCGTACGCGGCGATGCGTGCGAGATACGCGTCGACCAGCGCGACGGCCGTCGTCTCCCCTGTCTCGAGGGCGCGGCGCAGGTCGGCGATGGACGCCTCGACCACGTCGACCATCAGCGGAGTCCGTCGAGCGCCGGCTGCTGCTGGGTGATGCAGTGGATGCCACCGCCGCGGTCGAACAGCGGACGTGCATCCACCGTGACGACCCGGCGGCCGGGGTAGGCGTCGGCGAGGATCTCGCGTGCTGCGGCATCGGCCTTGTCATCGCCGAAGCCGCACGCCACCACGCCGTCGTTCGTGACGAGGTGGTTGACGTAGCTCCAGTCGACGGGACCCTCGTCGTCGCTCAGCATCGACGGAGCGGGCAGCCCGATCACCTCGAAGCGGCGCCCGGCGGCATCCGTCTGCTCCGAGAGCAGGGCACGCAGCTCGCGGGTGACGGCGTGGTCGGGGTGGTCGGGGTTCTGCTGGTCGTGCAGCAGCAGTCGCCCGGGGCAGGCGATGGTGGCGACGATGTCGACATGGCCGTTGGTGCCGAAGTCGTCGTAGTCGCGCGTGAGCCCCCGGGGGAGCCAGATCGCTTTCGTGGCGCCGAGCGTGCGGGACATCTCGGCCTCCACCCGCTGCTTGTCGGCGTAGGGATTGCGGCGGGGGTCGAGCTGCACGGTCTCGGTGAGGAGCACAGTGCCCTCTCCGTCGACGTGGATGCCGCCCCCCTCGTTCACCAGGGCGGAGCTCACCAGCTCGGCACCGACGACGCCGGCCACGATGCGTGCGTGCTGTGCGGCCTTCCGCCACTCCGCCCATTCCGGGGCGCCCCACCCGTTGAAGATCCAGTCGACCGCTCCGAGGACGCCAGGACGCTCGTCGTCGACCACGAACGTGGGCCCTGAATCGCGCATCCAGAACTCGTCGACGGGTGCTTCCACGATGTCGATGCCGCTGCTGAGCATGCGCCGCGCCCTGGCGAGCTCGCTCGGGTCGACCAGCATCGAGACGGGCTCGAACTCGGCGACGGCATGAGCGACAGCGGTCCAGGTGGCATAGCCCTCTTCGCGCGCCGCTGCGGTGTCGCCGAGAGTCTCTCCCTCCGCGGGGAACGCCATCCACGTGCGCTCGTGACGTGCGGTCTCGGTGGGCATGCGCCAGCTCATCGTGGTCTCCTCGTGCGGCGGGTCCGACTATTGAACATGCGATCAACAGGTGTTACGGTAACCCCTGATGAAGACGACGTCAACAGGTGCGACCGCTCGGCGGATGTCGCCGCAGGAGCGCGATCACTCGATCCTCGAGGGGGCGCTCGGCCTTGCCCGCGAAAGCGGTCTGGAGAGCCTGACGGTCCGTGCGATCGCCGCCAGAGTGGGTGTCACCCCCGCCCTCGTCGCGCATTACCGACCGGGGATGGACGCCTTCGTCGCCGAGGTCTTCGGATCGATCGTGGCGGCCGAGCGCGAAGAGGTGATCTCCGCCTTCGACGACCGCCCGTCCCGCGACGCCGCTGAGCTGGACGCCGCTGAGTTGCGCGGTGGTCTGCTGCGCCTGATCGAGACCCTTCTCGACGCCGACCGCGACGACGTCACCCTCATCTGGGTGCAGGCGTGGGCGCTCGGTGCCCGCAACGAGGCGCTCGCCGCCCGTGTGCGGCAGGAGATGGACGGATGGCAGAGCGCGCTCGAGGAGATCTTCGCCCGCGCAGCCGCCGACGGGGGGATCGAAGCGGGTCGCGCCGACACGGCCGCATGGCTGCTGCTCGCGATGGTCGACGGCATGAACGCGCACTCGCTGGTCAAGTGGGCGCCGCGCGACCGTGCCGACCTCGCCAGGCGCGCACTGTCCGCCGTGCTGGACAGTGCCGCCCCCGATGCCCTCGTCGGTGCTCGATCCTCTGACTCCCGACCTGCTGACTCCCGACCTGCTGACTCCCGACCTGCTGACTCCTGACCTGATGACACGTAAAGGAACGCCCATGGATGCTGTGCGCATGCACGCGGCCTCGCCCGAATCGACCGCGATCGTCGATGCCGTGCTCGACTACTCGCGTCGCCGCATGCTCGCGGCCGATGTGCCGCTCGACAAGCCGCAGTCCGAGGCCGAGCTGAACCGCCTCGTCGGGCCGACCATCACGGACGCGGGGCTGGGGGCGGCGCGGGCGCTCAGCGTGTTCGAGCATGTGCTCGCCCCGGCCTGCCTGACGACGAGTCATCCGCTGTACCTGTCGTTCATCCCGACGGCGCCGACCATGGCCGCCATCGCCTTCGACCTCGTCGTGTCGGCCTCCGGGCTCTACGGCGGCAGCTGGCTCGAAGGGGCCGGGGCCGTGCACGCCGAGAACGAGGTGCTGTCGTGGTTGGCCGGCGAGTTCGGGCTCCCCGACACGGCCGGTGGCGTCTTCGTGCAGGGCGGCACGATCGGGAACCTCTCGGCGCTGGTGGCCGCCCGTGAGGCGGCGAAAGCCCGTCTGGTCGCGGCGGGGAGGGAACTGCCGAGCCGGTGGAAGATCCTCTGCAGCGTCGAGGCGCACTCCTCGAACAAGTCGGCCGCGCGCGTGATGGATGCCGACGTGCTGCTGGTGCCGGCGGGAGAGGACGGCGTGCTGCGTGCCGAGGGCGTCCGCGAGGCGCTGGCCGAGCACGGGGACGAGATCTGCGCGGTGGTCGCGACCGGGGGATCGACGAACTTCGGCATCGTCGACGACATCGCCGGCATCGCCGCACTCAAGGACGAGTTCGACTTCTGGCTGCACATCGACGGCGCCTACGGCCTCACGGCCATGCTGGCCCCGGAGGCTCGGCACCTGTTCGCGGGTGTGGAGCGCGCCGACTCGGTCATCGTCGACCCGCACAAGTGGCTGTTCGCTCCGTTCGACTGCTGTGCCCTGATCTACCGCGACCCCGACAGCGGACGTCGGGCGCACACGCAGCACGCCGAGTACCTCGACATCCTGACCGACGTCGACGAGTTCAGTCCCTCGGACTATTCGATCCAGCTCACTCGTCGACCGCGCGGTCTGCCGATGTGGTTCTCCGTCGCGACTTACGGCGTGACGGCATACCGCGAGGCCGTGAGCGCCGGTCTCGCTCTGACCCGGCGGATCGCCGACGAGATCGCCCGACGCCCCGAACTGAAACTGGTGCGCGACCCGCAGCTGTCGATCGTGGTGTTCGAGCGCGAAGGATGGGAGCGCGCCGACTATGACCGCTGGTCGGCCGCTCTGCTCGACTCGCAGCGTGCCTTCGTGGTGCCCAGCTCCCACGCCGGTCGTCCGAACACGCGCTTCGCGATCCTGAATCCGCTCACCACGTTCGAAGACCTCGTCGGCATCCTCGACACCATGAGGTAGGCGAGGCGGACTCGACCTGCAGGGTGGGCAGGTCAGGCGGTGATTCCGGCCAGCAGACGGTGCAGGCCGTACTCGAAGGCGCGATCGACGTCGCCGCCGAGGCGGAACGCCCCGGACAGCTCCATCTGCAGGAAACCCGTGGCCCACGCCGTGAAGAAGCGCGCGGCGTCGAGGGCGTCTTCCTGCCCGACCAGGGCGGAGGCGGTGCGGATCAGGGGCGCGGCTGACCGTTCGAGGGCATCGTGCGGGGCCGCGATCGTGAACATGAGGCGGAAGCCCTCCGGATGCTGGTGCGCGAAGTCGCGATAGGCGTGCGCGAGCGCACCGATGTCGTCGCCCGCGGCTTCGAGACGTGCGGTGAGCGCGTCGATCGAGGCTGCGGCGACGGCGGAATGCAGTGCGTCACGGTCTCGCACGCGCTTGTACAGCGAGGGGGCGCGGACCCCCACCCGTTCTGCGACGGCCTGCATCGTGAGTCCGGAGGGACCGGCGACCTCGAGGATCTCCCGCCCGGCGGCGACGATCTCCTCGGTGGAAGTGCGTTCGGGTGTCGGCATCGATCCTCCTGCGACGGCTGTGGACTGTCATGGCTATTGACATTAGCCATGATAGCTACGTATCGTAGCCATCGCAATCATCCCGAGAGGATCAGCCATGAAGCTCGCTCCGCACCTGCACCGACTGGGCAACGACATCGTCGCCTCCTACCTCATCGACCTGCCGGAGGGGATCACCCTGATCGACGCCGGTCTCCCCGGACACTGGCACGATCTGCAGCGCGAGCTCTCGACGATCGGGCGCCCTCTGTCCGATATCCGCGGTCTCGTGTTGACGCACGGCGACGGCGACCACATCGGCTTCGCCGAACGGCTGCGGAAGGAGGTCGGGGCACCGGTGTTCATCCACGAGGCCGACAGCCATCGGGTGCGCACCGGCGAGAAGCCCAAGACCCCCATGGGGCCGGCCAAGATCGGACCGACGCTCGGGTTCCTCACCTACGGACTCCGCAAGAACGCGCTGCGCACGCCACACGTGTCGGTCGTGACCGAGGTGACAGACGGCGATGTGATCGACCTGCCGGGCGCGCCGGTCGTGCTCGGGATGCCCGGCCATTCGCCTGGGAGCATCGCGGTGCACGTCCCCGCCGTCGACGCGGTGTTCGTCGGCGACGCTCTGACGACCCGTCACGTGCTCACCGGTCGCACCGGCGCCCAACCCGCACCGTTCACCGACGAGCCCGCGGAGGCACTGGCCTCGCTCGACCGTCTCGCCGACGTGTCGGCGGCGTGGGTGCTGCCGGGGCACGGAGCGCCCTGGCACGGTTCCCCCTCCGACATCGCCGCAGCGGTCCGCGCTTCCGCCTGACGCGCCGCGGTCAGGTCGGCGCGGGTCAGTGGGCCGCGAGCACCGTCGCGGTGTCACTCATCGTGATCTGCGGCGGGTAGAGACTCATCACCCGCAGGGCGGCGGCGTGATTCTCCGCGGTCGAACCGGCACAGGCGTCGGCCGCTATCGTCACATGTGCGCCCGCGTCGGCGGCGGCCAGCGCGGTCGAGATCACGCAGCAGTCGGTCGAGACGCCCGCGAGCACGACGTGCCCGCCGCGTCCGATGATCCGCTCGAGCTCCGGACCCCACTTGCCGAACGTCGGCAGGTCGATGCTCGGGTGCGGCGAGAGCGCCTCGGCGTCGGGGACGAGGGCGAACAGGGGATCGCTCGGCGGTTGGTCCGCGAAGGGCCAGGCGTCGAAGTACGCACCCCACGACGTCGTCCTGTCGGCGGTCGGCATCCAGCGGGTCACGATCACGCGATCGCCGAACGCATCGGCCAGGGCGCGGATGCGCGGCATCACCTCGGGGAAGAACGGCGATCCCCAGGCGGAATCCGGCGCGGCGAAGATGGTCTGCGGATCGATCACCACGAGCCAGGTGTCGGTGGTCGCGGACGCATTCACGCGGCCTCCTGCTGCCGGATCTTCGCCGCCCTCGCGAAGTACGTCACGAGGAACGAGAGCACCAGCGCGAAGAACACTCCGAGGTTCGCATAGGCCCACTCGCCGTCGCGGCCGCCGATGAGGAACAGCAGGTAGCCCTGCCAGTTGTTCCAGGCTGCGTCCTCGGCGAAGTTGTTCACGACCAGGCCCCAGCCGATCACGCTGGTGACGACCATCGTGCCGATCGAGGTCCAGTCCCACGCGCCGTAGCGTCCGCGCTGGTCGAACAGTGCCTCTTCGTCGTAGTCCTTCCGGCGGCGCAGGATGTCGGCGATGAGGATGCCGGCCCACGAGGCGAGGGGAACGCCGAGCGTGATCAGGAAGCTCTGGAACGGTCCGAGGAAGTCGGTCGCGAAGAACACCACGAAGATCGTGCCGACCGTGAGGATGACCCCGTCGATCGCTGCGGCGGACGGGCGGGGGATCCGGATGCCGAGGCTGAGCAGCGTGAGCCCGGAGGAGTAGATGCCCAGCACCGCGCCCGAGACGAGGGCGAGTACCGCAGTGAGCAGGAACGGTACGAGCACCCACACCGGCAGTATCGAGGCGAGCGCGCCGATGGGGTCGGCGGCGATCGCGTTCATGAGGTCTTCGTCGGAGCCGCCCAGCAGCAGGCCGAACACCACGAGGATCACCGGTGCCACCGATCCGCCGATCGTGTTCCAGGCGACGATCGCCCCGTCCGATGCGGTGCGCTTCTGATAGCGCGACCAGTCGGCGGCGATGTTGATCCAGCCGAGACCGAAACCGGTCATCACCATGACGAGCGCGCCGATCACCTGGCCGACGCCGCCGTCGGGTCGGGCCAGCACGACCGCGAGGTCCACCTGCGGAGCGGCGAGCACGATGTAGAGCACGGTCACGACACCGGTGATCCACGTGAGCACCGACTGCAGCTTCATGATCGTGTGATAGCCGAGCACGGACGCCGTGACGATCAGCGCTGCGACGATCACGGTGGCGACGATCTTGAGCGCGATGCTGTCTCCATCACCTCCGAGCTGGGTGATCACGGTGGCGGTGGCGAGCACGGCCATGATCGCGAGGAACGTCTCCCAGCCGATCGAGGTGAGCCACGAGACGATCCCCGGCACCTTCTGACCCTGCACGCCGAAGGCCGCCCGCGAGAGCACCATCGTCGGCGCGGAGCCGCGCTTGCCGGCGATCGCGATGAGCCCGCAGAGCAGGAACGACACGACGATGCCGATGACCGAGACGATCGTCGCCTGCCAGAACGAGATGCCGAAGCCGAGGACGAACGACCCGTACGACATGCCGAACACCGACACGTTCGCGGCGAACCACGGCCAGAACAGGTCTCGCGGCTTCGCTGTCCGCTCGGATTCGGGGATGATCTCGATGCCCGCACGCTCGATGAGGGCCGGCTTGATGTCCGTCATGCTCACATCCTGGCACTGCCGAGGCGGTCGCAGGCGGTTTCGGCGGCGGCCCCGCCGCGGTGTGCAGCCGGCGGGGGCCTAGCCGGCGAAGAAGGACTGCGCTGTGCGGGTCAGATCGTGCAGGTCCGAGACCCCTGCGAGCTCTCGCGCGGAGTGCATGGACAGGATGGGGATGCCCACGTCGACCGTACGGATGCCGAGCCTGGTCGCCGTGATCGGGCCGATGGTCGAACCGCACGGCACGCTGTTGTTGGATACGAACTCCTGCGTCGTGACCCCGGCGCGCTCGCACCAGGAACGCCACGATGCCGTGCCGACCGCATCCGTGGCGTAGCGCTGGTTGGCGTTGATCTTCAGGATCGGTCCCGATCCGAGCACCGGCTGCACCACGGGGTCGTGCTTGGCGGCGTAGTTCGGGTGCACCGAGTGTCCGACATCGCTCGACAGGCACCACGACGACGCGTAGGCCTGGCGGCGTGCGGATCCGTCGGCGCCGAGGCCGGCGTACACGCGTTCGAGCACGTCTTCGAGGAAGGGGCCCGCCGCGCCGGAGCGCGACTCCGAACCCAGTTCCTCGTGGTCGAAGGCGGCGAGCACCGCGATGGGTGCTCCGGCTGCGGGGGCGTGCGCCTCGAGGGCCACCACGCCGGCGTGCACCGAGGCGAGGTCGTCGAGGCGTCCCGACGCGAAGAACGCGTTGTCCTTACCGAACACCGCACCGCGGGCGGAGTCGGCGATCACCACGTCGTAGCCGCGAACGTCGGAGGCCGAGGCGCCGGCGGAGGAGGCGAGCTCGGCGAGGATGTCGGCCTCGGTCGGGTCGCCGAGCCCCCACACCGGTTGCGTCTCGGTCTGCTTGTCGAGGGCGAGGCCATTGTTCACACCGCGGTCGAGGTGGATCGCCAGCTGCGGCAGACGCAGCAGAGCTCCGGTGTCCGCCAGCACGACACGGCCGTCGGCCAGTGCCAGTCGCCCGGCGAGGCGCAGCTCGCGGTCGAGCCACGAGTTCAGCAGCGGTCCGCCGTACACCTCGACGGCGGCCTGCAGCCAGCCCCGCGAGCCGGTCGTCGGCTGCGGCTTGAGCTTGAAGCCCGGGGAGTCGGTGTGCGCGCCGAAGATCTGCACGGGCGTCGTGGCCGCAGCATCCTCGGGGACGACCCAGGCGATCGCCGCCCCGTCGCGCACGACGACGAAGCGTCCACCGGTCGTCGGCCAGGCGTCCTCCTCGTGCAGCCGGTGGAAGCCCGCAGCCTCGAGCCGTCGGGCGACCTCCGCCGCCGCGTGGTAGCTCGACGGGGAGGCGGCGACGAAATCGGCGAGGTCCTCGGCGTGGGCGAGAGCGGCGGGGGTGACGGGCATGTCGTGACCTTCCTGGAGAGCGCGGTCCTTCGAGCGTAGTCGGGGTCTCCGTGCGTCCTCCACGACGGCGGCCCGCGCCCGCGCTGTTTCCCGGCCGTTCATCCCGGCGGGTTAGGGTGGTCCCGATAGCGCCTAGGGTTCCGGGGTTCGCGCCCGTCTGGTCCGAGCGGCGCCACGGCTCTCCTCCGCAGGAGAGCCGTCATCTGACAGGACAAAAGCCCGGAGGACCCTGTTCGTCGCGCCGTGCGCCGGACGGAAGGGTCTGTTGTGTCTCCTCTCGCCTTCGTCCTCGTCTTCGGTGCGGCCATCGCCCACGCGGCGTGGAACATCATCGCGCACGGCATCAGCAGAGCGGGCGCGCCGTTCCTGTGGTGGGGCGCCGTCGCCAGCACCGTGGTCTGGATCGGCGCGGTGCCGTTCACGGGAGGTCTCGGCGCCGACGATCTGTGGTCGTTCGCCCTCGGTGTCGTCGTCTCGTCGGTGCTCCACGTCGGCTACATGGCGGTGCTCCAGCGCGGCTATCGCGAGGGCAACCTCTCCACGGTGTACGCGACGGCCCGCGGCACCGGGCCCTTCCTCTCGGTGATCGTGGCCGTGCTGCTGCTGGGCGAGCGCCCGTCGGTGCTCGCGCTGATCGGGGTGGCGGCCGTGATCGCGGGCGTCGTCGCCATCGGACTCGTCGACCGGGGCAGGGGATCCGGCACCCGGCGGATGGATCCCGGCATCGTCTTCGGCATGCTCACCGGTGTCGCGATCGCCGTCTACACGATCTGGGATGCGCACGCGGTGCGCACGTGGAACCTCTCGCCGGTCGCCTTCATGGTGGGCACGACGCTGTTGCAGGTGCCGTTCTACTCGATCGCGGTGCGTCGGCGCTGGGACGCGGTCTGGGCGCTCTGGCGCACGCAGTGGCGCCGCATCCTCGCGTTCGGTGCCCTGTCACCGCTGTCGTACATCCTGGTGCTGACCGCGATCCAGATCGCCCCGGTGGCGCTGGTGGCGCCCCTCCGCGAGGTCAGCGTGGTGCTGGTGAGTCTGTTCGGGGTGTTCGTGCTGCGGGAGTCGCGCGGGGGCTGGCGGATCGCGGCATCCCTCGTCGTGGTGACCGGGATCGTCCTCCTCGCCGTGTGAGCCGTTGAGCGCGGGATCGACGGGTGGTGTCGAGCGTATTCCGGAATGCCAGGAAAGTACCTCTGAACAGGACTGTTTCGGCCCGGAAATGTCGGTGGTGGGGTGTGGGATGGACGTATGAACCCCCTCGCGGAAGCTCTGGATCGGGTCGTCGCCGACCTCGACGCCGTGCTGTCCGCCGCACAGCTCGCCGGACTCGACGATGCCGCGCGACTGGATGTGCTCCGCGGCGCGGGCGAGGCGCTTCGTCGCGTGGAGGCCGTCGTCGTGGAGACGACCGCCTCCGCCGAGCCCCGCTTCGCCGAGGCGACCGGATGCCGATCGATGAACGAGCTCCTGCAGCGGGTGCTGCGGGTGGATGCACCCGGAGCGTCTCGGGTGGTGAAGGCGGCCGAGGCGGTTCGGCGCGAGGTGGCGCTGACGACGGGGGAGCGGCTCCCGGCGCGCTTCCCCGCGATCCGCGAGACGATGCTCGACGGCGTGATCGGGGTGGCCGGTGTGCTCGCGGCGACCGGGCCGGTCCTGCAGGCCGGCGATCGGATCGGGGCGGAGGATCGGATCTCGGCCGACGCCGCGCTGGCCGATCTGGCACGCGGACTCCCCGAGGCGGACGGGGGCGCCGAAGGTGGAGGGCCGCCCGCCACCCCTGACGACCTCCGGCAGTACGCGATGCTGCTCGCGCAGCTGCTCGATCCGGATGGTGCCGAGCCGACGGACGCGAAGGCGCGGAATCGGAGATTCCTCACCATCGGGCGCCTGCGCAACGGGGTGCATCCGCTCCGGGGCAACCTTCTTCCCGACGTGGCCGCGCAGCTGCAGCTCATCATCGACGCTCAGAACAATCCGAAGACCGATGGCCCGCCAGAGCCGGGCGTGACCTTCCGGTCGGAGAGTGAGCGATCGGGCGCTGGAGTCGAGTCCGGCGCAGACGTCGCCGGGGCCGATCCGTGGAACTCCGACCCGCGCAACGTGATCGAACAGCGCACCGCCGCGCAGAAGCGGCACGACGCCGTGGCGGCAACACTGGCGATCGCCGCGCGTCACGAAGACATGCCTCGACTCGCCGGAGCATCCCCGACGCTCGTGGTGCACGCCGACGCGGACGACCTCGTCTCGGGCACCGGGTGGGCGACCGTAGCCGGCTCGCAGTCGCCGGTGCCGATCGGAGTCGCGACCCAGGCCGCGTGCACGGGCGCCATTCAGCGGGTGCTGTTCGACCACGGCCGGATCGTCGGCACGACCGTCACTGATCGGGTGTTCACGGTCCACCAGCGGCGCGCGATCATCGCTCGCGATGGAGAGTGTCTGATCCCCGGGTGCCATGTGCCGGCGTCATGGTGCGAGATCCACCACGTCGTCGAGCACGCCAGGGGAGGACCGACCGATACGGACAACGGCGTGCCCCTGTGCTGGTGGCATCACCGTTCGCTGGACCGATCGGGGTGGGAGATCCGGATGGCGGGAGGTACCCCGCAGGTCCGGGGCCCGGCATGGTGGGATCCCGAGCGTCGCTGGCGTGTTCCGCGGCAGCGCGAGACCGCAGTTGCGTGATAGCGCTGAAACGCGGTGGGTGATCAGCGGAAGCTGACGAGTCCGGCGTGTGCGGCCGTCACGAGGATCTGCACGCGGTCGCGCAGGTGCCACTTCGACATCATGCGCCCGAGGTGTGCCTTCACCGTCCCCTCGGAGACGATGAGCGCCTTCGCGATCTCTGCGTTCGACATCCCCTGCGCGAGGCAGTTCAGCACCTCGACCTCGCGCTCGGTGAGCGGTTCGAGCGCGGCGGCGTCGGCGGCGACCGGGGTCGAATCGCGGACGTGCTTGATCAGCATCGAAGCGATCCGCGGCGACAGCGAGCTGGCCCCGCTGTGCACCTCGCGCACACCGGTGACGATGTCCTCCGCGCTGGAGTCCTTGAGCAGATAGCCGGAAGCGCCGGCGCTCAGCATGGGGAGCACCGTGTCGCTGCCGTCGAGCGTGGTGACAGCGAGCACGCGCACGTGCGGCCATCGCTCGGCGATGACACCCGTCGCCTCGATGCCGTCCATCTCAGGCATCTGCACGTCCATCATCACGACGTCGGGCTGTTCGCGCTCGACAGTGGAGATCGCCTCGAGACCGTCCTCTGCCTGCGCGATCACGCTGATCTCCGGGTCGCGCGAAACGAAGTGCGACAACGCCGAACGGACGAGGGGATCGTCATCGACGATCACGACACGGATTTCCTGCATAGGGGGAAGCCTAACGGCGCGGGCACCTGATGGACGTCATGTAGACCTTTGGCCAAAAAGGTCTGGACCTGAGACAGATGTGCGCCACTCCTGTCGCCGAGAAGATGAATACAGACATCGACGAACGACTACATAATGGAGGTGAAGGTAATGACTTTCTGGCAGCAGGTTGGCAAGTTTTTTGGTCTCGTCCGCTAGCGTACCTGGCGAATAGGAGATAGTGAACTATGGCCTTCGACCAGTCACCCCGGCGATCTACTGATTCGTTCCGGTTGGGTCGAGGCGAGAAGCTCAGCGCGATAGAGCGGATCGTCGTCCTGGTCATCGTCTCCATCACCATCGCCACGGACGTCATAGGTTTCTTCACCACACCGGGGGTCAACCCGATAGCCCTTCTGGTGAGCGTCGCATGTACGGCAGCGTTCGCTCTCTATCTCTGGAACCCGCTCATCGCGACATGCGCCCTCGGCGTCGTGTTCGCGGCATCATTTCTCGTGGGAACGGAGTCCCAGGTTCTGACCGCCGCCGCTGTCGCGGCTGGGCTCGTCATGAGGCTGGGATGGACATCCCTGATCCTGTCGTACACCGGTACGTTCCTCATCGCTGCGGCTCTCGTCGCCAACGGCGTTGCTGACTCGGGTGTGAACGTCGGTCTCTTCCTCATCTTCGCCACGGTGGCCGGAGCTGTCGGGTTCGCCCTTCGGTTGGCCTTCGCCCGTGGCAGTCGCCTCGAGCGCGAACTCGAAGAGCGGGCTGAACAAGAACGACAGGCAGTGCTCGCCGAGCGACGTTGGATCGCCGGGGAGCTGCACGACAGCATCGCGCACCACCTCACGGTGGTGTCGCTGCACGTGCAGATGCTCGAAGACCCCGAGATGAGCACCGACTCTCGAGAGGCGATCCGCGTCGCCGCTCGCAAGGCCATGACCGATCTCCGTTTCGTGATCGAGCTCGCCGACGACGGTCCGCAGTCGTCGAGCGTGCAGACGGGCGACCTCGCGGCGGCTGTCGACGAGGCGCAGAGCGAGTTCGAAGCGGCGGGCCACTCCGTGGCCCGCGTGGGCGATCCCAGCGACGAGCGCATCCCGCGGGCCGTCGAGATCGTCCTCGCGCGCATCGTGCGCGAGTCCGCCACCAACATCCTCAAATACGCAGGCCCCGGCGAGGTGCTGATCGACCTCGCCGTGGACGACGATGTCGCGCACCTCATGCTGCGCAGCCCCCTCCCCACGACGCCGCGCCGTGAACTCTCGTCGAGTCGGACAGGACTTGGCCGGATGGCGGAGCGCGTGATGGGAGCGAGTGGCGAGTTCAGCGCCGGCGAAGTCGACGGGTTCTGGGTCGTGTCGGCCCGACTTCCGGTCGTCTGATGCCCTAGAGTGTGTGAGCACCCTCTCCACGCTCCGCGAGAACCTAGACGAAGGTCTAGCGAGGTCTCGACGTTCGACACTGTGGAACGAGTTGCAGTCCGCCATATTCTGAGGGTTCCCCAGATAAAGCGTCCCCAGCGCTGCGATCGCGAGCGCGGTCTTTCTGGCTTCTGAAACACTTTGCGCGCTCGCGATCGCCTTCTGCGTTAACGGCTGTCTTTCCGGCCTTCCGCGCGACGCTCCGTACCGCGCGACTACCCGCCCACTGCGCGCATGTAGTGGCCATCGGTGGAGATCCCCGATGCGGCGACGGTGAACCGCACGACCTCGCTCAGGTACCGGTCCTCCGAGGCCTCGAAGATCCGCCCCTCCGCGTCACGCGAGGTGCGGGTGAGACGCAGGATGGGCGTCCCGCGCGGCACGCGCAGCAACTCCGCGTCCTGGTCGTCAGCGGCCACGGCGTCGATCACGTGCTGGAGAGTGACGATGGGGTGCCCGACCGACGAGAGGTACTCCGTGATCGACACCTCGTCCAGATCCACCTCGAACAGCCTCCGGCCCGCGACCTCGGTGTAGTTGAGCCGCTCCAGCATGGTGGGGCGCCCGTCGAGCAGACGCAGCCTGACCACGCTCACGATCGTGTCCCCGGCGTCGACGCCGAGTGCCGCTCCGAGCTCTCCGGCGCGTCTCAGGCTCAGCTCCTGCGTCTCGGCCCCCGGCGTGACGCCCAGCTCGCGGGCCCAGCGAGTGAACGGCACCGACATGTCGACCGCCTGGCTCGCCTTCCTGGCGACGACCCGCGCCGGCCGACCGCGACTGGTCTCGATCAGGCCTTCGCCGCGGAGCGCGGCCAGGGCGTTGCGGATCGGCCCACGCGACGTGTGCCATCTCTCCGCGAGCTCCGCTTCGGTGGGTACGTCATCCCCGGGGCGCAGGGCACCCGCGGCGATCTGGGCGCGCAGGTCGTCGGCGATCTGGGTGTACACAGCTTCAGCCACATAGGTACATTACTTGGTCAGTCCGAGCGGCGTTGCCTCGTTCCAGGAGTGTTCACTCAGGCGAATCCCCGGTAAACGCGGCCTGAACTCTTCCGAGTTAGGTACATATCTGCGCTCATCACCTGCCAGAGTCTTCCGTGGATCACCCCTCACACCCTGAAAGGTCCTCATGAAGCTTCGCGCTCTCCCCGCCCTCGCCGGCGTCGCGCTCCTCGCCCTCGGCCTCGCCGCCTGTTCCGGCTCGGCAGATGCCGCCGGCACTCCCGGCGCCGACGAGTCGTCTTCCGCCAGCGGATTCGCGGTCGACGAGAACACCCTGGTCTTCGGTGTCGTGCCCGACTCCGTCGACACCGAGACCAACTACCAGCCGCTCATGGACTACATCGCCGAGATCACCGGCAAGACGGTCGAGTACCACGAGTCGACCGACTACGCCGCGCTCATCGAGGCCGCGGTCGCCGGCAAGGTCGACGTCGCATCGTTCTCCGGCTTCACCTACGTCACCGCCACCAACAACGGCGCCAAGCTCACCCCGATCTCCTCGATCGTGACCGAAGAAGGCCAGGAGCCCGGTTACTTCTCGCAGGCCATCGTCCCGGCCGGCAGCGACATCAAGAGCATCGATGACTTCAAGGGCAAGAAGGTCTGCTTCGTCGACCCGTCCTCCACCTCGGGCTACCTGTTCCCGTCGTACAACCTGCTCAAGGCCGGCATCGACCCCAAGACCGACATCACGCCGGTCTTCGCGGGCAAGCACGATGTGAGCGTCACCAAGGTCGGCGAGGGCGTGGAGTGCGAGGCGGGCTTCGCCGAGGACTCCGAGGTCGAGAAGTCGGACAAGGTGAAGGTCGTCGACGAGACGATGGTTCCCGGCGCGCCGCTGGTCTACTCGTCGACGCTTCCCGACGACGTCTCGAAGAAGCTCATCGACGGCCTCTCCGAGATCACGATCGACGACATCATCGCCGCCGGCATCGACGGTGCGGACACCGACGCCTTCCGCAGCGTCTTCTACGCCACGAAGCCGGTCGACGACGCGTACTACGACCTGATCCGCGACATCTGCAAGGAGACCGAAGCGGAGCAGTGCCAGGGCTGAGCCCGGCCTGACCTTTCGCCTCACCCGGCGCCCTCCGTCTCGTCCGCCTCACCCGGACGAGACGGAGGGCACCACCGCACGACTCACGACAACACAGGAGCTACGACATGACCGCCTCGGCATCCGACGCCCTCATCCGCCTCGACGGCGTGACGAAGACCTTCGGGACGACCACCGCGCTGAAGGATGCCTCGCTCGAGGTGTCCCGCGGAGAGATCGTCGTGCTCCTCGGCCTCTCCGGCTCGGGCAAGTCGACTCTGCTGCGTCACCTCGACGGCCTCGAGATCCCCACCGCGGGCTCCGTTGAGGTGCTGGGCGCCCAGGTCCCGTCGCTGAAGGGAAGGGCACTGCGCGACCTCCGCAGCCGTGTGGGGTTCATCTTCCAGCAGTTCGAGCTGGTTCCCTCTCTCACCGTGCTCGAGAACGTGCTCACCGGATCGCTGTCGGGCGTGCGCGGCCCGCGCCTCGGCCTCTGGGGATACTCGCGGGCCTCGAAGCTCACCGCCCTCGAACACCTCGACCGCGTCGGCCTCCTCGATCGCGCCTACCAGCGCAGCGACACCCTCTCCGGCGGACAGCAGCAGCGCGTGGCCATAGCCAGGGCACTCATGCAGAAGCCGGCGATCCTGTTGGCCGACGAGCCGGTCGCCTCACTCGACCCTGAGTCGAGCGAACAGGTCATGGCCCTGATCCGCGAGATCGCCGCCGACGAGGGACTCACGGTCGTGTGCAGCCTGCATCAGGTCGACCTCGCGATCTCCTGGGCCGACCGCATCGTGGGTCTGCGCCACGGCGAAGTGGTGCTCGACACCCCGACCGGTGACCTCACCAAGTCCGAGGTCATGGAGATCTACGGGCGCGTCGCCACCACGACCGCCGAGATCCGTGCCGTGGCCGAGGAGCTCGTGGAGGCGGCTGCGCAGGTGGCCGCATCATGACGGCCCTCGACTCCGCGACGGATGCAGCCACACGCGGCGGTGGGCCGGTGCCTCGGGGCGGCGGGCAGACGGTCGCCGAGCGCGCTCCGAAGCGCCCGATCTCGCCCGAGCGGATCGCGGCATCGCTCACCCTGGTCGCGCTCGTGGTGCTCGGCATCCTCGCCGTCCGCGACGTCGACATCTCGATCCCGGCGATGGTGCAGAGCCGGGGCAACGCCGAGAACTTCATGGCCCGCGTCGGCGGCCTCACCTTCCCGGCCCCCGCAGACCTCGCCTGGCTGATCGCCCTCACGGTGGGCCTCGTGCTCGTGGGCACGCTGCTCGCCGCCGTGCTCTCGGTGCCGATCGCGTACCTCGCCGCCGCCAACACCACGCCAGGCAACGGGTGGCGCGCGGCCGCGCGCTTCATCGGCGTCCTCACCCGCGCCCTGCCCGACGTCGTCCTCGCGATGGCGTTCGTGCTGATGTTCTCTCTCGGCACGCTTCCCGGCATCCTCGCCATCGCCATCCACTCGATCGGCATGATCTCGAAGATGTTCGCCGATGCGATCGAGCAGATCGACGAAGGACCGCGTCTCGCCATCCGCGCAGCGGGCGGGTCGAAGATGCAGGAGTTCACGTCGGGCATCCTGCCGCAGGTACTGCCCAGCTGGGTGGCCACCGTGCTGCACCGCAACGACATCAACCTGCGCGGCAGTGTCGTGCTCGGCTACGTCGGCGTCGCCGGCCTCGGCCTCGAGATGTCCTACGCGTTCAAGTCGCTCAATTACGGCAAGGGCCTCGGCATCGCACTGGTGATCTTCATCCTGTGCGTCGCGATGGAGATCGTCTCGAGCATGGTCCGCGGAGCGATGCTCGGCGAACAGAAGCACACCCGCTCCTGGATCGACCGGATCCTGCATCCGCGCCTCGGTGCGCACGCATCCACCCAGGTCGAGCGCCCCGCCTGGGCGGCCAGCCCGGAGACCGCCGTGCGTCGCCCCTGGACCGCGCAGCGCATCCGGCACACCATCGCCGGCGTCGTCGCCGTGCTCGTGGTGATCGGAAGCGTGCTGGTCAGCCAGATCAACTGGATGGACCTCATCACATTCTGGGCCAAGCTGCCAGAGGTCGCGGCGAAGTTCTGGCCGCCCTCGTTCGGCAACTACGACGCGAGTGCCATGTTCCAGGCCATGCGCGAGACCGTCGCGATCGCTCTCGCCGCGACCGTGCTCACCCTGCTCCCGTCACTGCTGCTCGGCTCGCTCGCGGCCCGCAACGTCGCTCCGAGCTCGGGAGCTCGGGGGACCGCACGGCTCCTGCTCGTGGGCATCCGCGGCATCCCGGAGCTGATCCTCGCGATCGTGCTCGTGGTCATCACGGGTCTCGGGGCGCAGGCCGGCGTCATCGCGCTCGCGATCGGCGGCATCGGACTGCTCGGCAAGCTCATCGCCGACTCGTTCGAAGAGGTGGACCGCGGACCGGAGCGCGCGCTGCGGGCGGTCGGCGCGACACGTCTGCAGACCTACACCTCGGCGACCGTGCCGCAGGGCATGCAGGCGCTCATCGGGCACAGCTTCTACATGCTCGACACGAACATCCGTGCGGCGACGATCCTCGGCATCGTCGGCGGTGGCGGGGTCGGCTACTACCTGCTCAACGCCAGCCAGGGGTCCCGCTACGAGACCGTGACGGCCATCGTGCTGATGATCCTCGCCACGGTGCTCGTGGTCGAAGGTCTCGCCATGTGGATGCGGAAGGTGTTCCGATGAATCGCGCTCTCGACACGGCGGATGTGGTCGTCGTCGGCTCCGGCATCGTCGGCCTCGGTGCGGCGTACGCGGCGGTCCGGCGTGGGCTGCGGGCGATCGTCGTCGACCGCACGGATGGGCCGGTCGGTGCGACGATCCGCAACTTCGGACACCTCTGCATCGGCGCGCAGGGTGGCGAGGCGCGGCGCTACGCCGATCTCGCGCGCGACCTGTGGCTGCGCCTCTCGCGGGATGCGGGATTCTGGCTGCGAGAGTCGGGCACGCTGGTCGCCGCCAGACACGACGACGAGCTCGCCGTGCTGGAGGCGGCATCCCGTGAGGGAGGCATCCGCATGCTCGAAGCCTCGGAACTCCTGCGGTCGGCCCCGCTCCGCGCCGAGGGACTCGTCGGCGGCGCGCACATCGAGACCGACCTGCAGACGGATCCGCGCACCGCGGCGGACGCGATCGTGCGCCACCTGGTCGCCCTCGGTGTCGAATTCCGCTTCCGCACCGCGGTCACCGCTGTGGGGGCCGGGCGGGTGGACACGACTCGGGGGCCGATCGCCTGCGGGAGCGTCGTCGTCGCCGTGAATCACGACATCGACCAGCTGCTCCCGGAGGTCGCCGAAAGGCACGGGGTCGTGCGGTGCGCGCTCGACATGATGCGGGCGGCCGTGTCGTTCCCGCGTCCGCTCGCGGCCCCCCTGCTCACCGGCTGGTCGCTCGTGCGCTACGGCCGCTTCGCGGACGGACCGGAGGCCCGTGCGGTGCGCGAGCGTCTGCACACCGAGCGGCCCGATCTCGCAGCGATCGACCTCAACCAGATGTACACGCAGCTCCCCGACGGCACGCTCATCATCGGGGACTCGCACGCCACGGCGCTCTCCCCGGCGCCGTTCCAGCCCGAGGCCGCATTCACCGCGTTCCTCGACGAGGCCGAGGCGCTGTTCGACGCACCCGCACCGCGGGTGATCGAGCGCTGGCAGGGCGTGTACGCGAAGGGCCCGCAGGAGTTCCTGATCGACCGGGGCGACGACGGTGTGCTGGTGCTCGCCGCGACGACCGGCATCGGGATGACCACGGGCCTCGGACTCGCCGAAGAGAACCTCGCCGCCGCCTTCGGGTGGACGGCAGCAATGGAAGGAACATCATGACCACTCCTCTCGAACTCGCCGTCCTCGATATGGCGGGGACCACGGTGCTCGACGACGGCGTCGTGGAGCAGGCCTTCCAGCGCGCCGCCGAGCGCACCGGCGTCGCCGACCGGATGCCGTGGGACGAGGCGCTCGACTACGTGCGCGTGACCATGGGGCAGTCGAAGATCGACGTCTTCACGCACCTCTCCGGCGGCGACGCAGAGGCCGCGGCACGTGCCACTGCCGCGTTCGAGGGCGCGTACGCCGAGATCGTCGCCGAGCAGGGCGTCTCCGAGATCCCCGGTGCCGCCGATGCGATCCAGGGGTTGAAGGACGCCGGGCTGAAGGTCGTGCTCACCACCGGCTTCGCCCCGGTGACCCGAGACGCCCTGATCGACGGACTCGGCTGGCGATACCTCGTCGACCTCGCGCTGTCGCCGATCGACGCCGGACGCGGACGCCCGGCGCCCGACCTCGTGCTGGCGGCCCTGCTGCGCACGCAGGCGTCATCCGTCCAGTCGATCGCGGTCGTCGGCGACACCGTCAGCGATGTCGAGTCGGGTCGTCGAGCCGGCGCCGGATTCGTCGCGGGCGTGCTCACCGGCGCCCACGATCGTCCGGCGCTGAGCGCCGCCGGAGCCGATGCCGTGCTGAGCGATGTGAGCGCGTTGCGGGATGTGCTCGTCCAGCGCGAGCTGCTGCCGCTCGTCGCCACCTCCTGAGGGATCGCGCCATGGGAACGCTGCTGATCCGTCCGCCCGGCCACCGCCGAGACGTCGCGCTGCGCCCGGCGGCCACCGCGATGGTCTGGGTCGGCGAAGGCCACCCGCACGAGACGATCGCGGTACCGGGAGTGGCTCTCGCGGACGGGGACGCGCTCGTGGCGGTCGAGATGTCGACGATCTGCGGATCCGACGTGCACACGGTGCGGGGACGACGATCCGCTCCGACGCCCCTGGTGCTCGGACACGAGAGCGTCGGACGGGTGATCGCCATCGGCGACGCCGGCGCGCGCACCGTGGACGGCACTCCGCTGCGGATCGGCGATCGGGTGGTGTGGTCGGTGACCGTATCCTGCGCGAGCTGCGATCGCTGCCTGCGGGGGCTGCCGCAGAAATGCCGTGATCTGGGGAAGTACGGGCACGATCGCGTCGGCGCGCACGGCGACCTCACCGGAGCGTTCGCGAGTCACGTGCAGCTGAGGGAGGGGACGGCCATCGTCAGGGTGCCCGAGGCGCTCCCCGCCGCGGTGCTCGCGCCCGCCTCGTGCGCCACGGCCACCGCGTGGGCGGCGGTCGCTCGAGCGGCGAAGGACCACGACCTCGACGGGGCCTCCGTGCGGATCCACGGCGCGGGTCTCGTGGGGCTGTCCGCCGCAGCCATCGCCGCCGAACAGGGGGCGACCGTGGAGGTGCGGGACCCGAACGTCGACAGGCAGGGTCTGGCCGCACGGTTCGGAGCGACGCGTCTCGACCGGGATCCTGATGTCGTGATCGAGGCGTCGGGGCATGCCGTGCAGGAAGCACTCGCCGGCGTGGCGGTCGGGGGGACGGTCGTGCTGGTCGGGAGCGTGTTCCCCGCTGACCCGGTTCCGTTCGACGCCGAGAGCATCGTGCGCCGGCTCGTCACCGTCGCGGGCATCCACAACTACACGGGCGCAGAGCTGGCTGAAGCGGTGGCGTTCCTCGCGGGCCGGGGGAGGGCCTATCCGTTCGCCGATGCCGTTGGCGCGGTGCGGCCGCTCTCCGAGATCGATGCGGCGCTGCGCGAGGCGACCACCCCACAGGCGCCGCTGCGGATCGGGCTCCTGCCCGGCCAGTGAAGCTGCGGCCAACGCGCCGACGGGGGTGCTGCGGCCTGTGACGATGCGCGACTCGTGGCGATGCCGTGGTCAGCGCGGACGACGCTCTTCGCCGTCGTTCTCCTGACCGCGCCGCGGACCCAGCGGTCGCAGCCCCTCGGCGTGGAACGCCAGCAGGCCGACGGCCGCACCGACGGTCGACGCGAGCACCTCTTCCGGGTCGCCGACCAGTGCCAGTCGACGGTGGCCCACGTCGCCATCGGCCGTGGCCCAGCCCAGATAGACGGTTCCCGCCGCGTGCCCGCCCTGGGGTTCCGGGCCGCCCACACCGGTGGTCGAGACCGCAAGGTCGACATCGAACAGGGTCCGTGCACCGGCGGCGAGCTGCTCCGCGCAGGCGGCAGAGCACGGATCCGTTCCCGGCGTCAGTCCCAGCACGCGCTCCTTGACGTCGGTGGAGTAGGCCACGATGCCCCCGGCGAACCAGCCGGAGGCACCGTCGCCGGCACCGATCGTCTCCGCGAGCATGCCCGAGGTCAGCGACTCGGCCACTCCGATGCGGAGCTCCCGCTCCGCGGCGAGTTCGCTCAACCGTGCGATGTGGCTCTGCGTGTCCGAGTCGAGAGCGTCGAGAGCGGTCACCGTGCGGAGCGTCCCTTCTCGAGCGTCATCGCTCTTCGCTCTCGTCGTAGTCCGGACGAGGGGGCTGCAGCGGCTGGTCCGAGTACTCTCCGCCCGAGCGGCCGCCGTAGGGGCGTCCGTGATCGGCGAACTCGTCGCGGGCGAACACCAGGGTCCACGGACCCGCGGTGAAGTGCGCGCCCGTGCGCAGGGTCTCGGAGTTCTCATCCACGTGCGTCGCGTCCACGCCGAGGCTCGCGTTCGTCTCGCCCTCGCCGTGCAGGGTCAGCACGTACTCGTCGCGGTCGTCGTGCGTGATCGTGGCGTGCACCGGGTCGGTGTCGGCGAGGCGCAGTTCGTTGCCCTCGGCCGAGCCGACGCGGACGACATCGTCTTCGAGCGCGAACTCGGTGCGCTCGTCGTCCCTGGTGATGCGCAGACGGGGGTTTCCCGCGCCCCACGACGCGTGCGTCGTGCCCGGGGTGTTGCCCTCGTCCGGGCGGTCATCGATGTGTCGGTCGTTCATGGCAGTGCCCTCCTCGGGGTCGAGTGGAATGAGGCTATGCGCCCCTCCAGATCTCGCCGAGGGGGTTGACTTCGCTGTGGCGACCCGGCATCGGATCCACCCGCCGAGGGACTGTGTGGCCGTCGGCTGTTTGGGGAACAATGGGTCGCAACCGTCGTCCCCACCACCACGACCGAGGAGCACTGCATGGGAAAGTTCGTCTATGAAGGCAGCGTGAAGACCGAGATCGAGGACCGGGCGCTCACGCATCTGCAGCTCGTCATCACCGCCAAGCTGCGTCGCGGTGAGCCCTTCCCGTTCAGCTGGCGAGAAGACACCAGCGTGGGCGGTGGGCGCACCACCGTCTGGATCCAGCCCGGCAGCGCGCTGGTCTTCAAGTACTTCGGCAGCAGGCAGCCCTCCGTCAACCGCGCGTGGATCGAGGCACTCGCCTTCACGGCGAACGCTCCGAGCGGGCTCTACCTCGTTCCCGAGCCCGCGGAATCGGGAACCGAGCCGGGCACCGAGGAAGTCCCGGTGACCCCGCCCGTCTGATCCTCTCGACCCCTCGCACAGGGCGGACCTGTCAACCCCCCTGACGGAAGCACGGCCGTCGGGGAGAGTCGCTCATACGACGACACGTTCCACGAGATGAGGAGGATCGCCATGACAGACGACACCACCGACCCCCGGCACGCGCATCGCGAGGAGGGCTTCCCCGCGCAGCACCAGGATCAGCCGGGGCTGACGGAGCGGACCCGGCCGGAGCCCGACCACGGGGAGCAGACCTACGCAGGCCACGGTCGCCTGGGAGGACGCCGTGCTCTGATCACGGGCGGGGACTCAGGCATCGGCCGCGCCGTCGCGATCGCCTTCGCCCGAGAGGGCGCGGACGTCGCCATCGCGCACATGCCCGAGGAACAGGCCGACGCGGAGGACACCCTCGCCCTGGTCCGCGAGGCCGGCCGGATCGGAGTGGGATTCGCGGGCGATCTGCGCGACGAGGGGTTCGCGACCGACATCGTCGCGAAGACCCGGAGCGAGCTGGGTGGACTCGACGTGCTCGTGCTCAACGCCGGCTACCAGCACGACATCGACGGTTTCGCGTCGCTGGAGACGGAGCGGATGCGCCGGGTCTTCGACACGAACCTGGCCGGAATGCTGTTCTCGGCACGTGCGGCCTATCCCGACCTCGAACCCGGTGCGAGCATCATCGTGACCGCGTCGGTGCAGGCCTACAACCCCTCGCCCGGTCTGATCGACTACGCCATGACCAAGGCGGCACAGGTGGCGTTCGTGAAGGCGCTCGCCGAGGAGGCAGGGCCCAAGGGCATCCGAGTGAACGCCGTGGCCCCCGGCCCGATCTGGACACCGCTGATCCCCGCGACGGGCTGGGACGCCGAGCGCCTGGCGACCTTCGGTGCCGACACCCCGCTCGGGCGGGCAGGGCAACCCGCGGAACTCGCCGGGGCATATGTGTACCTGGCATCGGACGAGTCCTCCTACACCTCGGGATCGGTCATCGCGGTCACGGGCGGCAAACACCTCTGACCCCTACGAGCACCCGTCGAGACCCATCGTCTTCGTCGACACCCACGCGCCGTCGCGCATTCGACGGTGGGTCTCGACAGGGACGGTGGGTCTCGACGCCGGGCTGAAGCAGGGGCAGCCGCCTAAGCTTGTCTGGTGCAGAAGCCCACCGCGTCCGGTCCCCTCGTGGGGGTCGTGCTCGTCATCGGCTCCTGCCTCTCGCTTCCCTTCGGCGCTGCTGTCGCGGCCCAGCTCTTCCCGGTGCTCGGACCGTGGGGGGTGACCTCGCTGCGCGTGGCGATCGCCGCGGTGCTGCTCGTCGTCATCGTGCGGCCGCGACCAGGGAAGTGGACCCGCGCGCAGTGGCTTGCCGCCGTGCTCTTCGGTGTCTCGCTGGCGGCGATGAACGGCTTCTTCTACGCCGCGATCGATCGCATCCCGCTGGGGCCCGCCGTCGCGATCGAGTTCCTCGGACCGCTCGTCCTCGCCGCCGTGCTCACCCGGAAGCTCAGAGATTTCGCCTGGGTCGGCATCGCCCTGCTGGGCATGGTCGTCCTCGGCATCGACGGGCTGATCGGGGCCGAGCCGCTCGATCCGCTCGGGGTCGTGTTCATCCTCATCGCCGCCGGATTCTGGGCCATGTACATCCGGATGAGCGCCCGCGTCGGCGCCCTCATCCCCGGCAGCAGCGGCCTGGCGATGGGCCTCGTGGTCGCGGCCGTGCTGCTGATCCCGGTCGGCGTTCCCGCTGTGTCGACCGTGGCGATGGACCCGCAGCTCCTGCTGCTCGCGGCGATCACCGCGGTGCTGTCGTCGGTCATCCCGTACAGCTTCGAGCTCGCGGCGCTGCGGCGGCTTCCGCAGCGCGTCTTCGGGGTGCTGCTGAGCCTGGAGCCGGCGTTCGCCACCCTCGCCGGCTGGCTCATCCTCGGTCAGGATGCGACGCCGTTGCGCATGCTCGCCATCGCTCTCGTGATCGCCGCGAGCGTCGGCACCACGCTCGGCGTGCGGAGGGACCGTCGCGACGGCGGCCCCTCCGGTCCCTTCACCGCGCCGATACCGCTGCCCGATTGACCGTCGGAGTCGGCAGCGGGAAGCGCCGACGCAGGATGACGCGCTGGACGAGCGTCCACACCACCGTGACGGTGAGGTAGAGCGCAGCGGCGAGGGGCACGAATGCGGCGAAGACCGCTGTGAGGTAGTGCGTCGCCGAGACGAGGCGCAGCATCGTGGGCGAGTTCAACGGGGAGTCGTCACCCTCGACCGGAGTGGGACGGAACACGCGGCGGGTGACTTCGGCGACCGCGACCATGACCGCCAGCAGCACTCCGAACACCAGGAACGTGGCGGGCGTCGCCGTGCCGCCGAAGAGCGCGGAGACCAGGCTCGTCCCCAGCGGGGCGCCGAACAGGTCGTGCGCGAGCAGTTCGTTCGGATGACCGGCGATCTCGGGACGGAGGAACAGCGTGTACAGGATGCCGACGACGGGGGCCTGCGCCAGCACCGGGAGCATCCCCGCGAACGGCGACGTGTTCTCGGCCTTGTAGAGCGCCAACGTCTCCTTCTGCAGGCGCTCGGGGTTCTTCTTGTGGCGGCGCTGCAGCTCACGCAGCTTCGGGGCGAGACGCGCCCTGGTCTGTTCGGCCTTGGCCTGGGATATGCCCACCGGGATGAGCAGCGCCCGCACCAGCAGGGTGACGAGCACCACGGCGAGTGCTGCGGCCGCGGCGCCGGCGAGAGGGGTGAGGAGGTCGGAGAGCCCGGTCATGGCGCCGTAGGCGGCGTCGAGGATGGCGGCGAGAGGAGGGAAAGCGAAGATGTCCAAGAGAGTGTCCGTTCGTGGCGTCGGGAAGGGTCGGCGAAGGCCGCGCTGTCCCGTCGTGCGAACGGACTACGCGGCGGTCGCGACTCCCGGCGCCCGAGGGCGCGGGTGCCCGGCGGCATCGGGGTCACTCTGCGTGAGGAGGGTGCCGACGTCGATGGCCCGCAGCGGATGCGGGGCGTCGGCTGTGGCCTCGGGGTGCACGCTCAGCACGATGGCGAGCGTGAGGGCGGTCACGGCGAGCAGCGCGATCGCGAGGCCGAGGGCCGTTGCGTCGGGCATCGACACGAGGCCGATCGCGGTCGCGACGAAGCTCAGCATCTGCCCGAACCACTCGCTCATGTGCGCACCCCTTCCTGCGACGAGGGTATCACCGGGGTCCGGGTGACGTTCGAATCGCGCGACTGGTTCCCTCCGGGCGTCGGATACGACCAGTTGCGCGATTCGAACGCGGCCTCGGGGTCGCCCGCGGGCGTAACGTCGAAGCATGAGTGACCTTCGCACCCTGCTCGGGATCGAGCATCCGATCGTTCTCGGCCCGTTCGGCGGGCTCTCCTCGACCGCGCTCACCGCCGCGGTCAGCAACGCGGGTGGACTGGGGTCGTTCGGACTCTACGGTTACGACGGCGATCGCATCCGTGCGACCGGGGCCGAGCTGCGTGCCCTGACCGACCGGCCCTATGCGGTGAACGTCTGGCTTCCGATGGGAGACGAGGTCGAGCCGAACCCGCAGCACACCGTGTTCGCGCAGGCCCTGCAGCCGTTCTACGAAGCCGTGGGCGTGGACGTCCCCGCGCGGCCGGAGCGGTACGCCCCGACCCTGGACGAACAGCTCGAGGCCGTCTGGGAGATCGAGCCCGCCGTGCTCAGCGTGGTGTTCGGCGTGCCGTCGGACGACCTGATCGAGGAGGCGCATCGCCGCGGCATCCTCGTCGTCGGCACGGCGACCGCGGTGGCTGAGGCCGTCGCGCTCGACGCAGCGGGCGTGGACGCCGTGGTCGCGAGCGGCGCCGAGGCCGCGGGTCATCGGGTCGCATTCCTGCGTTCAGCGGAGGAGTCGCTGGTCGGGACGTTCGCGCTGGTGCCTCAGATGGTCGACGCGGTCGGGGTGCCCGTGATCGCGGCAGGAGGTGTCTCCGATCGTCGCGGGGTGGCGGCGGCGTTGGCCCTGGGCGCGGCGGGAGTGCAGGTGGGGACGGCGTTCCTCGCCACCGCGGAGTCGGCCGCGAACGAAGCGCACCGCGACGCGATCCGATCCACCGCCGCCGACGAGACCGTGCTCACACGTGCGATGAGCGGACGCCTGGCTCGCGGCGCCCGCAACCGTGTGGTGCGGGCGATCGAGGCGAGCGGCACGATCGCGCCGTTCCCGATGCAGAACTGGCTGACAGGGCGCTTCCGCACCGCGGCGGGGGAGCAGAACCTGGGCGCGCTGCAGTCGCTGTGGATGGGGCAGGCCGCGCCGCTGGTGCGTCATGGCACGGCTGCCGAGGTCTTCGCCGAGCTGATGGCAGGGCTCCCGGCGACACCGTGACCCTCGCTGCGGCCCGGATCGCGGGCTGCTCCGCGCTGTGGACGAATGACCGACGCCTGTCAGCGGCCTCCCACGGGCTCGCGGTCGATATCCTGAGCGACCGCGACTGACCCGCGTCCACCCGGGAACGACCGGGCTAGAGGATCACGGTGGATTTGCCGTGCACGATCACGCGATCCTCGGCGTGCCACTGCACGGCGCGGGCGAGCACGAGGCGCTCGACGTCGGCACCGCGACTCTGCAGCTCGGCGGCCGACTCGGAGTGGGTGACGCGCGTGACGTCCTGTTCGATGATCGGTCCCTCGTCAAGATCGGCCGTCGCGTAGTGCGCGGTCGCGCCGATCAGCTTGACGCCACGGTCCTTGGCGCGAGCGTACGGGTTCGCTCCGATGAACGCGGGCAGGAACGAGTGGTGGATGTTGATGACCGGAGCTTCGAGGCGCGTGATGAAGTCGTCGGAGAGGATCTGCATGTAGCGGGCGAGCACGACGAGGTCGACGTTCCCGCGCAGCAGTTCGAGCTGACGATCCTCCATGGCGGCCTTGTCGCCGGAGGGGATGTGCACGAACGGCACACCGAATGAGCGGACGGCCTCGGCCAGGTCGGGGTGGTTGGACACGACCATGGTGATGTCGATGTCGAGCTGTCCGCGCTGCGTACGCCACAGCAGCTCCATGAGGCAGTGATCGTACTTCGAGACGAAGATCGCGACGCGCTTGCGGCGGGCCACGTCGTGCAGCGACCACTCCATGCCGAAGCGCTCGGCGACGGCCGCGATGTCGGCTTCGAGTGCCGGGCGCGCCGCTGCCAGACCGTCGAGGTGGATGACCGTGCGCTGGAAGAAGCGTCCGCCCTCGGAGTCGGTCGAGTGCTGATCGAGCGAGATGATGTTCGCGCCGTGATGAGCGAGCACGCCGGCGACGGCGGCGACGATGCCGGGCTGGTCGTCGCAGGCGATGAGCAGGCGGGCGGTATCGGGCTGAGACATGGGGGCTCCTCGAGGGTGTGCATCGATTCTGCCGTGGATGCGCCGAGCGGGCGAATCGCGAAAGATCACCCGCTGCACTGCCTGCGCACTGCACCGCTCTCACCTACCCTGAGAGCATGAATGCGAGTGACCTCGGCCTCGTGCTGATCCCGCTGCTCGCCGTGGCGGCGCCGCTTCTCGCACGCGGCGTGCGACCGGTGGTCCGGGTGCCCATCGTGGTGTTCGAGCTCGTGCTCGGCATCCTCGTCGGTCCCGCTGTCTTCGGCTGGGTCGAACCGGGACCGCTGCTGGAGAAGCTCAGCGATTTCGGCCTCGCGCTGCTGTTCTTCGTCGCCGGAACCGAGATCGACTTCAAGATGGTGGCGGGCAAGCCGCTCGCACGCGCCTCTCTGGGCTGGCTGCTCAGCGTGCTCCTGGGCATAGGTCTGGGCTTCTTCTTCGCGCCGGGAGAGGGGATGGTGGTGGTCGGCATCGCGCTCAGCTCCACGGCGCTGGGCACCCTGATGCCGATCCTGCGCGATGCCCGCGAGCTCGACACCCCCTTCGGTCGTGCCATCAGCGCGATCGGCGCGGTGGGCGAGTTCCTCCCGTTGATCGCGATCTCGATCTTCCTCAGCACGCGGACCACGCCGATCGCCACGGCCGTGCTGCTGACCTTCGTGGTGCTCGCCGGGCTCGCGGTGCTGCTGGCGCACCGCGTCCCGCACGGGCGGCTGCACGGCATCGTGCGGGCGACACTGCACACCTCGGATCAGTTCGGCGTGCGCTTCGTGATCCTGCTCATCGCCGCTCTCGTCGGGCTGAGCGTCATGCTCGATCTCGACATGCTGCTCGGGGCTTTCGTGGCCGGGGCGGTCTGGCGCATCATCATGGCGCGTGCACCGAAGAAGGACGCGGAAGAGGTCGAGAGCAAGATCGAGGCGATCGCCTTCGGTTTCCTCGTGCCGATCTTCTTCCTCTACACCGGGGTCACGTTCGATCTGCAGGCATTGCTGTCTTCGCCGACGGCGTTGGGGCTGGTGCCCATCTTCCTGATCGCTCTGCTCGTGATCCGCGGATCCGCGGCGCAGCTCTCGGCGCCGGCGGGGATGAGCGTGCGCGACCGCGCGGCCCTCGGACTGCTCGCCGCGACGGGCCTGCCGATCATCGTGGCTGTCACCGCCATCGGTGTGGATCAGAAGATGCTCGACACCGGCACGGCTGCGGCGCTCGTCGGAGCCGGAATGCTGTCCGTGCTGCTGTATCCCCTGATCGGGATGACGCTCCGCGGCGACCGCGCGGAGGTCGTGGGCCCGCGACTGGCCGACAAGACACGACAGGGAGAGCTGTGACCACCGCATCCGCGCTGCTGACACAGGCCGTGCACAACCTGAAGGGCGCTCCGAAGGAAGGGCTCGGTGAACAGCGCGATTCCCGCTGGCGCGGGCGTCGCATCGTCAGGGTCGGTGAGGCGTGGCACCTGGGTGTGCTGCTGCTGACCGAGACACATGCGCTGGCGACGGCCGAGGTCCTGCGCGCGGCGGACCCGGGGCGTCGCGGCTACACGGCCGAGTCGGCCAGGGAGCGGGCGGAGCGCAGGGCCGAGGCGCTGCGCGGCGGCTTCGACGAGGGCGATGTCGTGCACGTGGGATGGAGCGTCGTCGACGTCGACGCCGTGGACGCCGGAGGTTCATCCGGTCCGCTCGCTCAGGTCGACGGCGTGCCCTCCGTGCGCTGGAGCACCGCGGGAGGATTCATGCCGTTGGAGGCATACCTGCGCGAGCGCGTACCGCTGCTCCGCGACTCGGCGTCGAGCTGATTCAGGCGAAGGTCTCGGCGAAGCGTCGCAGCAGGGCCGCCCCCTCGGTGACCGAGGCTGCGAGAACCTGCTGCTGCACGGCGTCGAACTCGTCGGGGTCGAAGTAGCCGGTGGTGCGGTAGAACGTCATCCGGTCGGCGAAGTCGCGAGGCGTGGGCTCTGGGTGGAACTGAGCGGCGTAGAGATGCGTGCCCACGCGGTACGCCTGCACGGGGCAGGCCTCGTTCGTGGCCAGCAGCACGGCGCCGGGCGGGGTCGCCGCCGCGCTCTCCTTATGGGCCGTGAAGACCGTCAGAGCGGAGCCGCTGGGTCCGAACACCGGATCGGCCGCGCCCGCCTGCGTGGTCTCGATGACCGTGGCGCTCGCGGGCTCCGGAGTGTCGGTCACCACCTCGCCGCCGAGCATGCGGGTGACGACACCGATGCTGAAGCAGGTGAAGAACACCGCGACCTCGGCGGCCATCGCCGCGTCGGCCAGCGTGCGGAGGTCGGCCTCGACACGAAGCTGCTCGGCGGACTTCACCGCATCGGAGACGTTGAACGGCGAGCCCCCGACGACGATGCCGCGATATCCCCGCAGGCGTTCCATCGGCAACGCCCCGTGCAGCAGATCGAGCCGGTCGACCACGTCGACGCCCAGCGCCCGACGGAAGGAGGCATGCTCGGCATCCGCCGCCCCGGTCTCGGGTCGCACGCAGACGTAGAGAAGCGAGGCCATCAGGAGATTCTAACGAGCGCGCGTGGCCGAGCAGACGCGGTCACCGCGAGGAGTTCGCCGTGCGACCGCGGACGATGCCCACGAACGTCTCGACGTCGGCCGTGGTGCGCTCCCGCGGCCACACCAGCGCGACGGTCGAGGTCGGTCCGTGCGCGAGGACGCGGTGATCGGCGTCCTTGCGATGGTGCAGACGCGCGAGAGACATCGGGACGACGACGATGCCGACGCCGGATGCCGCCGTCGCGATCGCCTCGTCGGTGGGAAGGGGATCGAAGGTCGCCTGGACAGTCCCCGGGAACACGGGAGAACCCAGGACATCGTCGGTCAGCGCGATCACGACCTCGCCTTCGAGGTCGGCCGCGGTGAGCTGCTCCGCGGCCATCAGATGCGAATCGACCGCTGCGACGACGACCGGGACTTCGTCGTACAGGGGGATGATGTGCAGCGACTCGTCGGTGAGGGGCAGACGAAGGAGCGCCGCATCGACGCGGTCGAGTGCATCGCGCTGGGCGGCCGGGTCGATCGTCACGAGCTCGAGCGGCACACGCGGCATCCGCTGCTTCCAGGCGTCGATCCACTTGCCGGGGGTCGCGCCGGGCACAGCGCCGAGGCGGAAGGTGCGCGGCGCTTCCGGTTCGGGCTGCGGGGCATCGAAGACGACCTTGGAGGTGGGCTTCTTCGGCTTCTGCGGGGGATACCGCTCCGCGGGTGCTGCCTTGCTTCGGCGTACCGGTGTTCCGCGGCCTGTGCCCTTCGCGGGGCGTCTTCCCTGGTTCGCCATGCGGTCAAGGCTACTCGGCGGGAGTGCCCGGCACCTCCGTCGGCGCAGCAGGGCTCGTGGTGGAGAGCTTCCGCTGCGCGCGACGGACGAGTCCGGCGGCTCCGCCGACCAGGAGCAGCACGCCGACGGTCAGGAGCGCGACCGCGACGGCGGCCGTCGGGGTGAGGGCCAGCAGGGCGTCGGCGGCTGCATCGCGGCGGTCGGCGTCTGCCAGCATCCAGAGGGCTGTCGTCGAGATCGCGGCGAACAGGAGCCCCCAGATGATGGCCGCCCAGCGGGTGCGGGGCACGGCGGTGGTCTCGGTGATCGACGGAACGCTCATCACTGGTCTTCCTTCGCGGGCTCGGCGACGGTGATGGAGATGTCACCGCTGTTCTGATCGAGGGTGATCGGTTGGATGGTCGTCGGGGAGGCGGTGTCGGCCGAGATGCTCTGCACGATCACCGCCTCCTCTCCTGCGCGCTCGTCTCCGTCACGCGTGCCGAGCCACGTGCCGGAGTCGACGATCGTTCCCGAGTCGCCTTCCACGCGGGTCCAGGTCACGGATGCCGTGTCCACCGTCGCTCGGAGCTGCAGCTCGACGCCGGGATCGACATAGATGTACGTCCCCCCGGAGGACTTCTCGATCACGATCGGTCGCGGCGCGCCGTCGTGCTGATAGAGGGTGACGGAGAGGTCGCCGAACGGCTGACGGATGTGCTGCTCGCGGCTGTTGGTGATCGAGGCCCATCCGAAGGTCAGGCCCTGCAGCGTGGAGAACGCCCCGGCCACGAGTCCGCCGACGAGGGTGATGACCGTCACGAAGGCCAGGAAACCGCTGCGCCGACGGAACGCCCCGGCGACGATCATCCCGAGCGCGAGGATCAGGGCTGCGGCGAGGAGGCCGAGAGCTCCGCCGAGCTGGGCTGCGCCGGTCGCCAGTCCCACGGCAGCACCGGTGATGATCGCGAGCCCCACCATCGTCGCCACGAACGCGAATCCGGCGCGCGGGTTCGACTCCCGGCGGATGCGACGGCGTTCGGTGGCTTCGGCGGCGAACACGGCGGCCTCGGCCTGGCGCTCACGGCGCAGCTGGTCGCGGGCGGCGCGCTCGACGTCCTGCTGCTGGCGCCGCCACGCCTGATCCTGTTCCTTCCACGCGGCATGCTGGGCGCGCCAGGCTTCGAGGGCTGCGGGATCCTGCGAACCGGGCGGCAGAGGGGCCGGCGGTGCCGGCGGGATCGCGCCGAGTGCGGGATCCGGTGACATCGGCTCTGCTGCGATGCCGGCGTCGGATTCCGCGGCGGCGGAGAGAGTGGCGTCCGCCCCCTCGGTGGTACCCGAACCGGCGAGGGGGGCGGACGCGGCCGGGGCCGTCTGATCTGCGGAAGCCGTCGGCAGATCAGACGCGGAAGCGCCCGGGGTGCGGCTGGCAGCACGCACGATCAGGAAGAGCAGGCCGGCGACGAGCACGAGCCCGACGATCCAGCTGAGGAGGGAGAGGGCCGACCAGTCGCCGTAACCGAGCCCGAACAGGCGGCCAGCGAGCGGAGCGGTCGGGAACAGCCCGATGACGGCCATCGCCAGGATGCCCCACTGCACGGGCTGGTAGTCGCGACGCAGCAGGTCGCGCAGGTGCACCCGTCCATCGATGTCGGGCAGCAGCGCCCACGCGGCGGCGTACAGGAAGATCACCGGCAGTCCGAAGAGCGCGGCCACCACCAGCACCCCTCGCACGATGAGCGGGTCGATCCGCAGGCGTGCGGCGATACCGGCGGCGACGCCACCCAGCCAGCCCTCGGAGCGGGCGACGCCGAGACCGGCGACCCAGAGCAGGAAGCGGTCGGCGCCGCGCAGGGTGCCCGTGCCGGGACCGCCGACGGCCGGAGCGTCTGGATCGGCAGGGGGCGGAGGCGCAGTCGGAATCGTCATGCTTCGATCCTGGCGGTGGCGCGGGGCGCTGTGCCATGGGGGGAACCCCTGAGCGACCCCTGATTCTCGCCGGGGGAGCCCCCGGAGCATCGGCGCGGATGATTGGATGGCGACATGTCCTCTTCGGCGCACGCTCCCGCGCGACCTCCGCGCGTCGCCGCTCCACCGCGCCCGTCGCTGACCCGCGATCGCGACTGCCTGGTCGCCGGCGTCAGTGCCGGACTCGCACGCCACCTGGGCGCACGGCCGTGGATGGTGCGCGCTCTGTTCATCGCCCTCGCGCTGTGCGGCGGTGCAGGGGTGCTGCTCTACGCCTGGTGCTGGATGTTCACGCCGTGGGCGGAGGGTGAGGACGCACCGACCAGACGGATGCCCGTGGCGTGGCTGCTGCTGGCTCCCGCGGCCGTGGGGGTCCTCGTCGTGCTGGTGTGGCGCGGCGGCAGCGACTGGCTGACCGGGTCGATCCCTCCCGATGTCGCGGCGGTCGTCGTCGGCGGAACGGTGGTCTTCGCGACCGGCGCCGGGCTCTGGGCGACGCTGATCGACAGCACCGACACCGCACGGGGGCCACGGCACACGCTGAGCATCCGGATCCTCTCGATCGTCCTGCTGGCCCTGCTGTTCACGATCCTGCTGTCCTGGCCGGTGGCCCGTTCGGGCGTGGCGCTGGTGCTGCTCCCGCTGGTCGGGCTCGCGGCCGTGGTGTCCTCGTCGTTGATACCCCGATGGCGCGAGCTGTCCGGTGAGCGGGTGCGCCGCATCCGCGAGGAGCAGCGCAGCCAGATGGCCGCCCACCTGCACGATTCGGTGCTGCAGACACTGGCGCTGATCCAGAACAGGGCGGGAGCTTCCAGCGAAGCTGCGCGCCTCGCCAGGGCGCAGGAGCGCGAGCTGCGTGCCTGGTTGTACGACGGCGATGCTCCGGCCGACAGTGATCTTCCGACCGACCTGCGCGACTATGCCGGAGCGTTGGAGCTCGACTACCCGGTGCGCATCGACGTGGTCTCCGCCGGCCTGTCGACAGAGCGGGCGAGCGGAGAGCTCGCCGCCGCCGCCAGGGAGGCGATCCTGAACGCGGCCCGCCACGCAGGAGGCGAGATCTCGGTGTACATCGAGGGAAGCGTGTCAGGCGTCGATGTGTTCATCCGCGATCGGGGCCCGGGATTCCAGCTCGATGAGGTGCCCAGCGATCGGTTGGGCGTGCGCGAGTCGATCATCGGACGGATGCGCCGTGCGGGTGGCAGTGGAGGGGTTCGCAGCGATGAGAGCGGCACAGAGGTGCATCTGCGCATCATGACACCGTCCAACCAGGAGCGGCCGGTACCGCGTGCGACGGCTCGGGAGGAGCACCATGGCTGAGATCATCCGTGTCGTGATCGTCGACGATCACTCGATCTTCCGCTCCGGCCTGCGCGCAGACCTCGATGCGAGCGTCGATGTGGTGGGCGAAGCGGCAGATGTGCCGTCGGCGATCGCGGTGATCGGCGAGACGCGACCGGATGTCGTTCTCCTCGACGTGCATCTCCCGGGCGGCGCCGGCGAGGACGCGGCCGGAGGTGAGGCGGTGATCCGCGGGTCGTCTCCGACCGATGCCCGCTTCCTCGCGTTGAGCGTGTCCGACGCCGCGGCCGACGTGGTGCGGGTGATCCGCGCCGGCGCGCGGGGCTACATCACGAAGGGCTCATCCGGCGTCGAGGTCAGCAGCGCGGTGCGGGCCGTGGCCGAGGGCGATGCGGTCTTCTCGCCGAGGCTTGCCGGCTTCGTGCTCGACGCCTTCGGGGCGGTCGCCGGCGAGACCGCGACAGCGACCGACGAACTCGACCGGCTCTCGGCACGCGAGCAGGAGGTCATGCGCCTGATCGCTCGGGGCTACGCGTACAAAGAGGTCGCGTCGGAGCTGTTCATCTCGATCAAGACGGTCGAGACGCATGTGTCGTCGGTGCTGCGCAAGCTTCAGCTCTCCTCACGACACGAACTCACGGCATGGGCCTCCGAGCGGCGGCTGTTGTGAGCGCACCGCTCGGGTGAGGTCGCTCAGGCCGCGAGCCACAGACCTTTCTGATCCGTCGCGATGGTGAGTCCGGCCGCGACCGTCTCGTCGTCGCCGATCCTGGCACCGCGGACGATGCGCGCTCCGGCACCGATATCGGTGCGGACGCCCACGTAGGCGTGGTCGCCGATCGCCGCGCCATGGCCGACGTGCGCGTGCGCGTCCACGAACGCGCCCTCGCCGATCACGGCGTCTTCGTCGATCCAGGCACCGCGGGCGATGGTCGCGCCGGCACCGACGCGCGCCCCCGGTTCGATATAGGCACCCGCCTCGATGTGTGCCTTCGGGTGCACCTTCGCGCCATGCGCGACGAGACCCCGGCCGTTCGCGTGCTTGCGATACCGCAGCGTCGCGCCCTGGTCGTTCTCGATGTCGACGTAGTTCTTGCCCACGATTCCTCCCGTGCTCCGGAGTTCTCCGGATATATCAACAACCACGACAGGGGCGGATTCATTCCCGCGGATGGATGTGGTCAGTGCTGACAGGAGGGGCACCAGAAGGTGATGCGTTCGCGGGTCGGATCGGCGCCCTGCTCGCCCCGCCGGATCAAGGTGCCGCAGCGTCGGCACGGACGTCCGGCGCGGCCGTACACCCAGGTGCCCTGGCCGGGCCGATCGACGCCGGTGAAGGTGCGGTGACGGCGGTCCCGGTTGGCGCGGATCGTGCGCACACCGAGGTCGAGGAGGGCGGCGACATCGACCTCCGGCGTCGGTCTGGTCGGCAGGATTCCTCGGAGGAACAGGAGTTCTGCGGCGTACTCGTTGCCGAATCCCGCGACGTTGCGCTGATCGAGGAGGGCGACGTGGATGCTGCGGGCGTCGGCCTCGAGACGTCGGACTGCCTCTGCCGCATCCCAGTCGTCGGCGAGCGGATCAGGTCCGAGGTAACCGACGAGCTGATCCTCGTCACGGGTGGGGACGACCTCGATCTCGGCGATGTCGACGCCCACGGCTTCGCCCCGCGGCGTACCGACGACCGCACGCACCTTGAACGCCGGATGCCGCCACTTCTCGCCGGGGCGATAGGTGAACCACGCGCCGTCCATACGCAGATGCGAATGCAGTGTGCTGTCGCCGATGCGCATGAGCAGATGCTTGCCGCGGGGGATCACGGCATGCACCGGCTGGCCGGTCAGGTCGAGCGTGGCGAATCGGGGCACGCGCAGGTCGAATCGGGTGACCTCCGCGCCGGCCAGAGCTTCGTCGAGTCGTCGTGCCGTGCGGAAGACGGTGTCGCCCTCGGGCATCAGGGGGCGCCGATGGGAGTGGGCGGCGGCGGGGTGCGCGGCGACGCGGTGGGCGGCGCGACGGGCGGTGTGGTGGGCAGCGTGGTGGGGGACGTGGCGAATCCGGCTCGCGCGAGCATGTCTCGCGCGAGCATCGTGCTTCCGGCCACGGCGGCCGGCATGATCGCGACGGCTCCGCCAGGGATCAGGAAGCAGAGCTGTGTCGCCACTCCGAAGCCGAGAACCCGCGCCCGGCTGCCCGAGAACAGGGTAGCGCGCTGGGCGGGGCTGAGATCGCGGGCATCGAAGGCTCGACCTGTGAGCTCTCGGGCCAGCAGTCGACCGGTCAGGACGACTCCGGCGATGGGGCCGAAGAACCCGCCGACGGCAGGGATCAGACCGATGAGGAGCACGACGATCGCGATCAGGATGCCGAGCAGAACCAGGCGGAGTCCCTCGCCGAGAGTGGTCCAGAAGCTGCCGCCGTCGGCCGGGGGCGCGTCGCCGAGGTCGGCCTCGACCGCGTGCCAGATGCGCTGGTAGAACGGATCGCCGATGGTCAGGGTGAGGGCGCTGAAGACCACGCTGGCCAGGGCGAGCGCGGCCGCGACGATCACGAAGCTCACCGCAGACCGCAGCAGGCCGCGCCACGGTTCGAGCCACCCCTCGGCGAACGGCGTCAGCCACATGGAGACCGACGGCAGACCGATGATCAGCGGTACGAGCGCGGCAGCGAGCAGGAGCAATGCGATGACCGCGGGGACCAGTCCGAGCAGCATGAGTCCCGGCCGGGTGCGCCACAGCCCGAAGCCGCGCAGCAGTGTGCGGATACCGGTGGCGAACTCGCGGATCATGGCTTCCAGCGTAGGCGTAGTGCTCAGACGACCTTGCGGAGCGTGTATCCGCGAGGGGTCGCCACGAAGCCGGACTCCTGCAGTGCGAGGGCGAGTTCAGTGCCGTAGACGCCCTCGCCGTTGATCTTCTCGACGGTGAGCGTGTCGAGGCGACGGGCGCGCGCGGTGGCCGCGAGGTCGGAGGCCGCGGCGCGCAGCACCTCGGCGTCGTCGCTGAACGACAGCACGGTGCGTCCGCCGCGTTCGAGGGACAGCACCAGTGCACCGTCGACGAGCACGACCAGACCGCCCGCTTTGCGCCCTGGACGATGCGAGACCCCGTCGAGCTTGGGCCAGCCGAGGGCGGCGCCGTACGGGTTCGCCGGATCGGTCGACGCGAGAGTCACGCTCTTGCGCGGCGGCGGATCCGCGAGGCCCGCATAGGTGCGCAACCGGTCGACGGTGCCGGACGCGGCGAACTGCGCAGCTCCGAGCTTCTCGATCACGTAGCCCCGGCGGCAATGCCCCGCCTCTTCGAAGCCCGCGAGCACCCGATAGGCCTGGGCGAAGCCGCCGGGAACACCCTCAGCCTGCACGGCGCCGCGCGTGACGACGCCGTAGCGGTCGAGCAGGAGCCCTGCGGTGACGGTCGCCCGGCGGGCAGGATCGGTCTCGAGCGCCGGCAGCAGCGACCAGCGGCCGCCGATCGAGGGCGGGCGGGGTGCCGCGGTCCCGGTGAAGGACACCCCGCGGTAGGTGCGGGCGCGGGGCGCACGGCGTTTGACCTTGTGCGCCTGCGAGCCGCCGGTGAGGAGCGAGCGGATGGGGGCGAAGGTGTCGTTGGTGACGTAGCCCGCCCAGGTCAGAGACCACAGCGCCTCGAGCACCGACTGCTCGTTCTCGGTCGCCGCCATGTCTTTCAGCTGTCCGGCGAAGTAGGCACCCCCGACGTCGAGCGCGATGAGGATGCGCGACTCCAGGGAGTCGGACGCGATCTCGGTGTCGCGCTCCGGGAGGGTGAAGGGCGCGATGTCGGCCGGATGCAGCGACACCCAGCCGTCCCGTCCCGGGAGGGTGCCGTGTCCGGACCAGATGACCTCCCCCGATGCCGTCAGTTCGTCGAGCATCGCCGGGGAGTAGTCGCGCACGCGGGAGGGCAGGATCAGCGACTCCCACGCACTCGCGGGGATCGGTACACCGGCGAACTGCTCGATCACGTTCAGCACGCCGTCGACGCCTTCGAGCGGACGACCGATGTGCTGCCAATCCGGGAGGAACCGTGCGTACGCCTCGGGAGAGACCGGCTCGACCGAACCGCGGATGGCCGCCAGCGAGCGCATCCGGAGCCGACGCAGCACCTCGGAGTCGCACCACTCGACCGCGTCGCCGCTGCCTGCCGCCTCGGGCAGGAAGTACCCGCTCGTGAGCCGTCCTGCCGTCTCGAGCCGCTGCAGCGTATGCCGCGCGACGGCGGCACCCAGCCCGAATCGGGAGGCGACGGCATCTGTCGTGAACGGCCCGTGCGTGCGGGCATGGCGAGCCACGAGGTCGCCGAGCGGATCCGCGACCGGTTCGAGGAACGCCACCGGGATTCCCGTGGGCAGCGCTGCACCGAGCGCATCGCGCAGCCGACCGGCATCCTCGATCGCTGCCACCCTGGTCGCTCCGGCGATCGTGACGGGGATCGCCCGTCGCGCGGTGACGAGGTCGTCCAGCAGAGCGGCTGCCGAGGCACCTGCTGTCGATTCGGGGTCGAGGCGCGCAGTGACCTCTTCGGCGTCGAGCGGGCCGAGCATCCGGAGCAGGTCCGCGACGCCCTCGAGGCCTCGTGCGCGGCGGTCGGGATCGAGACGCTGGGCCTCGCGTTCGAACTGCGCGATCACGTCGGGGTCGAGCAGTTCCCGCAGTTCGACCGTGCCCAGCAGCTCCCCGAGCAGAGCGGGGTCGACCGAGAGCGCGGCCGCCCTCCGTTCGGCGAGCGGAGAGTCTCCTTCGTACATGAAGGCGCCCACGTAGCCGAACAGCAGGTCGCGCGCGTACGGCGACGGCTGGCCCGGCTCGGTCTCGACCAGGCGGATGCGTCGGTCGGCGATCGATGTCGCGAGCCTGCGCAGCGACGGCAGATCGTAGACATCCTGCAGCACCTCGCGCAGGGTCTCCAGGATCACCGGGAACGTCGGATGGCGCCTGGCGACCTCGAGCAGTTGGGCCGACCGCTGCCGCTGCTGCCACAGCGGTGTGCGCTTGTTCGGGTTCATGCGGGGCATGAGCAGCGCCCTGGCCGCGCATTCGCGGAAGCGGGAGGCGAACAGCGCGGAGCCGCCGACCTCCTGGGTGACCAGGAGTTCCAGCTCCTCGGGGTCGAACACGAACAGTTCGGCACCGGGCGGTTCCGCCTCGGCATCGGGAATGCGCACGATGATGCCGTCGTCGCTCGCGACCGCCGATCCTTCCACGCCGAGACGTTCGCGCACCCGGGCGTTGATCGCCAGAGCCCAGGGCGCGTGCACCTTCATCCCGTAGGGCGAGTGCAGGATCACCCGCCAATCGCCGACCTCGTCGCGGCCGCGCTCGACGGTGAGGGTGCGGTCGGTGGGGAGCGTGCCCGTCGCCTCGCGCTGTTCGGTCAGATGGGCCATGAGGTTCGTCCGTGCCTGCTCGTCGAGCCCCGCATCGATGAGCCGCTGTGCCGCCTTCTCGGGCGTCGCCGCCGAGACCTCGCGCGAGAAAGCCCCCAGCGCCTCGCCCAGTTCGAACGGCCGACCGATGCCGTCGCCGTGCCAGAACGGCACCTTGCCCGGCTGCCCGTAAGCGGGGATCACGTTCACGCGGTCGTGCGTGATCTCGGCGATCCGCCAGCTCGTCGTGCCGAGCGTGAACACATCGCCCACCCGCGACTCGTAGACCATCTCCTCGTCGAGCTCGCCGACCCTGGCGCCGGTCGTCTCGCCCGCGACGAACACGCCGAACAGGCCGCGGTCGGGGATCGTGCCGCCGCTGGTCACCGCGATGCGTTGTGCCCCCGGCCTTCCCGTCAGCGTGCCGGCGTCACGATCCCACACGAGGCGTGGCCGCAGTTCGGCGAACTCGTCCGAGGGGAAGCGGCCCGCCAGCAGATCGAGCGTCGCCTCGTACGCCGAACGCGGGAGCGCCTGGAACGGCGCCGATCGGCGAACGGTCTCGAACCACTCCTCGACGCCGATGGCTCCCAGCGCGCTCGCCGCGACGGTCTGCTGGGCGAGGATGTCGAGCGGGTTGCGCGGCACCTGGATCGCCTCGATCTTGCCCGCCAGCATGCGCTCGGTCACGATCGCGGTGTGCAGCACGTCGCCGCGGTGCTTCGGGAAGAGGGCGGCCCGGCTGATCTCGCCCACCTGGTGCCCGGCGCGGCCGACCCGCTGCAGACCCGAGGCGGCAGACGGCGGAGCCTCGACCTGGATCACGAGGTCGACGGCACCCATGTCGATGCCGAGCTCGAGACTGCTCGTCGCCACGACGCAGCGCAGCACTCCCGACTTGAGCTCCTCTTCGACCTGTGCCCGTTGCTCTTTCGACACCGATCCGTGGTGCGCCTTCGCGAGCACGGGATCGGCCCCCGCGGTGGCTCCGGCCTGGGCCATCATCGCGGCGGGCACGGTCGTATCGGGGAGGGGTACGCCGATCCGCTCGGAGTAGATCTCGTTCAGTCGCCCGGTGAGGCGCTCGGCCAGCCGACGGGAATTGGCGAACACGATCGTCGAGTTGTTCTGCAGGATGCGGTCGACGATCGCTTCCTCGACGTGCGGCCATACCGAACCGGTGACCTCGGAGTATTCGGCTCCGTCGGCGTCTCCCGGAACTCCGGGCGGTGGAGGCGGATTCGTCATGTCGTCCATCGGGACGACCACACCGAGCTCGAAGGTCTTGGAGGCGGGAGGTGCCACGATCTCGACCGGGGCAGAGCCGCCGAGGAACCGGGCCACCTCGTCGATCGGCCGCACCGTGGCGGAGAGGCCGATGCGCTGAGCCGGTGTCTCGACGCCGTTCGCGCGGCGCAGGGCGTCGAGCCGTTCGAGGCTGACGGCGAGGTGCGCTCCGCGCTTGGTGGCGGCGACGGCATGCACCTCGTCGATGATCACGGTGTGCACGCCACGCAGCGTCTCGCCCGCGCGGCTCGTGAGCATGAGATACAGCGACTCGGGGGTCGTGATGAGGATGTCGGGCGGATCGGACACCAACTTTCGCCGGTCGCTCGATGTCGTGTCGCCGGAGCGCACCCCGACGGTGACCGCAGGGGCCGTCACCCCGAGCCGTCTGGCCGACTGGCCGATGCCGATCAGCGGGGAGCGGAGATTGCGCTCGACGTCGACGCCGAGCGCCTTCAGGGGGGAGATGTAGAGGATGCGCGTTCGGGGCTCGCCCTTCGCCGACGGCGTGGTCTCGCCCATGCGCTCGCGGAACACGCTGTCGATCGCCCACAGGAACGCGGACAGCGTCTTGCCCGATCCGGTCGGGGCGACCACGAGGGCGTGCTTGCCGGCGGAGATCGCGTTCCAGGCACCCGCCTGCGCGGGAGTGGGCGCGGGGAACGCCCCCCGGAACCAGTCCTGCGTGGCGGGAGTGAAGCGGTCGAGCACGTCGCTCATCCCTCCATCATCGTCGAGGCCGCAGACATCGGGGCGTGACGATGTCGGCGGGAGGGAGGATGCTGGGGGAATGGCGCACACCACGAACTACGTCGACACGTTCATCGAGGTCGCCGACGACTGCCCGATCGCGCACGCGACCGAGCCGCCGGTCGCCGAGAAGCCCTCGATCGCGGCGATGCATTACCGTCTGATCGCCGAGCAGCCCTACGCGCGCACCTCCGACGACGTGATCTTCGAGACGTATGCGCTGCGCAACGGCATCGCCGTGGACGACACTGCCGCACGGGCGTCGTTCTTCTCGAAGGGACAGCCCTGCCTGCGCTCCTCGCCGCTGGGAAAGCGCTACGGATGGGGCGTCCACCACGACGCGGAGGGTCGGGTCGCTCTGGTTCCGCGGGACTCGGCGGAGTACACGGCGCTCGCCGCAGACCCCGCGCTCGCGCACACTCGGGCGATGCGGAGTCGGCGGGCGTGACACCTGCTCACGCTCGCCGAGGAGGCGGCAGAGGCCCACGCCGGCGAAGCTGACGAGCAGGGTGTCTCGTACTGAGGTACGACGACCCCTGACAGTGGGCACTTCGGGCCGACGCGACGGGGTGGCCTCCGCTTTTACCGTCGCCCTATGCCCGCCGAGAACACCCTTCCCCACCCCGCCGCCAGCGCTCTCCGTGTCATCGCCTCGATCGTCGGAAGCGTGCTCGTCGCCGCCGCTCTGAGCATCATCTGGGTCGCCCGTCTGAGCATCGACCGGGTCCTGTACGTGAGCGGCCTCGGAGCCGACGGAGAGCCGACGGCCGGATGGTTCGAGCTCGCCCTGCTGCTCCTCGTCGTGGGTGGTCTCTCGGTCGCGTGGGCGGCACGCGGACTGCGGTCGACGGTGCCCTGGCTGAGCATCTGGACGCCGTCCTTCTCGGTGGCGATGGCGTCCGCGCTGTTCCTGGTGGCCTCCCAGGTCACATGCACGACGGGATGCCCGCTTCCCGTCGGCCCGGCCTTCACCTGGCAGGACCTCGTGCACACGACCGTCGCCGTCCTCGCCTTCGCGCTGGCCGCGTTCGCGATGCTCCAGGTGTCGTTCGTCGAGGGGAGGCGCACGCTGCGGATCCTCTCCTTGGTGGCGGGTATCTCGACCGCGGTGATCGCGGCGGCCGGTGGCCTCCTCTCGCTGCTGCAGTTCCGCACCGATATCGGCAGCATCCTCGAGCTCGTCGCGACCACGATCGGCATGGGCTGGCTCGCGATCCTCGGGATGGACACCGCGTTCGCCCAGCGTGCAGGTGCGGCGCGCAGGCAGACGTGGGTCCGGGTCTCGAAGGAGAAGACCGGCGCTCTGGTGGGGGAGCGTCGCACCGCGACCGGATCGCTCCTCGTCGTCTCTCGCTGACGGAGTCCAGGATGCGGTGCGTAGAGTCGACCCATGCGAGAGCCAGCACCCGTCGCCGCCGGAGAGGCCAGAGCGATGGGTCTGCCTCGGCCTCCCGGTGCGCTGGGGCGGTTCTGGAAGACGCACCCCTGGCTCTTCGACGGACTCCTCGCCGCCGGCTACCTGGTCGTGAGTGCGTTCTGGTCCCTGGTCACTCCGCTGTCCTCCGGCGTATGGTCGCCCGCGTGGCCGTACATGATCCCGCTGTTCGTGAGCGTGGTGACCTCCGCCTCCCTGATGTTCCGCTCCCATCGACCCTGGCTCACGTACCTGGTGTTCGGGGCGGGTGCGGTCGTCGCGTTCGTCACCGACACCGTCGTCGAGACGTTCGGGGTCAGCCTCGCGGTCTACGCGCTGTTCGTCTACCGGTCGAATCGCAGCGGCTGGATCGCGTTCGGCATCACCGTGGTGGGAGGGGTCCTCGTCCTCCCTGCCCTGGACTGGCTGCGCGAACCCGATCCGGAACGTCTCTTCGTCTCGGTACCCACGAGCGTGCTGTTCCTCGCCGTGATGCTGATCGCTGCCCTCCTCGGAGTCAACGTGGGTGACCGGCGGCGGTACATCGGGGCGATCCTCGATCGCGCCAACCAGCTCGCGCGCGAACGCGACCAGCAGGCACGGATCGCGACTCTGGCCGAGCGCGCCAGGATCACGCGCGAGATCCACGATGTCGTGGCGCACAGCGTGTCGGTGATGGTGTCGCTCGCAGACGGTGCGGATGCCCTGGCCGAGAAGGACCCGCAGCGGTCGAGGGACGCCGTGCAGGAGATCGGCGAGATCGGGCGGCAGTCGCTCGTCGAGATGCGGCAGCTGCTCGGTGCTCTGGGCGACGACACGGCGGAGAGCGAAGAAGACGGTTCGTTGCGACCGAATCCGGGACTTGCCGAGCTCGTGCCGCTCGTCGAGACCTTCCGCACCGCGGGGCTCCCCGTGTCGGTGCGCACGGAGGGGAGTGCGCCTTCGTCGCCCGCTCTGCAGAACACGATCCACCGCATCGTGCAGGAGGCGCTCACGAACGCGCTGCGCTACGCGAAGGATCCGCGTGAGGTGCGGGTGCTGCTCGACTTCCGCGACGACGTCCTCGTGATCGAGGTCACCGACGACGGGCAGCCGGGACCACCCGCCGCCTCGGTGGGGTCGGGTCGCGGGCTCGTCGGCGTGCGTGAGCGGGCGCGGCTGGCCGGCGGAACAGTGCAGACCGGACCTCTGCCCGACGGCGGATGGCGCGTGCGGGTGGAGATCCCCGAACAGGAGGACCAGCGATGACCGAGGAACCGACCCCGATCCGGGTGCTCATCGTCGACGATCACGAGTTGATCCGGCGAGGGATGAGGATGGTGCTCGACGCCGAAGACGACATGAAGGTCGTCGGCGAGGCAGCATCGGGAGCCGAGGCCGTGCACATGGCCGCGGATCTGCGCCCCGACGTGATCCTGATGGACATCCGGATGCCGGAGATGGACGGCATCGAGGCGACCAGGCGCATCGTCAGGGGCACTCCGTCGAGCAGGGTGCTGGTGCTCACGACCTTCGACCTCGACGAGTACGCGTTCGGGAGCCTTCGTGCGGGAGCGAGTGGTTTCCTGTTGAAGAACACTCCGCCCGCGCAGCTGACGGCGGCGATCAGGGCGATCGCCGCCGGTGATGCTCTGGTCTCGCCGCGTGTCACCCGGTCGATGCTCGATCTGTTCGCCACACGCCTGCCCCGACAGGCGGAGCGTGGGGATGCGCGCCTGGACGTGCTGACCGAGCGGGAGCGCGACGTGTTCCTCGCCATCGCCAAGGGGTACAACAACACCGAGATCGGTGAGAGCCTCTTCGTGTCCGAGTCGACCGTGAAGACCCATGTCGGCAGGGTGCTGCTGAAACTCGATCTGCGTGACCGCGTGCAGGCCGTCATCCTCGCGTACGAGATCGGTCTGGTCTGACGGGGTGCGACGTCAGGGAGCTCTCTCCCCGACGTCGCACGTCCGCGTCAGGGCTCGAGCGTCACCTCCTGCAGTGCGCCTTCGCCGTCGATCTCGAGCGTCAGATCGAGGTCGAGGCGACGCAGGAATGCGTCGTCGTGGCTCACGACGAGCACGGCGCCTCGGTAGGCGCGGAGGGCTTCGACGAGCTGGTCGACCGTGTCGAGGTCGAGGTTGTTCGTCGGCTCGTCGAGCACCACGAGGTGCGGTGCGGGGTCGGCGAGCAGCAGCGTCGCCAGCGCGACGCGGAACCGCTCACCGCCGGAGAGGGACGCCACAGGGCGCTCGGCCGTGGCTCCTCGGATGAGGAACCGGGCGAGCCGGTTGCGCAGCTCCTTCTCCGGCACGTGGGGTGCTGCGGCGGCGATGTTCTCGAACACCGAGCGCTGCTCGTCGAGTCCGTCGACCCGCTGCGGCAGGTAGCCGATCAGGTCGGTGTGGGCCTCGGCGTGCAGCGGATGCTCATCCGGAGCCGAGCCGCCGGCGACCAACCGCTCCAGCAGCGTGGTCTTGCCCGCCCCGTTCCGGCCGATCAGTGCGACCCGTTCCGGACCCTGGATCACCCAGGCTCGTTCGTCATCGCCGACCGTCGCGATGCGGCGGCTGCGGGACACCTGCGGGTCGGGCAGTTCGGTCTTCATCGATGCATCAGAGCGCACACGGCGCCCCGCTTCATCGAGGAGCGACCGCGCCGCATCCTCCTTCGCTCCGACCTCGGTGCGCAGTCGGCCCGCCGAGACCTCAGCGGCCATCTTGCGCCCGTGGGCCACGATCTTCGGGACGCGCTTCTCGATCTCCGCCTTCTTCGCGGTGCGTGCGCGGTGGGCGAGCTTCACTTCGGCTTCGATCCGCTGACGCTTCTCCTTGCGGAGCACCTGGGCGGCGGTGACCTCGGCTTGCTTCGCCGCATCCTGCTCGGCGTCCAGCCACGCCCGCCACTCGGAGTACGGGCCGCCGTACACGCTCAGCGTCTGGGCGTAGAGCTCGGCGGTGTCGTCCATCAGCTCGAGCAGAGACAGGTCGTGGCTCACGACGATGAGCGTGCCCTTCCAGGTGCGCACCATCGCCGCGAGCTTCGCTCTGGCGTCGCGGTCGAGGTTGTTGGTCGGCTCGTCGAGGACCGTGATGGGCGCGCGGCGCAGACGGATGCCGGCGATCGCGACGAGCACCGCCTCCCCTCCCGAGAGCTCGCCGACCGTGCGGTCGAGGAAGTCCGGGGCCAGTCCGGCCTCGGCCAGCGACGCCTCCGCGCGCGCTTCGATGTCCCAGTCGTCCCCGACCGCATCGAAGTGGGCCGGGTCGACGTCGCCCGTGCCGATCGCCCGCACGGCATCGAGGGCTTCGGACACCCCGAGGAGGTCGCTGACGCGGCGGTCGACATCGAGTGTCAGCTGCTGCGGAAGGTACGCGACCTCGCCGGATGCGGTGACGACGCCCGAGGTGGAGTCGAGCTCGCCGGCGATCAGTCGCAGCAGCGTGGACTTGCCGGCGCCGTTGCGTCCGACGAGCCCGGTGCGTCCCGAGCCGAAGGACCCGGAGATGCCGTCGAGCGCGATCGAGCCGTCGGGCCAGGTGAAGGTGAGCCGGTCGAGGACGACCGAGGCGTGAAGAGTTGTGGGGGTTGACATGAGTGTCTCCTGTCGAGTGCGAGGGTGCACTGACACCGAGCCCCTGCCGGGCCGTGACACGCGTCACGGGATGGGGAGGAGTGGGTCTGCCGTGGAGTCGGCGATCGTCGGGTCAGCGCGCGGAAAGATGAGCGCGGAGGCGACGGATCAGATCAAAGGACTTCCAGACACGGCGGACAGGACTCCCCGACGATACCCGGGCGTGTCGCGATCGCGCAACCCCGGGCGTGTCGGGTTGTCCGTCGCGCGGGGGATGCCGTCGCCTCCACCGGTGCGTAGCGTGGAGGCATGGCAGATCACGATCCGAGTCCGCAGGAGTCGCGTTCGCGTATGGGCCTGGGTGTCGGGCTCGCGCTCGGAGTGGCGATCGGGGCGTCGCTGGGCGCCGCCCTGCAGAACTGGGCCCTCGGAATCGGAATCGGAGTGGCGATCGGCGTCGCCCTCTCCGTCGCCATCACCTCGGGCGGCGGATCCGGTTCCCGCGAGCGCGAGGACGAGCGCGACGGGGGCGACGAGACCGACGGGCGCCCTGGTGACGACTCTGGTGCGTCCGAGGAGGAGCCGGAGCGCTGATCAGCTCGCGGCGATCCCCTCGACCCACTTGGTGAGGAAGCGGTGCACGTCGGTCAGTTCCTCCTCCGAGATGCTGTGCGTGAGTCCGGTGTACACCCGACCGGACAGCTCGGAGTGCGTCGGCAGCCATTGGGCCGTGTGGTCGACCAGCGCCGGCGGGATGACGTCGTCGTGCGTGCCCCGACCCCAGAACACCGGTGGGCGCAGCTCGGCCAGTGCCTCGTCGTTCGGAAGGTCTCCCGGTGCGGCGTATCCGCTCAGCGCCGCCACCGCGCCGAAGCGTTCCGGAGCCAGACGGAGGGCCTGCAGCGCCACCGCCGCGCCCTGAGAGAAGCCGAGCAGCGCCACCGACGGGGCCTCGGCGGCTGCGGAGTCGAGCCAGCGCAGGAAGGCGTCTGCCGCGGCGGTGACCGCCTCTGAGCTGCGTCCGTCGAGTCCTTCGATCGGGTACCAGGAGCGCCCCGGCATGGGCCACGGAGGGGCGAGCGGAGCGGCGACGGAGGCCACGGCGATGCCCTCGGGGAGGTAGGGGATGAGTCCGACGAGGTCGTGTTCGTCCGCCCCGTAACCGTGCAGGAGGACCAGCAGAGGCGCCCCTGCACGGTCGGTGGACGACCATCGGGTCGCGGAGTCGTCGATCGTCAGGTTCTCGCTCACACCGTCATCCTGCCAGGGGCCACCCTCATCGTCTGCTCAGCCGTCGCGCGTCGGCCGTCCACTCGAGGCGCATGGCCGGGCGCGGTGTCGGTTCTGAGGGACGGCTGGTAGAAAGGACACATGGCGGTCCGCACACCTGATCCTGATCCGGAACCCGACGACGACGGTCTCGGCGAGTTCCCGGATTCGAATCGCCCTGCGCCCGATGCGAACCCCGGCTGGTTGAGCGAGTTCGAGCTCGAAGAGGCTCGGCGTCGGCTGCCGATGCTCTATGTGGAGGCGATCCCGGTGCGCACCGATGGCTCCGGCCAGGTGATCGAGATCGGCATCCTGCTGCGCTCCACCCCGATGGGGGAGATGACCCGCACGATCGTTTCCGGGCGCGTCCGCTTCGGCGAGACGATCCGCGACGCCCTCTTCCGCCACGTCGAGAACGATCTGGGCCCGATGGCCTTCCCGCTGCTTCCGCCGCAGCCGCTGCCGTTCACCGTGGCCGAGTACTTCCCGATCCCCGGGGTGAGTGCCTTCCACGACGACAGGCAGCATGCGGTGTCGCTGGCCTTCGTCGTGCCGGTGACCGGCACGTGCGAGCCACGGCAGGATGCTCTCGAGGTCACCTGGTTCTCGCCGGAGGCCGCCGGTTCCGACGCGGTCGCCGCCGAGATGGAGAACGGTCGAGGCACTCTCATCCGTCAGGCTCTCGCGAGCCTCGGCCTCCTGCGCTGATACCTCCGGTGCTCAGGCTCCGGCTGTGGTGAGGCGCGAGAGCTCGGCGACGAAGGCGTCGACGTCGGCTTCTTCGGTGTCGAAACCGCACATCCAGCGCACCTCCTTGCGCGCCGCGTCCCAGTCGTAGAAGCGGAACGAGTCGCGCAGCCGGTCGGCGACGCCGTCCGGGAGCGTGGCGAAGACGCCGTTGGACTGCGTCGGCTGGGTGAAGTCGACGCCGCGGATGGAGCCGTCGGCGATGCCCGCCTCGATCTCCGAACGCAGACGCGCCGCCATGGCGTTCGCGTGCTTCGCGTTGCGCAGCCACAGGTCGGTCTCGAGCAGAGCGATCAGCTGCGCCGACACGAACCGCATCTTCGACGACAGCTGCATGTTGAACTTGCGCGAGTACTTCAGGCCGTCGGCGGCGTCGGGGTTCAGCACGACGATGGCCTCGCCGAGCATGGCGCCGTTCTTGGTGCCGCCGAAGGTCAGCACATCGACGCCGGCGTCGCGGGTGAACGCACGCAGCGGTAGGTCGAGGGCCGCTGCCGCGTTCGAGAGGCGCGCACCGTCGAGGTGCAGCTTCATGCCGCGCTCGTGCGCGTGGTCGGCGATCGTGCGGATCTCCTCGGCCGTGTACAGCGTGCCGAGCTCGGTGGTCTGGGTGATCGAGACGACCAGCGGCTGTGCGCGGTGCTCGTCGCCCCAGCCCCAGGCTTCGCGGTCGATCAGCTCGGGCGTGAGCTTGCCGTCGTCGGTGGGGACGGTCAGCAGCTTGAAGCCGCCGATCTTCTCCGGGGCCGCGGCCTCGTCGACGTTGATGTGGGCGGTCGAAGCGGCGATCACCGCCCCCCAACGCGGCAGCATGGACTGCAGGCCGGTGACGTTCGCGCCGGTGCCGTTGAACACCGGGAACGCCTCCACGCCCTCGCCGAAGTGCTCCTGGAAGACCTCCTGCAGGCGCGCGGTGTACGCGTCCTCGCCGTAGGCGCTCTGGTGGCCTCCGTTCGCCGCGGCGATGGCCGCGAGGACGTCGGGGTGGATACCGGAGTAGTTGTCACTGGCGAAGCCCCGGATCGCGGGGTCATGCTGGATGCTCACCGCTCAAGCCTAATCGCCCTACCGGATGTCCCCGCCCCGCTCTACCCTCGAATCCATGGAGCGCACCGTAGCGAAGAGAGCCTTCGCCAACGTCCTCGTCAACACGCTCATCGCGAACGTGACGACGAGCTTCCTGTGGTTCGCGCTGACGTTCTGGGTCTACATCGAGACGCAGTCGGTGCTGGCCACGGGCATCATCGGCGGCGCCTACATGCTGTTCGTCGCGTTCTTCGCGATGGCGTTCGGCACGATCGTCGATCGCAACCGCAAGCACACCGTCATGGTGATCTCGAGCATCATCTCCGCGGTCTCCTTCCTCGTCGCCGGGGTGCTCTACCTCTGGCAGCCCGAGGCGGCGCTGCTCGATCTGGGAGGGCCGTGGTTCTGGCTGTTCTCCGGCATCATCCTGTTCGGCGGCGTGATCGAGCAGCTGCGCAACATCGCGCTGTCCACGACCGTGACCCTGCTCATCCCCGAGGAGAAGCGCGCGAACGCGAACGGTCTGGTCGGCACGGTGCAGGGCATCGCCTTCCTGGTCACCAGTGTGTTCTCGGGATTGTCGATCGGCTTTCTCGGCATGGGATGGACCCTGGCGATCGCCATCGCCGCCATGGCGCTCACCTTCGCGCACCTGCTGTTCATCCGCATCCCTGAGGGCGCTCCGGAGCCCGACCCGAACGCCTCCAGCGCCCTCGACTTCCGGGGAAGCGTGCAGGCCATCCGGCTGGCGCCCGGGCTGTTCGCCCTGATCATCTTCTCCACGTTCAACAACCTCATCGGGGGCGTCTACATGGCGCTCATGGACCCCTACGGGCTCACGCTCTTCGATGCCCAGACCTGGGGGTTCGCTTTGGCCTTCGCCTCGACCGGCTTCCTCGTCGGCGGCGGGCTGGTGGCCAAGTTCGGCCTCGGTCCCAAGCCCATGCGCACGATGCTGCTCGTGGTCATCGCGATGGGACTGCTCGGGTCGGTGTTCATGCTGCGAGAGTGGTGGCCGCTCTACGTGGTCGGCATGTGGGTGTACATGGCACTGGTGCCTCCGGTCGAGGCCGCGGAGCAGACCGTGATCCAGAAGGTCGTGCCGTTCCAGCGTCAGGGGCGTGTGTTCGGGGTGGCCGCAGCGATGGAAGCGGCGGCGGCTCCGCTCACGGCCTTCCTGATCGCCCCGATCGCCGAATTCCTGATCATCCCCTACATGAGGACCGCCCAGGGGCAGCAGCAGTGGGGGTGGCTGCTCGGAGAAGGCGAGGCGCGAGGCATCGCGCTGATCTGCCTGTTCGCCGGACTGATCATGGTCGTCGCCGCCACGCTGGCCTTCTTCACGCGCTCCTATCGCAAACTCACCGAGCTCTACGCCGAGGCTCCCGAGCAGGAGATCGACGCGCCGGAACCGGAGGGGGCGGATGCTCCACCCGTGGTTCCGGGGATGCCTCCGGATTCCCGCTGACGCTGACCGCCGCGCAGGAGCGGACAGGGGGCATCGAGACGGCATCGAGGGAGCCTCGGTGCCGTGCCGTGCCGGGCCGGGGATCAGCCCAGGTCCAGCACCCGGTCGTTGAGCGCGGTCGCGTCCTCGTCCCACAGCGCGACGATCCGGGCGGCCAGCGCATCGGGATCGAGTGCCTTGGCGCGGAACACCACGGACGCGGTGCGCAGGGGCTCGTCGGCTTCGCGTGCGGCCTTGGCGTATCCCTGGGCCACCGCTCGCGCCCAGGCCTCGCTCGCAGCCTTGACCGCGGCGTAGTTCGCCCCGCCGGCGAGGGGGCGCGCGACGGCGGTGGATGAGACGATCGCGAAGCGTCCGGCGTCTGAGGCGCGCACCACATCGTCGAACGCCCGGCTCGTGGCTCGCACGGCGTCGAGCGCGGGGAGCAGCGCGGCGAAGTCCTCATCGGACTGTCCGGCCAGGCCCCCGCCTCCTCTCCACCCTCCGACCAGCGGAACCACTGCATCCACGGGGCCGAGCCGCGAGGCCAGGGCGGTCATCTCGTCGAGAGAGGTCGCATCGGCGACCTCGACCTGAGCCCCGGCACGCGCCAACTCCTGCAGGCGCTCCTCCGAGCGGCCGGTCGCGAAGACCCGTGCGTTCGCGGCGACCAGCGCCCGCGTCACCGCGAGGCCGGCCGCACTGGTGGCCCCGGCGAGCAGGACGATGCGTCCGGAAGCCGTCGATTCGGTGCGCTCGGCCTCGTGTGCCACGTGTTCAGCCATGTCGTCCACTCTCCCGGATCGGAGGGGCTTCCGCGGCCGGAACCTGCGGGAGATCCCGCACGAGAGGTTCCGGCCGCAGCGCGGTGCGCCCCAGCGTCACACTCGGAACGCGCGCGGTGCGCGCGTGGTCATCAGTCGTCCGTGCCGCGGATTCCGACGGTCGACTCGATGACCGGCTTCATCTTCTTGTCGAGGGTCTCGAAGAACATCGACAGCGGGAACTCGTCGTCCATCACGGCGTCGGTGTAGCCCTTCGGTGCCCCGGCGAGGATCTCGTCGGACAAGCCGCGGGCCCACTGAGACGCCGGGTGCGGGGTGAGCGTGCCGCGGACGAGCTCGTATGCGGCGAGCCAGTGCGCGACCTTCGGACGGTCGATCGAGTGCCAGTACAGGTCGTCGATCGCATCTCCCAGAGCCACCACGGCATCCGGCACGGCGTCCCAATCGAACGCGAGAGCGGTGTCGGTCCAGTGCAGCACGCCACGCTGGTGCAGCCACGCGAACAGGAGCTGTCCGCCGACCGCGTCGTAGTTGCGCGTGCGAGTGCCCGTGATCGAGAAGCGGAAGATGCGATCGAAGATCACCGCGTACTGCACGAGGTGCGCGTAGTCGTGCGTCTCCTGCTCGATCTCGGTGAGCTCCTCGCCGGCTTCGATGCGGGCAGCGAGAGCACGCTCGATCTTCACCGACTCGCGGAACGCCGTCATGTCGCAGCGCATCTCCTCCAGCGAGTAGAGGAAGAACGGCATCCGCTGCTTGATCATGAACGGGTCGAAGGGCAGATCGCCGCGCATGTGGGTGCGGTCGTGGATGATGTCCCACATGACGAAGGTCTTCTCGGTCATCTGCTGGTCGTCGAGCATCGCGGCCGCGCGCTCCGGCAGGTCGAGGTTGGTGATCTCGGCAGCGGCACGGGTGACACGACGGTAGCGGGCCGCCTCGCGGTCCTGGAAGATCGCGCCCCACGTGAAGGTCGGGATCTCGCGCATCGCGACGGTCTCGGGGAACAGCACGGCCGAGTTCGTGTCGTAGCCGGGGGTGAAATCGACCAGACGCAGCGAGACGAACAGCTTGTTGCCGTAGTCGCCGGCTTCGAGTGCCGCGATGAACTCCGGCCAGATCGTCTCGACGATCAGCGCCTCGACCAGGCGGTCGCTCGAGCCGTTCTGCGTGTACATCGGGAAGACGACGAGGTGGCGGATGCCGTCGACGCGGTGCTGCTGCGGCTGGAAGGCCACGAGCGAGTCGAGGAAGTCCGGCACACCGAAGTCTTCCGAGACCCAGCGCTCGAAGTCGACCACGGAGGCGGCGAGGTATTCGGCGTCGTGCGGGAAGGCGGGGGCGAGGGCGCGGATCGCGGAGGTGATCGCACCGACGAGTTCACGGGCGGCGGCGTGGTGCGCGGCATCCGGGATCGAGCCGTCCTTGATCTGCATCTCGCGGATCGCGATCGCGGCGTCCTTGAGCTGAGCCCACGCGGCGGACTGCTCGGCGATCGATGCGTCCTCGACGACCTCGGGTTCGCCGACGATGGCCTGGACAGCGGAACTGTTGGCGGAAAGAAGGGACATCGGGACCTCCGATCGGAGAGTTTGGCGGAAAGATTCCGGCATAAACGGAATCCTGACGATAATCTTACAGCTATGGATGACTCTGTCGACCGCGCGATCCTGACCGCCATCTCCCGCGACGGCCGTGCCACGCTCTCGCAGCTCTCCGACGCCGTGGGGCTGTCGGTGTCGGCCGTGCAGTCGCGCCTGCGCAGGCTGGAGACGCGGGGTGTCATCTCCGGCTACCGCGCGATCCTCGACCCCGAACAGGTGGGCACACCGCTCTCGGCGTTCATCGAGATCACGCCGCTCGACCCCGCCCAGCCGGACAACGCCCCGGAACTGCTCGAGCACCTCGATGCCATCGAGGCCTGTCACTCCATCGCCGGTGACGCGAGCTACATGCTGTTCGTGCGGGTGCCGTCGCCGCGCGCACTCGAAGAGCTCGTGCGCGACGTGCGCCTGGCGGCGAACGTCAGCACCCGCACGACGGTGGTGCTGCAGACGTACTACGAGCACCGGCCGATCATCCCGGTGGGCTCCGCGGAGTAGCCCGTACGGCGGGTGTCAGAGCGCGGCACCCACCAGGGCCTCGCCCAGCGGGGTGCGCAGGTGGTGCATCCTGGCGCCGTCGCGTTCGCTGGTGACCAGGCCGGCATCTCGAAGAACCGAGAGGTGATGTGACGCCGTCGATATCGCGAGGCCCGCATCGTGCGCGACCTGTGTCGTCGTGCGGGCGGCGCCGGCCTGGAGCAGGATCGCCGCCCGCGCCGGTCCCAGCAGGGCGCCGAGAGCATCCTCGATGTCGGCGGCGTCTCGGGCCCAGCCTGCGGTGACGCCGCGGGCCGGATAGAACAGCGTGGGTTGCGCCGGAGGTTCGGTGAGCACCATGCAGCCCCACGACGACATGACCGAGGGCACCAGCACCAGTCCGCTTCCGCGGCAGTCGACCTGCTCGCTGTGGCGACGCAGGGAGACGCGCACGGCGCCCGCGCTCCAGGTCACCTGGCGGTGCAGGTCTCCGGCCATGCCGGCGATACCTGCTGTCGTGATGGTGCGGGCGCGCACAGCGATGTCGGCACGGAGCAAGCGCTCGAGCTGCGGCCACACCGGGGCGAGTGCCGCCTCCCATACGGCGGCCCACCCGTCGGCGATCATGTCACGGGCGCGCTCGGGATGGTCCTGCATCTCGCGTAGGGCCTGTCGGCGGGCGCCGGTCGAACGTTGCACCATCTTCCCGAAGTCGACGCGCATCGGATCGAGAGGTGCCGCGCGCAGTTCGTCGAGCTCGGCCTCGGGGGTCAGATCCCATCGGGGCGTGGTCGTGAGGAAGTCGGGCAGGTAGCCGTCGTCGCCGATCACGGTGGAGAGCAGTGCGAAGTCGCGGCGCGGGAGCTGTTCGCGAACGGCGCGCAGCCACCCCCATTGCAGCGGATGGGCGGCCGGACGCCGCAACACCCTCACCGCGTGCGCGAGCTCGTGCCCGGGGGAGATGCCGAACCGCACCGCCTCGACGTCGCCGGGGCTCAGATGGAACTCGACACGATGATCCTGGTGCTCGACGCCCTCGATCGGGCTAGAGTTTCGATCCACATCGAAACTCTAGGAGCAGGCGAAGGGTCTGTCGAGACTGGAGCCATGAACAGCACACCGTCTCTCTCCGGCGTCGTCGCGGCCGACGACATCCGCATCGGCACGGGGCGCAGCCGGAGGTTCGTCGGGGTCGAACACGGCGCCGCCGTGTCCTACTTCTTCGTCGAGAACCAGCCGGGGGAGGGGCCGGGTCTGCACTGGCATCCCTATCCTGAGACCTGGGTCGTGATCGAGGGCATCGCCTCGATCACGGTGGGCGAGGAGACCTTCGTCGCCGGAGCAGGCGATACCGCGACCGGACCCGCCCATGTGCCGCACCGCTTCACCAACGTCGGTGACGGGGTGCTCAAGATCATCGGCATCCACGCCTCCGCCACCATCATCCAGACATTCCTCGACGAGGACTGACCACAGGAGCACCATGTCCTTCCAGGCATACCTCGACAACATCGAGACCAAGACCGGCCTCACCCCGCGGCAGTTCATCGAACTCGCCGCCGAGAAGGGGTTCGACCAGACGACCAAGGCGACGCCGATCGTCGCGTGGCTCAAAGAGGACTACCAACTGGGACAGGGTCACGCGATGGCCCTCGTGCACGTGATCACCAAGGGGCCGCAGATCAGCGACAAGCACGTGGGCAAGGGCGGCGCCCACGGCGACCGGTCCGACACCCTGTGGCTCGACGGCAAGGACACCAACCCGAACCCCTGATGCGCCGTCCCGCTGAGGTACGGCATCGGGTCGGCCAGTAGGATTCCCTGCGTGGCAGCATCCTCCCAGCGCAAGAAGAAGAACCCGTCCGCGAAGCGCACGCCGGTGCACACGAGTGGCAACCCGGCGAAGCGTCCGGTGGTCGAAGCCGGACCGGTGACGGCGGGGGACTGGATCGGCGCTGCGCGCCTGCGCACCCTGCCGCTCGCGATCGCACCCGTCGTCATCGGCACGGGCGCCGCGCGCAGCACCGGGCCCGAGTTCCACTGGGTCATCGCGCTCGCCTGCCTCGCGGTCGCGGTGCTGCTGCAGATCGGCGTGAACTTCACGAACGACTACAGCGATGGCGTCCGCGGCACCGATGCGCACAGGGTCGGACCTGCGCGCCTGACGGCCTCGGGGCGGGTGAAGCCGCGCACCGTGCTGATCATCGGCCTGGTGTTCTTCGCCCTGGCCGCTCTCGTGGGTCTGGGGATCGTGATCCGCACCGGGCAGTGGTGGATGCTGGCCGTCGGCGCCGCCTGCATCGTCGCGGCGTGGTTCTACACCGGCGGCAAGCGGCCGTACGGGTACTACGGCTTCGGCGAGGTGTTCGTCTTCGTCTTCTTCGGACTCGTCGCCACGCTCGGCACCACCTGGGTGCAGATCTTCGCCCTGCCGCAGCAGGCCTGGCTCGGCGCGATCGCGACAGGTCTGTTCGCCTGCGCCGTGCTGCTCGCCAACAATCTGCGCGACATCGACCAGGACCGCGAGGTGGGCAAGCGCACCCTCACGGTGCTGATCGGACGCAGGGCCACCCAGGTGCTCTTCACGCTCTTCGTGCTCGCGCCGTTCGGCATCGCCGCATTCCTGGCACTGGGGTTCCCGATCGCGTGGATCTCCCTGCTGGCGCTGCTCGCCGGTCTGCCGGCCATCGCCATCGTCTGGTCGTACCGGCAGCCGAAAGAGCTGGTGACCGCTCTCGCGCTCACCTCATTGACGTCGCTGCTGTACGCCGGGGCCCTGTTCTGGGCCTTCGTGGGCTGATCCGGCCGTGGGCTGATCCGGCTCGCGGGAGCCTCAGAGCTTGGCGTCGCCGTCGACGGGATCGTTCGACTCGTCGATCGCCTGGTCCTCGGCGTCCGCGTCGTCCTGACCGCCGGATGAACGGCTCTCGCGGCGCTCCTGCAGGCGGGCAGACGCGTCGGTGAGCGGCGCGCGGAGGAACAGCATCGAGATGCTCATGCCGATGAGCGCGGCGAAGATCGCTGCGAGCCACCAGAACTCCCGGAAGATCGGGAAAAAGAACCAGAGGATGGCGAGCGGCACGAGGAACGCCAGCAGCCGCAGCACGGTGTAGACGAGGAAAGGCGCGGGCTTCTTCACCCCTCCAGTCTACGTTCGCCGTCGGGAGCCCTCGTCGCCGATCCCGAGCCTGGCGAAGGGGATGCCGCGCACCACCCGTCGCCAGGGGTGCTCTCCGAGCGACCAGAGCAGTCCGGCCTCGAGGTCGAGAGCCAGGTCCTCGCACCCGACGGGGAGAGGGACGGCGTCCGGAGCGAGAGCCCCGCGTCGGCCGCTCCAGAGTGTGCCGGGGTGCATGCGGTCGGACTGCGACACGAAGTGATGCCGGCCCCAGCGGACGGCGCCCTGCATCCGTGCGATGCCGGGGGTGAAGCGGTCCGCCTCGGTGAACTCGCCGGCGAGGTCGACGGGGATCGCGAACTCGCCGATCCTTCCGCTCTCGTCCGGGCGATGCTCACCGATGAGCACCCGTGCGAGCGGGGAGCCGTCGTCGTCGAACACCCGCCCGAGGTACGAGCAGCGCAGGGTGATGGGATGCACCCTGGTTCGCACGGCGACGAGAGCGGTGCTGCGTCCGCCGCGGCGGTTCGACCCGGCGAGCCGCTGGGCGAGAGCGCCGCGCACGGTACGGATGTCCGACAGATCGAACTCCCAGATGCCCTGGCCCGTCGCGGCGGCGAACAGCCGATCCCCGAACCACGCGAGTCCCCCGGCGTGGATCCGCGCCGGGTGCAGTTCGCCGTCGTCGTCGGCGGTCGCGAGCAGGACGTCGAGGTGACGCGAGCGCTCGAGATCGACGAGCGTCACGCGGGAGGCGAGATGCTCTCCTGACAGCTCCTGGCGGAACCAGCTCACGGCAAGGGTGCGTCGGCCGCGCCATTCGCCGACGTCGACGCCCTGCGGATACCAGCGCCTGGTCCAGGTCCTCGCGCTGAGCCAGCGCAGGTCGACGGTGTCACGCCGTCGCTGTCGCACGGGGCGCCAGGTCGATCCGAAGGGCCACAGCATCTCCCCATCGTCGTCGATACGGCCGGTGGGGGCGAACCGGACCACGGTTGTCGCGCGACGGAGTGCAGCCGTGGTTCTGACATGTATTATGTTACTGTCCGGTCGCGCTCTCCTCTCATCCAGGGTGGCGCGACGACCATGAGCGTCTCGCGGCCATCTGATGGGGGTCAGCCGGCCGCGTGGCACGCGGTGTCGCATCTGCAATACCGCTTCCCGAACGTGTCTCGTTCGGCAGTGCGATGCACTGGGAGGTGTGGTTCCGTTCGGGTACGGGACCACACCTCAGTGCCTTTCTCCCGAGTGCCTTTCTCCCGAGCGCCTTTCTCCCGAGTGCCTTTCTCCCGAGTGTCTCCTGAGTGCACGGACACCCGTCGTTCACCTCCGCGTCGCCGTCCGGCAAGGACCGCCTGCGACCATTCCCGCACACCATCCCCGTTCTGGAGTCCTGTGCGCACACCCCTCGTCACCGTCATCCTGCCCGCGAAGGACGCCGGCGCGTACATCGGGACGACGCTCGAGACGCTCACTCGGCAGTTCGATGATCTCGGAGCCGTGAAGCTGGTCGCGATCGACGACGGCTCGCGCGACGACACGGGTGCTCTCATGCGGCGGTACGCGGAGCGGTTCCCCCGCGCCGAGGTGCTGCGCAACGAGTCCGCGCGCGGGTTGGCGACGGCCCGCAACCAGGGACTGCCGCACGTCGAGGGGGAGGCCTTCTGCTTCCTCGACGGCGATGACTGGATGCAGCCGCGTCGGCTCGAGGTGCTCGCGTCGCGGCTGCGAGAGCTCGATTGCGACTTCGTACGCACCGACCACGTCACGGTGAGGGGTGGGACGCGCGCCCTCGTCCGGGCGCCGTATCCGTGGCGCGACCGGGTCGTTCCTCCGCGAGACGCCATCCTGCCGGAGCACGAATCGACGATGGTCGACTACCCGTACGCCTGGGCGGGGCTCTTCCACCGCCGGCTCATCGACCGTGGCCTGGCGGCGTTCACCGAAGGGCTGTTCACCGCAGAGGACCGACCGTGGATCTGGCGAATGCATCTGCAGGCCGAGTCGTTCGCGGTGGTCGATGCGCCTGCGCTGCTCTACCGGCGGGGCGTGGCCACATCGCTCACCCAGACCCGAGATCGGAGACAGCTCGACTTCGCCAGGGCGATGGATGAGGTCATCTCGCTCGTCGAACGGGATCGCGAGGCGGAGCGGTTTCTCCCCAAGGCCGTCTGGACGGTGCTCGCCCTCAGCTCCCACCACCTCGTGCGCGCCCGCCGCATGAGCCCTCAGCTGCGCGGCGCAGTGCGCGCGGGGATCCTCCGCACGCTCCGTCGACTCCCGGCCGATGAGGTGGCCGTCGTGCTGAGCCACCTCGATGGACCGCGCCGCCGGGTCCTCGCACGCGTCCTCCGTCGGGCGGGACGTGCCGGATGACGCAGGTCTTCGCGCTGCACAGCGCCTATGGACTCGCGACCGCGGTGGCCGCGATGGATGCCGGACTGATCGACGACGAGGTCCGTGGCGAGCGCATCCTTGTGCCCTTCACCTCCTCGACGGTGCCCGAGACCGTCACCGGGATCGCGGATGATGCGGCGCTCGGGCCGCTGCGGGCGCGGTTCGACCGCGCGGAGCCGCTGGATGAGATGCTCATGCCGCGGCATCCGCGATCCTGGGAGCCGAAGGCCGCTGATCTCCCGATGCTCGAGCGCCTGTTCGCGCGCGCGTGGGGTGTGGACCCTCGCGATCTGGAACTGTTCGTGCAGAGCCCGCAGGTGGCGCCCGCCAGGACGTTGATGGCATTGTTCCCCCGCGCGCGGATCACGATCATCGGGGACGGGCTGATGACCTATGCGCCCATGCGGGTGCGGGTGCCCTATCCCGTCGCCGCACGCATCGAGCGAGTCGTCCATGCCGACGTCGTGCCGGGCGTCGAGCCTCTCGTGGGATCGCCGGGTGCGCGGATCGTGCCGGTGCCGCCGGCGTCGTTCGCCGCGGTCCTGCGGGAGACGGACACAGGGGGGTCTTCCCTCCCTGAGGCTTCCCCGTCGACGGTGCTCGTGCTCGGCCAGTACCTGTCGGCGCTCGGTCTGGTCTCGGTGGCCGAGGAGATCGACCTGCAGCAGCGTCTGATCGACCGTGCGGCGCAGTGGCGACCACGGCGCATCGTGTTCAAGCCGCATCCGGGCGCGACGCCTCTCGTGACGGCGGCCGTCGGGGCGCGAGCGAGCGAGCAGGGCATCGACTTCGTCGAGTATCGCGGTCCGCTCGCGGCGGAGCTGCTCGCCGAACGGGTCGATGCCCTGGCCGTCGTCGCCGGGTTCTCCACTGCGCTGCCGACCGTGCACACGCTCTTCGGACGCGCGATCGGGTCGGCCGGCAATGACGCGGTGCTCGCGGCACTGAAGCCGTTCGAGAACAGCAACCGGATTCCCGTGACTCTGGTGGACGCCATGACGCGCGAGGGCTCGCCCTACGCCGACCCCGCCCGACTCCAGCTGCTGATCGACGCGGTCGGTTATGCCATGCAGCCGAAGATCGCCGGACATCTGCGGGGGCGGGCCGAGGAGCTGCTGCACGATCTCGACCCGGCCGAGCGGAATCGGTACTTCTCGCCACGAAGGCTGGCCGAGCTGCGGCTACCCGGCGCGCCGGTCGAGAACGCCGTGCGTCGTGCACTGCGACCCGCCGGAGGGGTGGGCAGGATCGAGGAGTGGCGACTGCACGCCCTCGGTGCGCGGCGGCGTGCGGGGCGCGTCTGGCGGGCGGCGCGCGGACGATGATGGCGATGGCGATGGCGATGGCGATGGCGACGACGAGGAGGACAGGGACGATGGACGAGCAGAGGCCCCTCACAGTGGCGATCATCCCGGCACGCGGCGGATCGAAGCAGGTGCCGCGCAAGAATCTGCAGCGCGTCGGCGGCGTGCCGCTGGTCGAGCGCGCCGTGCGCGCGGCCGCCCGTGCCGCGGGCATTGACCTGGTCGTGGTCTCGACCGACGATGACGAGATCGCCGCGCTGGCAACTGCCGCGGGTGCCAGAGTGGTCCGCCGCCCGGCGGAGCTCGCGGGAGACACCGCGACCTCGGAGAGCGCGATTCTGCATGCCCTCGACGCGCTCGAAGCGAGCGGCGACAGCGTCGATGTCGTGGCGTTCCTGCAGGCGACGTCGCCGTTCATCCCCAGTGATGCGCTCGCCGCCGCCGTGGAGGAGGTCCGCGCCGACCGTGCCGACAGTGTCTTCGCGGCACATGAGACGTACGGGTTCCTGTGGCGGGAGGACGAACACGGTGAGGCTGCGGCGATCAACCACGAGGCCGCACACCGCCCGCGAAGGCAGGATCGCGAGCCCCACCACCTCGAGACCGGGGCGTTCTACGTGTTCCGGGTTTCCGGCTTCCGGGCGAGCAGACATCGCTTCTTCGGCAGGATCCGCATCGCCCCCGTGCCGGAGCGGACCGCGATCGAGATCGACGATGCAGAGCAGCTCCGTGTCGCCCGTGCGCTCGCCGCTCTGCACGACGTGCCTGAGCCCATCCCGGTGCGCGCGGTGGTCACCGACTTCGACGGCGTGCACACGGACGACACCGCCATCATCGATGCCGACGGCGGGGAGCGCGTGCGGGTCAGTCGGGAAGACGGCATGGGTGTCGCGCTCCTGCGCCGTGCCGGTGTGCCGCTGCTGATCCTGTCGACCGAGGTCAACCCGGTGGTGCGTGCTCGTGCAGACAAGCTCAGGGTGCCCGTGCTGCACGGCATCGATGACAAGGAGAGCGCGCTGCGCACCTGGTCGCGCGAGAACGGGGTGCCGCTCGCCGACATCGCGTATCTCGGCAACGACGTCAACGACCTGCCGGCCATGCGGATCGTGGGGTGGCCGGTCGCGGTCGCGAACGCGCACCCGCTGGTGATCGAAGAGGCTCGTGTCGTCCTGCGCCGCCGGGGTGGAGAGGGCGCGGTGCGCGAGCTGATCGAACGGGTGTTGTCGAGCTGACCGATGACGGTAACCCGGCGGTCTCCCGGTGTTCATCCTCGGCCCGTAGTCAGGAGGGAGGGGTTGCACCAACGCTCGAACACCGGAGGAATCATGACTGTCAGCATCGGCTCGCGAGTGATCGGCGGCGGTCGTCCGGCCTACGTCATCGCGGAGATCGGCCTCAATCACAACGGCGACGTCGACATCGCGAAGAAGCTCATCGACGTCGCGGCTCGGGCCGGCGCCGACGCGGTGAAGTTCCAGAAGCGGACTCCGGAGATCTCGACTCCTGAGCACATGCGCGACGTCCCCCGCGAGACGCCCTGGGGTGTGATGAGCTACCTCGACTACCGCCGGCGGGTCGAGTTCGGTCGTGAGGAGTACATCGAGATCGGCGACTACGCGACCATGCGCGGTCTGGACTGGTTCGCCTCTCCCTGGGACGTGCCCAGCGTCGAGTTCCTGGAGGATCTCAACGTCGTGGCGCACAAGGTCGCGTCGGCCAGTCTCACCGACGCCGAGCTGCTGATCGCGCTGCGGGAGACCGGCAAGCCCGTGATCCTCTCCACCGGCATGTCGACCATCGAGCAGATCGACCGTGCGCTGGAGACCCTCGGCACCGACCGCGTGGTGCTCATGCACGCGACCTCGACCTACCCGCTGGAGCCCGAGGAGGCGAACCTGCGGGTGATCGCCACCCTGCGCGACCGCTACCCCGGCGTGCCCGTCGGCTACTCGGGCCACGAGCGCGGGCTGCAGATCTCGCTCGCTGCAGTGGCCATAGGAGCCGTCGCGGTCGAGCGGCACATCACGCTGGACCGCACGATGTGGGGGTCCGACCACGCGGCATCGCTCGAGCCGACAGGCCTTGAGCACCTCGTGCGCGATATCCGGGTGATCGAGCGCGCGACCGGCGACGGGGTCAAGCGGGTGTTCGACAGCGAGCGTGCGCCGATGGCGAAGCTGCGCCGCGTTCCGGCATGACGGTAACCAGCGGCATCCGCGTCGTCGCCATCGCGGACGCCGACTCGTTCGTGAAGTGGGCCGCCTCCCTTCTTGGTTCCGTGCCCGGTGTGCGCCCTCACCTGCTGCTCGTGCGCACACCGCTCACGGCCAGCGCCGAGCAGCAGCGCACGGCTCTCGCCGGCACGACGCTCGGGCCGGATGACGTCACCCGCATCGGGTTCGCGCAGACGGAGGGCTGGCTGGCCGAACAGCGCCCGGACGTGGTCCTGCTCGCGGGGCGTGGACCGTTCGTGCGGCTGATGGGGCGCGTGATCGACACGCTGGAGCATCGGCCGGTCACGGTCTCGGGGCTCCCCGGCATGGCGATCCCCGCCCAGCGCGGGGCGCTCGACTATCGCCGCCACACCGACCTGCTGGTGGTGCACTCCCACCGCGAGGTGCGTGCCTTCGAAGAGCTCGGGCGCCGGATCGGGGTGCGGACGCCGGTGGCGCTCGCGACCCTTCCGTTCGCCCGGCGGAGGCAGCGGATGCTGCGCTCGGAACGACTCGCCGTCGATGCGGTGGCGGCGTGGGGCAGCGGTTTCGGGGCGCTGAGCGGCGGTGTCGCGGTCGCCGAACGCCCCCCGCGGACCGCTCCGGTCAAGCCGCCGGCCACGGACATCGTCTTCGCCGCGCAGGCCCTCGTCCCCCTCGCGAAAGACCAGCGCGCCGAGATCGCGGCCATGCTCGTGCGCGCGGCCGAGGCCGAGCCGGGCCGCCGGGTGGTGGTGAAGCTGCGGTCGCGGCCGGGGGAATCCGAGACGCACCTCGAGCGCGAGCCGTACGCGGGGTTGCTGCCGTCGCGCCTTCCGGAGAACCTCGTCTTCTCCTACGACTCGATGAGCACGGCGCTCGACACGGCCGCGGGCCTCGTCACGGTGAGCTCCACCGCCGCGATCGAGGCCACGGCTCTCGGTGTGCCCGTGATCGCCCTGGATGCGTTCGGTGTGAGCAAGAGTCTGCTGAACACGGTGTTCGTGGGAAGTGGGCTGCTCGGCGGTCGCAGCGAGGTCGTGGCGGGGCGCTTCCGGCATCCGCACCCCGACTGGCTGCGCGACAACTACTTCCATCCCGAAGGCGAGTCGACGTGGTGGGAGCGGGTCGAGCAGCTCGTGGCGTTGCGACGCTCCGGGGCCCTGCCCGCACGGCGAGTGCCTGCGGCCCGAGGCGGTTCCCTGCACGAGGCCTGGCACCGGGCGAGCGTGCTCGGGGTCGAAGACCGCACGGTGCGGGGGTCGGTGGCGCTCGCGGTGGGCGCCCCGGCGACGCGAGCGCTCGGTGTGCTTCGACGGCGCAGGACACCTGCGGATGGCGGGACCTGGTCGGACGCCTCGACCGACTACACGCTCGAGCCGAACCCGTTCGACGACTCCCTCCGGCGCTGAGTCGTCGAGCGCGGCAAAGTCCGGGCGGGACAGAAAGTGCTCATCCACGAGGGTGCCGGCGGTGTCGGATCCATCGCCGTCCAGCTCGCCGCCCACCTCGGAGCCACGGTCGCCACGACGGCCAGTGCGGTGAACGCCGACTTCGTCCGTGAGCTCGGCGCCGACATCGTGGTCGACTACCGTCGGCAGGACTTCGCCGAGGAGCTGTCCGGCTACGACTTCGTGTTGGACAGCCTCGGCGGCGAGAATCTCGAGAAGTCGCTGCGGGTGCTGAAGCCGGGCGGACTGGTCGTCGGCATCTCGGGACCGCCCGACCCCGCATTCGCCTGCGCGCGAGGGCTGAACGCCTTCGTGCGACTGGCCGTGGCAGGGCTGAGCCGGAAGATCCGTCGCCAGGCGAAGAAGCTCGGGGTCCGCTACGAGTTCCTCTTCATGCGGGCGGATGGCGATCAGCTCCGCGAGATCTCGGCTCTCGTCGACAGTGGGGCGATCCGGCCCGTCGTCGCGAAGACGTACCCGTTCGAGCGTGTGCCGGAAGCACTCGCCGATCTTGCCGCCGGGGGGAGCCGCGGCAAGCTCGTGATGACGAACAGCTGAGTCACGGGGCGGGTGCCGGAAGCCAGACGCATCGCGCCGTGCGCTGCGCGTCGAGGGCGGACACGCCGACGGTGCGCTGCCGCGTCTGGGTTTTCGCACGCAGCGACGCACCGCCGGGCCCCGCTCAGCTGCTGCGACGGATCGCGCGCACTCCGACGATCAGCCCGACCACCGCGACCGCGAGCGCCGATACCCAGCCCCACAGCACGGTCGCGTCTCCCAGGTCTCCGGCGAACAGTGCCCGCTCGGCCTGCACCACCCAGTTCACCGGGTTGACCGAGGCGACGACCCGCATCCAGTCGGGGGCAGCGTCCAACGGCAGCAGCATGCCGGAGAGGATCAGCAGGGGGAAGATCAGCGACTGCTGCACGCCCCAGAACAGCCACTCCCGGTCCTTCGTCGCCAGGGCGAGTGAATAGGACAGCGAGCCCAGGCCCACCCCGAACACGGCAAGCAGCGCGAGCCCGATGAGGAGGCCCGGGATGTCGGCCGCGAAGCCGAACGGCCAGGCGATCAGCACGATGACCAGGGCCTGCACCACGATCGGCGCGATCTCCTTGAGGGCGCGTCCGATCAGCAGGGAAGAACGGGCGAGCGGGGCGACGAGGGTGCGCTCGTGCGAGCCGGTCATCATCTCGTACTGCAGGTTCGACCCGGTAGACCCGGTGCCGAACAGCACGATCATCACGAGCACACCCGGCACGAACCAGGCCAGCGTCTCTCCGGCAGGCTGTCCCGAGTCGCCGATCAGCAGAGGCGCGAACAACCCCAGGAAGATGAGCGGTTGCAGCAGGCTGAAGATCAGCGTGAACGGATCGCGGAGCACGGGCTTGAGCTCGCGCGTGAGCACATTCCGGGTGTCGCGCGCGAGGTTCGGGCGCACGAGCGTGTCGTTGGTGATCATGAGAGGACTCCTGTCGTGCTGTTCTCTGAAGCTGTGCGGGTGTCGGCGGGGGCGGAGGATTCGGGTGCTTCGCCCGCGGCATCGGCTCCTTCGCCGGCTTCGCGTAGCGTGCGCCCGGTGAGGGCGAGGAACACGTCGTCGAGCGTGGGTGGCACGCCGGTGGCCCGACGCGCGACGATCCCGGCGGCGTCGAGTTCGCGCACGATCACCGGCAGCAACCGGTCGCCGTCCTGCACCGCGACCGAGATCGAGGCATCGTCGACGGCGACCTCGGCGGAGGTGAGACGGGCGACCACGGCGCGGGCGCTCACCGCTTCGGCAGCATCCGCGAAGCCGAAGGTCAGCACGTCGCCGGCGAGGGTCGCCTTGAGGGAGGCGGCGTCGTCATCGGCGATGATGCGTCCCTTGTCCATGACCATCACCCGCTCGGCGTAACGATCGGCTTCTTCCAGGTAGTGCGTGGTGAGGAAGACCGTGGTGCCGTGCTGGGTGCGGAGGTCGAGGATGTGCTCCCAGAGGTTCGCTCTGCTCTGCGGGTCGAGTCCGGTCGAAGGCTCATCGAGGAAGATGAGTGGCGGCGCGTGCATGAGCCCGAGCGCGATGTCGAGTCGGCGCTTCTGTCCGCCGCTCAACTGCTGCACGCTACGGGTCGCGAAGGACGCGAGATCGAGCGACTCGATCAGCTCGTCTGCCCGTCGCACGCTGTCTCGCCGCGACAACCCGTAGAACGCGCCCTGGCTCAGCAGTTCGTCGCGTACCCGCTGCGAGAAGCTTCCGCTGGTGAGCTGTCCGACGTAGCCGATGCGGGCACGGACCCCTGCCGCGTCGGTGCGAATGTCGTGCCCGACGACCTTCGCTCGCCCCGAGGTGGGCGGGATCAGAGTCGTGAGCATCCGTAGCGTCGTCGACTTGCCCGCGCCGTTCGGCCCGAGGAAGGCGACGAGCTCTCCGCGCGCGGCGGTGAAGGAGACATCGGTCACGGCCTGCACCGGCGTCTTCTTGACGGTGAAGACCTTGGTCAGGCCTTCGGTCTCGATGAGGGATTCGTTCATGGGGAGAGAGTAGAAACCGATGCGGACAGATCCTGTCCGCATCATCTGGCAATCTGAGGCGCATGACCGACACCACCTCCCGTGCCCTCGCCCTGCTGAACCTGCTGCAGACGCACCGGCACTGGCCGGGAACCGAGCTCGCCACCCGGCTCGGAGTGACCGAACGCACCGTGCGCCGCGACATCGACCGGCTGCGCGAGCTCGGCTATCGAGTGGAGTCGACCCCCGGTGTGGCCGGTGGCTATCGACTGGAGGCCGGAAATGCCGTGCCACCGTTGCTGCTCAACGACGACGAGGCCGTGACGATGGCGATCGGGCTGCGCGTGGCCGCGACCCAGCAACTCGTCGGCGGACCGGAGGTCACACTCACAGCGCTGGCGAAACTCGAGCAGGTGCTGCCCTCGGCGCTGCGCCAGCGGGTGAACGCGCTCGCCGCGTCGGTGCAGGCGCCCCGCATCGGAGACGGCCCTGTGGTCTCACCGGAGGTGCTGGGCGAGATCGCCCTCGCCACCCGCGACACCGAGCGATTGCGCTTGAGGTACGTCGACGGCGAGGGGCAGGAGAGCGTGCGCCGGGTCGAGCCACACGCCCTGGCCCCGGCCGGTCGCAAGTGGTTCCTGCTGTGCTGGGACCTCGACCGCGACGACTGGCGCACCTTCCGCGTCGACCGCATCGTCGCGGTCGAGCACACGCGGGTGCTCTTCACCCGGCGGGAGATCACCGAGGAGGAGATCGAAGAGCGTGTGCTGATCGCCTCGTCGTGGTCGCCGCAGAAGGTCGAGGCGGCTGCGGTGATGGAGCTTCCGCTCGCCGAGATGCAGGAGCACTTCGGGCCGTGGTGGCAGGGCGCGACGGCTGTGGGCGAGGACCGCACACGCTGGCCCGTCGGCGGCTCGGACTGGCGCGAGGCCATGTACGGACTGCTCTGGATCCCCGAGGGCGTCGAGTACGCCGTAGCGTTGTCTGATCCGCATCGGAGTGAGCTGCGCGAGGCCGTCGGGCGCCTGCTGCGTGCCCTCGACGCCCCCGAGCCGGATGACGCCGAGTGACGCAGCGACGTCATCCACAGACTCATAGGGTTATCCCAGGCAACGGTCCTGGCGGGTCAGATAACGGCCGGGTAACGTCATTCCCATCGCGGCGATCCGGGCGGTCCCGGGCCTCAGCTCATACCTGATGGCGTTGCGGGTTCGACTCCCGCCGTCGCGTCCACTCCAGAAGGTTCGGCGCAGCCTCCCGCCCGCTGAGATGCCGTCGTCACAACCCGAGCTGGTCCAGGCGCTCCTCGAAACGCACCTGCACGTCCTCGGGCTCGTCGTCCTCGGCATCGGCCCAGATCGCGTCCAACTCCTTCTGCACCGACTCGGGCAACGCGGCGAACTTCTCCTCCCAGGCGGCGACCGGCGTCCAGTAGCCGACGACCTTGAACCGGGTCGCGGGCAGGCCGAGCTCTTTGCGCAGGTACTTGCGTACGTCTCGCAGCGCCACGGTCTCGCCGGCGACCCACACGTAGCCCTCATCGAGGGGGAGCCGGTCGTCGACGATGCCGCGCACGAGCGGGCCGAGTGCGCTGGGGCCGTGACCGTTGCCGCCGACCACCCAGGTGACCTCGACATCCGCCCCCGCCTCCAGACCTATGCGGTCCGACTCGCTCGGCACTTCGAGCACGACCCGCGTGCGCACGCCCCGAGGTGCTTCGGCGATGATGCGCGCGACCGCCGGAAGCCCGGTGAGGTCGGCGACGAGCACCTGCCACGTGATGCCCTCCGGCGGCGAGTACAGGCCGGTGGGGGAGTTCAGCCCGAGCACGTGACCCGGCTGCGCGCGGGCGGCCCAGGGACCGGCGACACCCGCCTCGTGGATCACGAAGTCGATGTCGAGCTCACCGGCGTCCGGGCGCACTCCGCTGATCGTGTAGGTGCGCATCGGTGCCTCTGGCGCTCCCTCCGGTGTCTCCCACCAGTCGCCCGCGGGCACCGGCAGCGAGACATCCATCGGGTCGTCGCCGTGTGGGAAGAAGACCCGCACGTACTCGTCGCCGATGCCGGTGCTGAGGAACTCGGCGACGCCCTCGCCGCCGAGCGTGACGCGGACCAGGGTCGGAGTGAGGGTGGTGGTGCTGCTGACGATGCCGCGGTGGATGCTCACGGAGTCTCCGTCTCTGTGGTGGGGGTGGTCTCTTCGGCGGGGGTGGTGTCTGTGGTGGGGG
>NZ_SCOG01000019.1:0-66976 GCF_005502545.1 Microbacterium sp. Beta
CCGTCGGCATCAACGGCTCCATCACGGCCCACACCTCGTCAGAGATCTCCTGTCGCGTCACCGTTCAAGACTCACCCACCGAGGAGCGGAACCTCTTGATCAACACGCCCTAGACAGCTGCCGAACGGACCAATCGAAGGAGGTGCACTGTGCAGACGACGTCGCTGGAGTTCTCGGAACTCGAACAGATCGACGCGCCCACCGAATGGTGGGAGCACGCGAGCTACATCATCGCCATCATCGGCGGGGCGGCAGCCATCGCGACCTGACCGGAGTGCGGGCGGGTCCTCTCGCCCGCACTTCCCCTCCGATCCCAGAGAGGCCATGAACCGAATGCCAGACCTGATCACCGACACCGTGTCGGCACTGCTCGACGGCGCCGATGCCGTGGCGCAGCCGCTCGACCTGTACACCGGGGCGGGGACGGACTTCTACGAGCGGCTCGTCGGCCCTGATCGCGTGGAGGTCCGCGAGGTGCTGGGGCTCGCGAGAGTCACCGCCGACCCCGTGCTCGACATCGCGGCGGGGAGCGGGCGACTGACGATCCCGCTGCTGAGATCCGGCAAGCAGGTGACCGCGATCGACACCTCGCGAGACATGCTCTCGCACCTCCGCCGTGCGATGCCCGACCACCCGAGGCTCGACTGCGTCGTCGCGGACATGCGCGATTTCCACCTCGGACGCCGCTACGGGCTCATCGTGCTCGGAGCCACATCCGTGACCCTGCTCGACCGCGAGGATCGATCGCTGCTGTTCGCGCGCGTGCATGAGCACCTCACCCCGGACGGGGTCTTCGCCCTGACCGTCGCGGGTGGCGCCGCCGCGGAGAGCCTGGCGTCGGCGAGAGACGAGGAGATCACGGTCCCCGGACCCGCCGGAACGGACACCTATCTCTTCTCGCAGCAGATCGAGGAAGGCGGCGCCGTCCGCGTGGTCAACTGGGTTCGAGCGTCCGACATCGACGCCGGTGCATCGGTGCCCGTGCTCACCAGCCGCTTGCACGTACTCGGTCACGAGGTCCTGTCGAGCGAACTCGTCGAGGCGGGATTCGCCGCGCCCGATGTCGCTCCCGTCCGTTCGCCCGGGGGAATGGACATCCTCCTGCTCACGACATCGCGAGGTCGCTCCCCGGGAGGCACGGGATGACGGCGGTTCTTCGGAAGCTCTCCCGTAGGCGGGCATCCCCGGCGACGGAGCCGCTGGGAGCCGACACCTGCCCGCTGCTGGCCCACGGTGTCGTCTTCGAGAGCACGGGCGAGGACGCGGCGTGGATCGCCGTCGTCGACGGCGTGCCATCGTCGAGGGTGTCGCCCGCGGTCATCGAACTGCTGACGGCGATGGACGGCGGGACCACGGTGCAGGCCCTGCACCGACGGTTCGCCGCGTCGGAATCGCCGGAGAGCTTTCTGCGACTGGTCGGACGGTTCCGGGACAACGGACTGCTCGAGGGCGGTGCGAAGCGCGCACCCGGGCGCATCAGCTACCGGCCGCCGTTCACCCTGCAATTCGCGACCCTTCGCGCGCCCACCCTCTTCGCACGTCTCGACGGCGCAGTCTTCCGCCCGTCCTCTCGCGTGCTTGTGGCATCTGTGGCCGTGCTCCTCTGTGCCGGGTTGGTGGCCGCGATCCTGCAGGCCGGCGACCTGCGAGACGTCCTCACCCGGCCGTTGCCGCTGGGTGCGGTGCTGACGCTGATCGTCCTGCTCTCGCTCATCACCCTGCTCCACGAGGGTGCTCACGGGCTCACCCTCACCAGGTTCGGCGGCAGTCCCCGACGAGCCGGGTTCATGATCTTCTATCTCACACCCGCGTTCTTCGTCGACGTCACGGACGGATGGCGTCTCGCCGACCGACGACACCGCGTGGCCGTCGCGCTCGCAGGTCCGGCGGTGCACGCCGTCGTGGCGGCGGCCGCGGTGCTGCTCGCGCTCGCCGCGCCCCGGTCCACGGTCAGAGACGTGCTGCTGCTTCTGGCCACCTCCTGCGTCGTCATCGTGCTCGTGAACCTCATCCCGTTCGTGCGATTCGACGGCTACATCGCCCTGATGAACGCCCTCGACACGCCGAACCTCCGTGCCAGGACCATCAGCGACGGTGCGAACGCGCTGAGCCGCCGGCTGTTCGGCGGAGCGCCGGTGAACCGGAGCGTGCAGACGTGGTGGAGCGTGCCGTTCGGTCTCACGAGCCTGCTCGCCCCGGTCGTGATGGTCGTGCTCGTGGTGACCAGGACGGTGCACGCGTTCGCCGACGGGGGACCGGTGCTCGGTCTGTTCGTGGTCGCGCTCGAAGCCGTCGTCGTCCTGGTGGGCTGCGGACTGCTGGTGCGCGCGCTCTCCCGCGTGCTGGGCTCCGGCGTCTCCCGAGTCCGCTTCGTCGGAGTGGGTGTCGCCCTGGCTGCGGCGGTCGTGATCACCGGCACGCTGCTGCCCGTTCCCGCCACGGCGACGTTCGGGTTCGTCGCCGACGACGGTCGGGTGAGCCTCGTCCAGGGAGGCGAAAGGACCGCGGTCGAGGTGCCCGACGGCGCCCGCGTGCTGTTGAGCAGTCGCGGCATCCTCATGAACGAACCGCTGGGGGTGGGCAGTGTCCGCCCCCAGCCGCCGCAACCGATCACGGTTCCCGTGGACGCCCTGTTCCCCGTCAGAGCCGAGGGACTGACTGTTCCCGCCGTGGTCGTCGGGACCGTCGACGTGGAGATGCCGGAGCGGAGACTCCCGTCGACCGGCCAGGCCCGTATCGACCTCGGAACGACCAACGTGTGGCAGATGCTCTGGATGCGGGGTGTGATGGCGCCGCTGTCGCCCCTGTGGGCAGAAGAGGAGGAGAGGCAATGAAGACGAACCAGCCTGCGATCGAGGTGCGAGCGCTCACCAAGAGATTCGGGCATCGGGCGGCGGTCGAGGACCTGTCGTTCGCCGTGCCGCGCGGTTCGATCGTCGGTCTGCTCGGGCCGAACGGCGCGGGCAAATCGACGACCCTGCGGGCCATCGTCGGTCTGCTCAGGCCCACGAGCGGCGACTGTCTGATCGACGGGGAGCCGTTCGCGGCGCGGCGCGATCCGGCGTCGCGCGTCGGAGTGCATATGGACGGCTTCGGGTTCGAACCGGGCATCACCGCGCGGCGGCATCTGGAGATCTGCCGACTCGCAGCCGGCGCGCCCCGTCGACGCGTGGACGAGGTGCTCGAAGAGGTCGGCCTCGCGGATGATGCCCGTCGTCGGGTGAAGGCCTTCTCGACGGGCATGACGCAGCGACTCGGTCTGGCGGCCGCACTGATCGGCTCTCCACGCACCCTCATCCTCGACGAGCCGGCGAACGGCCTCGATCCCGACGGCATCCGCTGGCTCCGCCGTTTCCTCCGTGACTTCGTCGCGCGGGGAGGGACGGTCCTGGTCTCCAGCCATCAGCTCCCGGAACTCGAACAGGTCGTCGACCAGGTCGTGGTCATCAAGCGTCGCGCGCTCTTCGCCGGCCCGCTCAGCGAGCTCGTGGCGGGAGACGTCGACTCGCTCGAGAGCAGGTATTTCGATCTCGTCGAGGGAGCATCGGCATGAGGGGTGTCATCCGCGGGGAGATGCTGCGGTCCGTGAGCGGTCCCTCGGTTCTCGCCGTCTACCTCGTCGCGGTGCTCATGCCGCTGTTCGTGCTCTTCTCCGACGGGTCGCGCTTCGACCTCGAGGGTGTCGCCGCCGGCGTGGCGACCTCTCGTCTCCTCGAGCCGCTGGCGTGGTCGGTGATCTCCGCCGCGTTCGTCAGCGCCTACGCGGTGACCAGGGAGTACTACTACGCGTCGATGGACAGGACGCTCACGGCAGTGGGGTTCCCGCGAACCTTCGGCGGAAAACTCGTGGCAGGCGTGGCGGTGGCCGTCGCCCTGTCGCTCGGTGTCTTCGCGCTGTGGACCGCGGGCGTCTTCGTCTTCCTCGTCCAGGACGGTGTGGCTCCGACCCTCACCCAGGAAGCCTGGCGCATCTACGCGGGGGCTCTCGTCGGCACGATTCTCGGTGCGCTCATCGGCGGCGCGATCGGCTGGATCACGCAGAACTACTACGCCACGGCGATCATCGTCCTCGTGTTCCCGATGGCGCTGGAGTCCGCACTGCTGCGCACGGCGCCGGAGGTCGCGAAGTTCTCGCCCGGCATGGCCATCGCCGCCATCGGTGTGCCCGGGTATCAGCGCAGGCTGCTGGAGCTCGCCCCTGCCGTCGCCGTCGGGCTCGCGTGGACGCTCGGGCTGCTCGCGATCGCCTGGGTGCGAGGGCGCCGGAGCGGTGCGTGATCGGTCGGGCTCTGCGGGCTCAGGCGCGCAGCCTCGCGGGTGATGTCGTCCTCCTCGGGGTCGCGGTCGCGGCGTTCGCGATGTCGCTCACCCTGGCGGCGAGCATCCCGTCCGAGGTCGCGAACGCCTCCGTCGACGCCCGCGCGGAGCTCGCAGCCCCGCTCAGCACCGTCCTCGCGACCTACGCGGGGATCCTCGCCGCCGTCTACGGCTCGTTCCGGTACACGATCGACCGTCGGGACGGGGCGGTCGCGCAACGTCTGACGATGCAGCGACGGTGGGTGATGCTCCTGGTCAGGACGATCACGTGCGCGATGGGCGGTGCCGTGGTCGCGCTCGCGGCCGTGCTCGGCGGACACTCGGCGCTGACGATCGTCATGGGAGGACTGCCGGTGAAGTGGTCGGTGCTTCTCTCCACCCTCGTGCTCGGCGCGTTCGCCTCCCTCTGGGGCATGGGGATCGGACTCATCGTGCAAGCCCACCTCGCGGCACTCTTCGTCTCGGCTCTCTCGATGGGGGTGGCGGTCATCGTCGCGATGTTCTGGAGCACCGGTGCCGCGTATCTGCCGCTTCTCGCATTGCTCGAAGGCTTCCGGTTCGACATGGGCGCAGTGGGGATCCCACCGCATCAGGAGCTGACCGGGCCTGTCGCTCTCCTGGTCTCCGCCGGATGGGTGCTCGCCGTGCTGATCGCGGGAGGAGCCGCTTTCCTTTCCCGCGACGTGAGATGACCGCGCGACGGGGGATACGGGTGGCGCAGGCGGACGACGTAAAATCCCTAGGTGGCAACACCAAAGATCGTCCTCTTCTACGCGTTCACCCCTCTGGCCGACCCGGATGCCGTGCGCGTCTGGCAGCGTGACCTCGGCGAGGCACTCGGCCTGCGCGGACGCCTGCTCATCTCGAAGGACGGCATCAACGGCACGCTCGGCGGCGACATCACCGCGCTCAAGAAGTGGCTGCGCTCGTTCCGCTCATACCGCCCGTTCGCCGGTGCCGACATCAAATGGAGCGAGGGGACCGGTCTGGACGCCGAGGGTCGCAGCCTCGACTTCCCGAAGCTCAGCGTCAAGGTGCGTGACGAGATCGTGTCGTTCGGCGCACCGGGGGAGCTTCGCGTCGACGAGGACGGTGTGGTCGGCGGCGGCACCCGGCTGACCCCGGAGGAACTGCACGGCCTCGTGGAAGAGCGCGGCGACGACGTGGTGTTCTTCGACGGGAGGAACGCCCTCGAGGCGCAGATCGGGCGCTTCCGCGGGGCTGTCGTGCCCGACACCGAGACCACCAGGGACTTCGTCGAGCTCCTCGACTCCGGCGTCTACGACGACTTGAAGGGCAAGCCCGTCGTCACGTACTGCACCGGTGGCATCCGCTGCGAGGTGCTTTCCAGCCTGATGACGGCCCGCGGGTTCGGTGAGGTGTATCAGCTCGAAGGCGGCATCGTCCGATACGGCGAGAAGTTCGGCGACGACGGGCTCTGGGACGGATCGCTCTACGTGTTCGATGGTCGAGGGTCCGTCGACTTCTCCGACCACGCAGCCGTCATCGGGGAATGCGTCGGGTGCGGCGCGCCGACCAAGCGCACCGCGAACTGCCCCGATCTGTCGTGTCGATCGCAGTTCGTGGTCTGCGAAGGCTGCGACGCCGTGCGCTGCACCGCTCACGCCGCCTGAGCGGTCGGCACCGCGGCACTGCTCAGGCCGTCGTCACGCCCGGCTCGGCGGCTCGCGGAGCGTACAGGGAACGCGGCAGCACCACCGCCTGCACCCTCGTCCTGCGGTCGGCGCTCCGACGCAATCCGGTCAGCACCTCCTTCAGGGGCTCGGAGAGATCGTCGGCCCTCTCGTCGGCGCGGGCGTAGTTCGAGCGCTCGACCGCGTCCGTGAGCTGCCGCATCGCCTCGGCAGGGACCTGATGCTGTGCCACCAGGCCGGCTGCGCGCACTCGGGGGGTGTCGGCGTCCGAGACGGGGATCTGCAGGTCGATCAGCGTATCCCGCAACTCGGCCCATGCAGCCGCGGAGTCCCCTCGGCGCGCTCTGCTCAGGCGCATGCGGCGTTCCACGAGGCGGATCATCGCAGGAAGCAGGAGCACCACGGCGACGCCGAACGCAGTGAAGACGACCGGCGTCGGGTCGAGGCGACGCAGCTCGTCGCTGCTGGCCGAGTCGCCTCCGGCGTCGTTGCGATCGATCTCCGGACCGGACGTCTCCTCGGCCTGCGGCGCCGTGGTCGGAGCGGGTGTCGACGGGGTTCCGGCGCTGCCGCCCTGCGTCGCTCCGGGACGGAACGCGGTGGGCACGCCCAGGGAGGCGGTGGGCTCGAAGGGCACCCATCCGATGCCGGGGAACAGCACCTCCGGCCAGGAATGCAGCCGGTCGCTGGTCACGGAGAACACCGACTCGCTGCCGCGCTTCTCGTCGGTGAGGGAGCCGGGGAGGTACCCCACGACGATGCGCACCTGCATGTCGAGGCTCTCCGCCATCAGAGCGAACGCTCCGGCGAAATGCACGCAGTATCCGGAGCGGACGTCGAGGAACTCCGCGACGGCGTCGGCTCCCGTCCCGTCGAAGCCCTCTTCCACCGGCGTCTCGAGTGAATAGGTGAACTGCGAGCGGAACCAGTTCTGCAGCGCGACGAGCCGGTCGTAGTCGGTGCTCGCGGCCGCGGTCACATCGTCGGCGAGCTCGCTGATGATGCCCGGCAGCTCGACCGGTTCGGCGTCGGGTTCGACCACCGGCGACGCGGCATCGACCGCCCTGATCTGTTCGAGGGTGGGGATGAGCCGCGTGGAGGTGACCGTGTAGTCGTTGCCGACGGCGTCCGCGCCCCGGGAGTAGAGCGTGCGATTGTCCGGAGCGATCCGCCACGCGTCGCTGAGGCCCTGCACGGCGGTTGCGGGATAGGGCACGGGTAGCCAGGAGCTCGACATCCGCAGCACCCTGATCGACGTGTTCTGTTCCTCCGTCGCGATGTCCTCTGCCCATTCCGGGGGCCCGAACCCGTCGTCCTGCGCCTGCAGATCGCTGTCGTCGGGCTGCCAGACGCGGCCGTCGAAGCGGGAGAGGGTGGTCAGGCGCAGGTAGGGCGCGGTCTCGCCCTCGGCGGCCACCGTGAGCACCTCGACCGGGTTCGGCTGTCGCAGATCGTCTCCGAGGCGCAGCGAGGCGTCCACGGTCACCCCGGTTCCGTTGCCGGCGAGGCTCGCGGTGACGGGAAGCAGTGGGGCGATGGCCACGGTCGTCGCAAGCGCGGCAGCCCCCACCGCCACAGCCAGAGACGTCGACGAACGGCGAGGGGACTCGGGATGCTTCCTGGCCGTGTAGCGGAGCAGCAGCAGTGCGATCACGCCGAACAGGACGAACCAGGCGACGTTGGTGTCGCCGAGCGTGACGATCATCGGCACCGCGCCGACGACTCCGGTCAGGAGCACCGCCAGCACGGCCGAGCGGTGCGCCACGAGGTGGTCGAGCAGGATGGCGACCACCGCGAAGCCGACGCCCATCGCGGCCGCGAGGCCGGGGGACGGGTCCAGAGGAGCGGACCCGAACACGACCGCTTCGACCGCGGAGGCGCCCAGCACGCCGAACAGCGTCGCGGTCTCCGATGTCGGGATGATGCCGAAGAGAGCCGTATCGCCGGCGATGAGCAGCGTCACCACGGCGACGGCGACCACGATCTGCACAGCGAGCGTGGCGAGGTCCTGCACCCAGGCGGCCCGGCGACGCAGCAGGTGCCGCGCGAGCATTCCCGACCCGGCCACGGCGACGATGACCGCGATCACGGTGAACGACCACGCCCCGGGTGCGATCACCGAGGTGAACGGCCACATGGCCACGAGTGCCGCCGTCGCCGCGAGCGCCCCGGGGCCGACGGCCCCGGGGGGATCGTCGTGGTCGCGGTGCCAGAACGCCGGCCTGCGCTCGACGGCGGCGGGGCTCGGCGGAGCGTGCTCAGCGCGGAACATCGCCGACTCCGATCCGTGCGGAGACGGCATCCTCCCACGCGGCCGAGATGTCCTCGCCGAGGGGCGCGACGGTCCACCCATGACGTGCCGCCGCTTCGGTGGCCCCCGGAAGAAGTTCGGTGCTGAACAGCATCGGCGCTGCGGCGCCCGCCGACCTCAGCAGCGTGGCGTCCTCCTCATCGAGGCGCCCGGAGATGTAGACGAGCGGTCCGGGAGGCGTGCCTCCGATGAGTGCCATCAGGTCGCGGTTCTCCCCGCGAGGCGTGACCATCGCGAGCGCTGCGAGCAGGCTGTCGCGGTCGTCCTCGTGCCCGCGGAGGGCGCCGAGCAACGTGCCTGCGCTGTCGATCACGTCGACGCTGTACCCCTCGGAGGCCAGATGCACGGCCGCGGAAGCGCACAGCGAGACGGCGGATTCGAAGGCAGGATCGACGTCGCTCCCCTGGGTATCCCAGCGGCGCCCGCTCCGGTCCAGCACGACCACCGCGTCGGGGCTGGACTCCTCCTCTTCCTGGCGAACCATGAGCTGACCGCGGTGTGCCGTGGCACGCCAGTGGATGCGCCGCATCGAATCCCCCGGGATGTAGCCGCGCGGCGAGAGGTTGTCACTGCCCTGTCCGAGCCTGGTCGATGAGGTGTGCGCTGTCCCCCCGGCCGCCCCGACCCGCACGGCGAGCGGGGCGAGGGCGAACACCTCTGGCACCACGGTGACGCTCCGGGTCTCGCCGAACGCCTGCTCACGCTGGGCCAGCCCGAACGGGTCGACGGTGCGCAGCATCAGCGGACCCAACGGCCAGACGCCTCTTCTGACACCGGTGATCAGGTAGCTGAGCTGCCCGTTCTCCGGAGGATACTCGCCGCCGGAGTCGCCCGACACCGCGTCGGGGAGCACATCGTGCCAGAGCCCGCGGGGGACGCGGATCGCGCGCAGCGAGAAGCGCACGGTCACGCGGGACGTCTCGGACACCGTCAGCAGATCGGTGGAGATCTGCCGCGTGACGGTGCCGGATCGTCGGGGCAGCCTGACGGCGAGGAGGGAGAAGAGCGTGACCGCCGCCAGCAGCACGCCGAGGTACAGCAGGATGCGGGTGCCCAGCAGGTTCGCGGCGATCATGCAGCAGAGCGCGGCGACGAGCGCTCCGGCGCCGCGACCGGTGAGGGCTCGTCGTCGTCGCATGATCGGTGTGTCAGGAACGGGTCGCGACGGGTACGCGCACCCGCTCGACGATCTGGGTGAGAGCGGCCTCGACGGGCTGGGCTCCCGTGCGATGTGCGCCGCGCGCCGGAAGCAGACGGTGCGCGAGGACCGGGATGAGCAGGGCAGTGATGTCATCGGGGATCACGTAGTCGCGGCCGTCGAGCGCCGCCCACACCTTCGCCGCCCTGACTAGCTGCAGCGTGGCCCTGGGGCTGGCGCCGAGGTGGAGGTTCGGGTCGTTGCGCGTCGCCTGCGCGAGGGCGACCGTGTACTCCTCGAGGGCCGGCGCGACGTGCACGGACCGTGCCCATGCGATGAGCTGCGAGATCGAGGACGCATCGGCGACGGGCGAGACGGCGGCGAGCGGGCTCACCACGTCACGCTGGCGCAGCATGAGGGCCTCGGCCGCGGCGTCGGGGTATCCCATCGAGATGCGCATCATGAACCGATCGCGCTGCGCTTCGGGGAGGGCGTACGTGCCCTCCATCTCCAGGGGGTTCTGGGTCGCGACGACCAGGAACGGCTGGGGGAGCTGGTGGGTGGAGCCGTCGACCGTGACCTGGCCCTCCTCCATCGCCTCCAGCAGGGCGGACTGCGTCTTGGGGGAGGAGCGGTTGATCTCGTCGGCGATCACGATGTGCGCGAACACGGCACCGCGCTTGAACTCGAACTCGCGGTCGACCGGGTTGTAGACCGAGACGCCCGTGACGTCGCCCGGCAGCAGATCCGGGGTGAACTGGATGCGTCGCACCGTCGCGTCCACGCTGGCGGCGAGAGCCCTGGCGAGCATCGTCTTCCCCACGCCGGGAACGTCCTCGATGAGCAGGTGCCCTTCGGCGAGCAGGCATACGAGAGCGCTGCGCACCGCATCCGGTTTCCCGTCGATGACCTGGCCGATCGAACCGAGGATGGCCGACGTCTGCGCGGCGAAGCGTTCGGCGTCGATCGTCACCGGCATCAGGGGGGCGTTCTCTGGCATGCGTTCCCTCTCACATCGCGGCGCTGCGGTGCGCGTCACTCGATCGTAACCCTGCGCACGATGCGCCGCTCTGGCAGGTTCCCCTGAGGATGCGTGCACCGGATAGGCGCGCAGGGGAGCGCGGTTCGAAACGCGGCGCCGGTCGGGTTAGGATGGTTGACGGCTCTCCGCGTGGCGGCATCCAGGCCAATTCCCCCAGGGCGGAAACGCAGCAAGGGTAACCGGGCTCTGCTGGGTGCGCGGAGGGTCACTTTCATTTCCGGCGGGCGGGTCCGTCCGACGCTCAGTCGTCTCCTGGCTGCACCTGCGACAATCGTCCGGTGACCGTCACCCCGCCTCAGGCGCAGCACCCGCTCGGCCGATTCGCCTCACCGGTGCTGCTGCTCGTGGCCATGTGGGTCGTGCAGTTCGCCGACGCGATCCTCCCCGGCTCCTTCACCGGCTTCGGGTTGCGCTCCTGGGACGCCTCCGGACTCGGGGGCATCGTGCTCGGGCCACTCCTGCACGCGAACTGGCAGCATCTCATCGCGAACTCGGTGCCGTTCCTGGTGCTCGGGTGCCTCGTCGCCGTGGAGGGCACCCGCCGGTTCTGGGCCGTCACGGCCGTCGTCGCGCTCGTCGGCGGCATCGGCACCTGGGTGTTCAACGCGCCGGGCACACTCACGGTCGGCGCATCGGGGCTGGTGTTCGGCTACTTCGGCTATGTCGTCATGCGGGTGTTCGCCCCCGGCCGCGTCGCGCACCGCATCCTGTACGCCGTGATCGCCGTGGTCGTGATCGGGGTGTACGGGGGATCGATGTTCGCCGGCGTCTTCGGTGTCGCCGAGGGCATCTCCTGGCAGGGGCACCTGTTCGGCGCCATCGGCGGCGGCGTGGCCGCCTTCGTCGGTCGCCGCCCGAGAGCCGAGCGCGGAGCCCTGCCCGTATGAGTGCCGCACCGGCGTCGCGGGCGAAGCGCAAGCCGGCGGCGAGGAAGACGACGCGGCGAGGAACCGCGAAGCGCCGGCGCAAGCCCGGTGCTCGACGCCAGGCGGCGAATCGCCTCCGGCGCCGGAAGATCGCGCAGCGCCTTCTGCTTTCCGCCGGTGCGCTCATCGTGGCCGTCGGCCTCTTCGTCCTGATCCCGCTCGGTCTCGCGCGCGATCCCGCACCGATCTGCATCGACGATCCGCAGACGTTCCCCGCGGCGGGGATCGAGGGCTGGAGCGGCGAGCAGCTCGAGAACGCCGCCACGATCATCCGCACGGCGGGGGCGCTCGGCTTCGGACGGGACGGGCAGATCCTCGGTGTGATGACGGCGATGGGCGAGAGCAGCCTGCGCAACATCGACTACGGCGACTGGGAGACGCGCGGATTCACAAACCCCGACGGTTCGCGCACCACCAGCATCGGACTGTTCCAGCAGCAGGAGTGGTGGGGCAGCGCCGAGCAGAGGATGGATCCCGCGACGGCGACGACGCTGTTCTTCGAGCGGCTCGGACGGCTCCCCGACTGGCAGACGATGGAGCCGTCGCACGCGATCCATCGGGTGCAGATCAACACCGATCGCGACTACTACTCCCGGTTCGGGGCCGACGCCACGGCTGTCGTCGACGCCCTGTCCGGACCGTGCGAGTGACGCCAGGCAATTGATCCGGTGCGACGCTCGGTGCGTTCATCGACGCCGCGCCTAAGCTGAAGCCGTGGCGCAGAGCATCTACATCACCTCGGCCGAAGGCCATACCGGCAAGTCGACGATCGCCCTCGGGGCTCTCGATGCCCTGATGCGCGTCTCGCCGCGGGTCGGCGTGTTCCGGCCCATCGCCCGGTCGGTCACGGAACGAGACGAGATCCTGGAGCTCCTGCTCGCCCACGACGGGGTGAACCTCGACTACGACGACTGCATCGGCGTCACCTACGACGATGTGCGCGCCGACCCCGAGGCCGCGCTGTCGACGATCGTGGCGCGATTCAAGGCCGTCGAGGCGCAGTGCGACGCCGTGGTCGTGGTCGGCAGCGACTACACCGATGTGGCGAGTCCCGCCGAGCTCGGCTTCAACTCCAGGATCGCGGCGAACCTCGGCGCGCCGGTGCTGCTCGTGCTCAGCGGCCGCGACCAACAGCGTCAGGCCGAGCAGCTGGGCACGACGACGGCTCGTCCGGCTGCGGCGATCGCGCAGATCGCCGCTCTCGCCCTGTCCGAGCTCGCGGAGGAGCGTGCGGAGCTGTTCGCCGTCGCCGTGAACCGCGCCGATCCCGCAGCGCTCGACGACATCGTCGCTGCCGTGCACGCAGCCCTGCCGGCCGAGAGCACACCCGTGTGGGCGATCCCCGAGGACCGCGCACTGGTCGCGCCCTCGATCCGCGGCATCCTCGCCGCCGTCGACGGCACGCTGCTCAAAGGCGATGACGACCGGCTGACGCGAGAGGCGCTGACGATCGTCGTCGCCGGCATGTCGATGGTCAATGTGCTGCCGCGGCTCACCGAAGAGGCCGTGGTGGTGATCCCCGCCGACCGTACCGAGGTGCTGCTCGCCGCACTGCTGGCCGATTCGTCCGGCACCTTCCCGCGCATCGCCGGCATCATCCTGAACGGACCGTTCCCGCTGCCTGAGCCCATCGTGCAGCTGCTCGACGGCTTCGCGTCGTCGGTGCCGATCATCACCACCGATCTGGGCACCTACGACACGGCGGTCCGGGTGATGAGCACTCGAGGACGCATCTCCGCCGACTCGCGAACACGGTACGACCGTGCGCTCGCCCTCTTCCAGGCCCACGTCGACATCACGGAACTGACGGAGCAGCTCGGGCTCGCGGAAGCGCACGTGGTGACGCCGCTGATGTTCCAGTACGGACTCATCGAGCGCGCCCGCGCGGACCGCCGTCGCATCGTGCTGCCGGAAGGGGACGACGACCGCATCCTCCGCGCCGCGGCGACGCTGCTGGCGAGAGAGGTGGCCGATCTGACGATCCTCGGCGACGAGGCGGCCATCCGTGGTCGGGCGGCCGAGCTGGGGATCGACATCGCTGCGGCTCAGGTGCTCAGTCCCAACGACCCCGGCCTCGTCGAGCGCTTCGCCGCGGAGTACGCACGGCTGCGGGCGCACAAGGGGATCACCATCGCTCAGGCCGCCGACACCGTGACCGACGTGTCGTACTTCGGCACCATGATGGTGCATCTCGGACTCGTCGACGGCATGGTGTCCGGCGCCGCGCACACCACGGCGCACACGATCCGCCCGTCGTTCGAGATCATCAAGACCAAGCCGGGTGTGAACGTGGTCTCCAGCGTGTTCCTGATGGCGCTCGCCGACCGCGTGCTCGTCTACGGCGACTGCGCCGTGATCCCCGACCCCACCAGCGAGCAGCTCGCCGACATCGCGGTCACGTCGGCGACGACCGCCCGGCAGTTCGGCATCGATCCACGGGTGGCGATGCTCTCGTACTCGACGGGGGAGTCCGGCTCCGGTGCCGATGTCGACAAGGTGCGCGCGGCCACGGCTCTCGTGCGCGAGCGCGCCCCCGAGCTTCCCGTCGAGGGCCCGATCCAGTACGACGCGGCGGCGGACGCGGCAGTGGCCAAGGCCAAGCTCCCCGACTCTGCCGTGGCGGGCAGGGCGACCGTGTTCGTTTTCCCCGACCTCAACACCGGCAACAACACGTACAAGGCCGTGCAGCGCTCGGCCGGCGCCGTCGCGATCGGACCGGTGCTGCAGGGCCTCAACAAGCCCATCAACGATCTCTCCCGTGGTGCCCTCGTCGCCGATATCGTCAACACGGTGGCGATCACGGCCATCCAGGCGCAGGGAGCAGAGCGGACGACAGAGCAGACGGAGGACCCGGCATGAGCGCCATCCTGGTCATCAACAGCGGATCCTCGTCACTGAAGTACAGCCTGATCGACATCGAGCAGGAGAACCTCCTCACGAGCGGACTGATCGAGCGCATCGGTCAGCAGGCCAGCCCGGTCGCCCACACCGTGCGCCCCGTCGTCGACGGCGATGCCGTGCCGACGATGCTCGATGCCACCTTCCGCAGCGAGCGGCCGATCGCCGACCACGCTGAGGCGTTCGAGGTGATGCGAGAGCAGTTCGCCGCTCACGGCCCCTCGCTCGACGACCACCGCCCCGTCGCGGTCGGGCATCGCGTCGTCCACGGTGGGGCGCGCTTCTACGCCCCGACCCTCATCGACGCCGACGTGGAACGTCAGATCGACGAGCTCGCGGTGCTCGCGCCGCTGCACAACCCCGCGAACCTCGCCGGTATCCGTGCCGCGCGGGCGGTGTTCGACGAGGTGCCGCACGTCGCGGTGTTCGACACCGCCTTCCACCAGACGCTCCCGCCCGCCGCCTACACCTATGCGATCGACGCCGCGCTCGCCGCGGAGCATCGGGTGCGACGCTACGGCTTCCACGGCACGAGCCACCAGTACGTGAGCGAGTCGGCTGCCGCGTTCCTCGGCCGCGACATCTCCGAGCTCCGTCAGCTGGTGTTCCACCTCGGCAACGGCGCGTCGGTGACCGCGATCGACGGCGGCAGGTCGGTGGAGACCTCGATGGGCCTCACGCCGCTCGAGGGCCTGGTCATGGGCACACGCTCCGGAGACATCGACCCGGCGGCGCTCGTGCACCTGTCGCGCCGCGCCGGCCTGTCGATCGACGACCTCGATTCCCTGCTCAACACCCGCAGCGGGCTCGCCGGCCTCGCGGGGCGCAGTGACATGCGCGACATCCTCGCCGGTGTCGAGGCCGAGGACGACGCGGCGATCCTCGCCTTCGACGTCTACGTGCACCGCCTGCGTGCGTACGCAGGTGCCTACATCGCACAGCTCGGGGGAGTGGACGTCATCGCCTTCACGGCCGGTGTGGGCGAGAACGCGGCCCCGGTGCGCGCTGCGGCCATGGCGACGCTCGGGTTCGCCGGTGTGGAGATCGACGGGGCGAGGAACGAGGCGCGCGAGCGGGGCATCCGGCGCATCTCCACGGATGCGTCTCGCGTCACGGTGCTGGTGGTGCCCACCGACGAGGAACTGCAGATCGCCAGGCAGACGGCCGAGCTGCTCTGATCCGCTCTCGGGGGTTACCCCGTGGCGCGTCACCGCATTACGCTTGCACAGTGGCACGGAGAGGTGCCGGCCCGACGATCGCCCTTCTCCTGGAGGCTCTGTGCCCGAAGCACTGCCCGACCTGTTCCACGCTGACGGCGTGCTGTTCGACCTCGACGGCGTGCTGACCCCCACGGCCGAGGTGCACATGCGTGCGTGGAAGGCCGTCTTCGACGACGTCTTCGCCCGATGGGGCATCACTCCGCCGTACACCGATGCCGATTACTACGACTACGTCGACGGCAAGAAGCGCTACGACGGCGTGGCGAGCCTGATGCGCAGTCGCAACGTCGAGCTGCCATGGGGCGACGTCGACGACGACCCCTCAGCCGAGACCGTGTGCGGTATCGGCAACCGCAAGAACGCCGCGTTCGCCGCATCGCTGCGCGGTCAGGGCATCGCTGCGTATCCCGGTTCGCTCGCCCTCGTCGAGGCTCTGCACGAGGCCGGAATCCCGCTCGGGGTGGTCTCGAGCTCCAAGAACGCCGAAGAGGTCCTCGGCGCCGCCGGCATCCGCTCCTTCTTCCGCATCGTGGTCGATGGCGTCGTCGCCGAGCGCGATGGTCTGGCCTCCAAGCCCGCAGCCGACATGTTCGCCGCCGGTGCCGCCGCCCTCGGCGTCGACCCGGCCCGCGCCGTAGCCGTCGAAGACGCCACGTCCGGCGCCGCTTCCGCCGCCGCAGCCGGTTTCGCGACCGTCGTCGGCGTCGACCGGGGCACGGGCGCAGACGCCCTCCGGGCCGCCGGTGCGACCGTCGTCGTCGGCGACCTCGCCGTCTTCCTTCCCGCCTCCCGCACCGAGACCCCGGAGTCCGCATGATCGATCGCGACCGCTTCCCCGTCGACCCGTGGCGTCTGATCGACACGCATTACTCGGAGGAAGGCGTCGGCGAGACGCTGTTCTCGGTCGGCAACGGCTACCTGGGTCTGCGCGGCAACCACATCGAGGGTCGCGGCGCCCAGGAGCACGGCACCTTCATCAACGGGCTGCACGAGACGTGGCCGATCCGCCATGCCGAACAGGCCTACGGCTTCGCCGAGGTCGGGCAGACGATCGTCAACGCACCGGATGCCAAGGTCATGCGGGTGTACGTCGACGACGAGCCGATCTCGCTCGACGACGCCGACGTGCGCGAGTACCGTCGCACCCTCGACCTGCGCACCGGCGTGCTCGAGCGCTTCGTCGTGTGGGAGACGCCGTCGGGCAAGCGGGTGCGGATGCGTGACGAGCGGATCGTGAGCTTCGAGGAGCGCCACCTCGCGGTACTGCGACTCGAGGTCGTGGTGGAGAACGCGGATGCGCCGGTCACGATCAGCTGCCAGCTGCTGAACAGGCAGGACGGCGCTGGCGTCTACGCCGGTACGCCGATCGGCACCAAGGCCGCGGCGTTCGACCCCCGCAAGGCCGAGAAGATCGCCGATCGCGTGCTGGAGCCCGCCGAGCACTGGCAGGACGGGCTGCGCTCTGCGCTGTCCTACCGCGTCGCCGATTCGGGGATGACGGTCGCGGTGGTCGCCGACCACGTGGTGGAGACCGAGAACGAGTTCAACGCCCGCACGCTCGTCGAGCCCGACATCGCGAAGAACGTCTTCCGCGTGCAGGCGAAGGCCGGTGTGCCGATCACCGTGACCAAGCTCGTCAGCTACCACACGTCGCGTGGCGTGCCCCCGAGGGAGCTGGTCGACCGGTGCCGGCGCACGCTCGATCGGGCTGCGGACGAGGGCGTCGAGACGGTGTTCCGTCGTCAGAGGGAGTGGCTGGACGCGTTCTGGGACCGCAGCGACGTGCAGATCGGAGGACGGGACGACCTGCAGCAGGCCACCCGCTGGTGCCTCTTCCAGCTCGCTCAGGCATCGGCGCGCGCCGACGGCGCCGGAGTGCCGGCCAAGGGCGTCTCGGGTTCGGGATACAGCGGCCACTACTTCTGGGACACCGAGATCTACGTGCTCCCCTTCCTCACCTACACGTCGCCCCGATGGGCCTACAACGCCCTCCGCGCACGGGTGGGGATGCTGCCGGCCGCACGGCGCAGGGCGGCCCAGCTCAACGAGGCGGGAGCCCTGTTCCCGTGGCGCACGATCAATGGCGAGGAGGCCTCCGCCTACTACGCCGCCGGCACCGCGCAGTACCACATCAACGCCGACATCAGCTTCGCGCTCGGCAAGTACGTGCGTGCCACCGGGGACGAGGAGTTCCTGCGCCGCGAGGGCGCGGACATCGCGATCGAGACCGCGCGGCTGTGGGCGACGCTCGGGTTCTGGCGTGCTTCGCGTCTGGTCGAGGAGACCGGGGCGGGCGACGGGATCGACACGTTCCACATCCATGGCGTCACCGGCCCTGACGAGTACACGACGGTCGTCAACGACAACCTGTACACGAACGTCATGGCGCGCTACAACCTCCGCTACGCGGCCAAGGTCGTGCGCGAGATCCGCGAGAGCTATCCCGAGGACTACGTGAAGCTCGTCGATCGCACGGGACTCGGACCAGGAGAGGCCGAGGCCTGGGACCGCGCGGCCGAGGCGATGTACATCCCCTACAGCGAGGGGCTCGGCATCCACCCGCAGGACTCGCTGTTCCTCGAGCGCGAGGTCTGGGACCTCGCCAACACCCCGGCCGAACAGCGTCCGCTCCTGCTGCACTTCCACCCTCTGGTGATCTACCGGTTCCAGGTGCTCAAGCAGGCGGATGTCGTGCTCGCGCTGTTCCTGCAGGGCAATCACTTCACGCCGGAGGAGAAGAAGGCCGACTTCGACTACTACGACCCGCTGACCACCGGCGACTCGACGCTGTCGGCCGTCGTGCAGTCGATCCTGGCGGCCGAGGTGGGGTACCAGGACCTCGCGCAGAAGTACTTCGAGCAGTCGCTGTTCGTCGACCTGCACGACCTGCACCACAACGCGGCTGACGGCGTGCACGTGGCGTCGGCGGGCGGGGTATGGACAGCGCTGGTGTGCGGTTTCGGCGGTATGCGCGACTACGCCGGCGACCTCAGCTTCGACCCGAGGCTCCCTGCCGGATGGCCGTCGCTGTCGTTCCCGCTGCAGTGGCAGGGGTCGACCTTGAGGGTGACGGTGACGAAGGACGAGCTCCGCGTGGAAGTGCGCAACGGGCCGCCCGTGCCCTTCAGCGTGCGGGACACGGCCTACATCGCGACGGTGGAGGATGAGGTCGTCGTGCCGCTCGCCGATCAGGGTCCGCTGATCCCCGGACGGCCGACCCTCCGGCAGTTCGCCGACGCCCGACGCGAGGACGGGACGCGCATGTCGGCGTCCGTTCCCGTGATCACCACGGCGATCCCGGTGATCGAACCGATCGACTGACCGCTCGGCCCGCCGAAGGTCGGTGGCACGCCGTAGGCTGTTGTGGTGACCACAGCCCTCTACCGCCGCTACCGCCCCGAAGCATTCGGCGAGATGATCGGGCAGTCCCAGGTGACCGATCCGCTGATGACGGCGCTGCGAGGCGACCGGGTCGGCCACGCCTACCTGTTCTCCGGTCCTCGCGGGTGCGGGAAGACGACGTCTGCGCGCATCCTGGCGCGGTGCCTGAACTGCGCCGAGGGGCCTACCGACGTGCCCTGCGGAGTGTGCCCGAGCTGCGTCGAGCTGTCGCGCGCCGGCGGTGGATCGCTCGACGTGGTCGAGATCGACGCCGCGAGCCACAACGGCGTCGACGACGCGCGCGACCTGCGTGAGCGGGCCACCTTCGCCCCGAGCCGCGACCGCTACAAGATCTTCATCCTCGACGAGGCGCACATGGTGACGCCCCAGGGGTTCAACGCGCTGCTGAAGCTCGTCGAAGAGCCGCCGGAGCACGTCAAGTTCATCTTCGCGACCACCGAGCCCGAGAAGGTGCTCGGCACCATCCGCTCGCGCACCCACCACTATCCGTTCCGACTCGTGCCGCCTGCCGCGATGCTCGAGTACGTCGCCAAGCTGTGCGCCGAGGAGGGCGTGATCGTCGAGCAGGGTGTGCTCCCGCTCGTGGTCCGCGCGGGAGGCGGTTCGCCGCGTGACACCCTCTCGCTCCTCGACCAGCTGATCGCCGGGTCGGACGCTCCGGCCGGGTCCGAGACGGTCACGGTGGGCTACGCGCGCGCTGTCGCCCTGCTCGGATACACGCACGCTGCGCTGCTCGACGAGATCGTCGACGCGCTCGCGGCCGGCGACGCCGCATCCGCCTTCCCCGCGATCGACCGCGTGGTGCAGACCGGCCAGGACCCTCGCCGCTTCGTCGACGACCTGCTCGAGCGTCTGCGCGACCTCATCGTGATCGCGGCGGTCGGGCCCGGAGCCTCCGCCGTCCTGCGCGGGGTCGCGGAAGACGACCTGGAGCGCATGCGGGCTCAGGCCGACGCATTCGGCTCCGCCAGGCTCTCGCGCACGGCCGATGTGGTCAGCGCCGCCCTCGACGACATGTCCGGTGCCACCTCGCCACGGCTGCACCTCGAGCTCATGGTCGCGCGCGTCCTCGCCGGAGCGACCGACACCGCCGCGTCGGCGCCCGTGGCTGGAGGCGAGCGCGCGGCCACGGCTTCCGCCCGTCCGACTGCTGCTCCGGCCGCGGCAGCCCCAGCCCCGGCAGCTCCGGCCCTGGCAACTCCGGCCCCGGCAGCGGTAGCACCGTCTGCACCCCCGGCAGCCCCAGCTCCGGCGCCAACTGCATCGGTTCCGTCCGCCGCTCCTTCGGGGGCGCCCGCCGCCGCTGCAGCGGAGCCCGCGGCACCGGCGCCCACCGCGGCGGAGTCCGCCCCTGCCGATCAGCGCCCGGCAGACGAGCAGGGAGAAGGCGCGCGAGGCGCAGACGAGACCGCCGGCGTCGCTCCCGAAGCAGCAACCCCCGAGGTCACCGCACCGCAGGGGCCGGTCACCTTCGAGCGGATCCGTGCAGCGTGGCCGGCGGTGCTCACGCGTCTCGAGAGCATCAGCCGCACGTCCTGGTTGCTGGCCACGGCCGTGCAGCCGCTTGCCTACGTCACCGAGACCGAGGTGTTGACCCTCGGGTTCACCAGCCAGCACGATGTGGCGAAGTTCAAGGGCACGACCCCCGGCTCCGGTCCCTCCGATCACCTGCGGTCGGCGATCGAGAACGAGCTCGGCGTGCGCGTGAAGTACCTGCCGGCGCCCATGCCGGCGGGAGGTGCTCCGCGTCAGCCCTCGCCGTCAGGGGCGTCGACGCCGGCGGATGCCGCTCCCGCATCGGAGCCTGCGTCAGCGGGTTCCCCCCGTCCGCAGTCCCGCAGCGCCTCCGCCTCGGCGGTGACGGAATGGGCTGTCGCGCCGATCCCGACCGCGACCGAGCGGCCGGTGAACCAGGCTCCGGTTCCGACGGCGCCCCTCGCCGTCGACGACGAGCCCGAAGAGGTCGAGGCTGCCGCTTCGGCTCCCGCGCCCCCCTCCGACGGTGCCGTGGACCGAGACGAGCCCCCGCTGCCCGGCGATGACGAGGCTCCGGCCTTCGACGATGAGCCGCCGTACGACCCTTCGTACGAGCCGCCCGCAGAGTCGCCGCTCCCGCGGCAGGCGTCTCCTGCGCGGTCCGCGCCGCAGACGCAGCGCACCGCTGTCGCCGCCGCCCCGCCGGTCGTCGTCGAGCGCCAGCCCTCCGCCGGGGGAGTGCAGCGCTACGGTGAGGCCGTGATCCGCCAGGTGCTCGGCGCGACGTTCGTGCGCGAAGAGCCCTACGAGCCCCCGACGAGGTTCTCCTGATGTATGACGGCATCGTCCAAGAGCTGATCGACGAGTTCGGACGGCTTCCCGGTATCGGGCCCAAGTCCGCCCAGCGCATCGCATTCCATATCCTGCAGACGCCGACGTTCGATGTCGCGCGTCTCGCCGAGCTGCTCGGCGAGATCCGTACCCGCGTGCGGTTCTGCGAGGTCTGCGGCAACGTCGCCGAGCAGGAGCGCTGCGCCATCTGCCGCGATCCGCGCCGCAGCCAGGCGCTGATCTGCGTGGTCGAAGACGCGAAAGACGTCGCGGCGATCGAGCGCACCAGGGAGTTCCGCGGGCTCTACCACGTGCTCGGCGGAGCGATCAGCCCCATCGCCGGCATCGGTCCGGACGATCTGCGCATCGCCCAGCTGATGACACGCCTCGCCGACGGCACGGTGCAGGAGGTCATCCTCGCCACCAACCCGAACCTCGAGGGGGAGGCGACCGCGAGCTACCTCAGCCGTCTGCTCACGACGATGCAGATCACGGTCTCCCGCCTCGCTTCCGGGCTGCCCGTCGGCGGAGACCTCGAGTACGCCGACGAGGTCACCCTCGGTCGTGCCTTCGAGGGCCGGCGCATCCTGTGAGCCCGAACGCGGGCTTCTCGCGGCGCGGCTGGCTCCTCTTCGGGGCCATGGCGCTGCTGTGGGGAGTGCCGTATCTGTTCATCAGCGTCGCGGTCGAGTCGTTCTCCCCGCCGGCGATCGTGGCGGGGCGCACTCTCATCGCGGCTCTCCTACTGCTGCCCTTCGCGATCCGCAGCGGAGCGCTGCGAGCCGCTCTGAAGCACTGGCCCTGGGTGCTCGCCTTCGGTGCCGTCGAGATGGCAGGGCCTTTCGTGCTGCTCGGGCATGCCGAGATGACGCTGCCCTCGGGCATGACCGGTCTGCTCGTGGCGACGGTGCCGCTGTTCGCCGCCCTGATCGCCCTGGGCGGCGGTGACCGCGGAGTGCTGAGGCCCGCCCGCGGCATCGGACTGCTGGTCGGCTTCGTCGGCGTGGCAGTCGTGGTCGCCGGTCCTGGACTCTTCGGCGGCGAGGTCAGCCTTCTCGCCGCTGGTGAGGTGCTCCTGGTCGCCGTGCTGTACGCGATCGCGCCGTTCATCGTGGCGCGCAAGCTCAACGACGTCCCCTCGCTCGGCACCATCACCCTGTCCCTGCTGATGATCGGGATCCTCTATCTGCCGATCGGAGCGCTCACCCAGCACGAGGTGCCCACGCTGCCGTCGATCGTCGCGCTTCTCGCACTCGCAGTGATCTGCACGGCGGTGGCGTTCCTGGCGTTCTTCGCGCTCATCCGTGAGGTCGGACCTGTGCGCGCCCCGCTGTTCACCTACGTGAATCCGGTGGTCGCGATCATCCTCGGTGCCATCGTCCTCGCCGAACCCCTGACTCCCGGTCTGCTGCTCGGCTTCCCGCTGATCATCGTCGGATGCTGGTTCGCTGCCACCGGCGGCCGCCTCCGTCCGGTCTCGCCCCAGGCGCTCCCGCCCTCGCTCTGACGCCTGCTCGCCGCGCACCCGGCAGGTGTCACATGCGCGGCGGGGCATACGCGCCGATCGTAGAATGAGCGTGGGCGGATCCGCCCATCATCCCAGGGAGTGATCGTGGCCCTCATCGTGCAGAAGTACGGCGGCTCATCCGTCGCCGACGCAGAGAGCATCAAGCGCGTCGCCAAGCGCATCGTCGACACGCGTCGCGCAGGACACGACGTCGTGGTCGCCGTGAGCGCCATGGGCGACACCACCGACGAGCTGCTCGACCTCGCGAACGAGGTCGCACCGATCCCTGCTCCGCGCGAGCTGGACATGCTGCTCTCCAGCGGAGAGCGCATCTCGATGGCGCTGCTGGCCATGGCGATCCACTCGATGGGCTTCGAGGCGCGCTCCTTCACCGGCAGCCAGGCGGGCATGATCACCGACTCGCAGCACGGTGCCGCCCGCATCGTCGACGTGACGCCGGTGCGCCTGCGTGAAGCCCTCGACGAAGGGGCGATCGTGATCGTGGCCGGGTTCCAGGGCTTCAACCGCGACACCCGCGACATCACGACCCTCGGTCGTGGAGGATCCGACACCACCGCCGTCGCGCTCGCCGCCGCGCTCGACGCCGACGTGTGCGAGATCTACAGCGACGTCGACGGCATCTTCACCGCCGATCCGCGTGTGATCCCGAAGGCGCAGAAGCTCGACCACGTCTCGAGCGAGGAGATGCTCGAGCTCGCAGCCAACGGGGCCAAGGTGCTGTACATCCGCGCCGTCGAGTACGCACGCCGCCACGGGGTCCTCATTCACGCTCGGTCGACCTTCTCGTCGTCCGAGGGCACGTACGTTCTGGGCGAGGGCATGAAGAACCCTCGCGAAGCCGAGGGAGCAGTCATGGAAGAACCGATCGTCGCCGGCGTCGCCACCGACTTCAGCCAGGCCAAGATCACGGTCGCGGGCGTGCCCGACGTGCCGGGCAAGGCCGCCGAGATCTTCAAGATCGTCGCGAAGTCGGGCGCCAACGTCGACATGATCGTGCAGAATGTGTCGGCGACCGGACGCACCGACATCTCCTTCACTGTGCCGAAGGCGGATGCCGCCGGTGCCCTCAAGGCCCTCGCGGGGGAGCAGACCGAGGTCGGGTTCCAGAACCTGATCCACGACGACCAGATCGGCAAGCTCTCGGTCGTCGGGGCCGGCATGCGCACGCACTCCGGCGTCTCCGCGACGCTCTTCGAGGCGCTCTCCGCCGGAGGAATCAACATCGAGATGATCTCGACCTCCGAGATCCGCATCTCCGTGGTGCTCCGCGACACCGACCTCACCGAGGCCGCTCGCACCGTGCACACCGCCTATGGGCTCGACGGCGACGCCGAGGCCACGGTCCACGCCGGCACCGGCCGCTGATCTCTGCCGTTCCCCCTCGTTTTCCTGCCGACGACTCGAGTGCGGGGAGCGGAGAGCCGGCACTCCTTCCGGTCGCGGTAGACTCACCGCAACCCTGACACCGGCGCCAGGCGCAGCCTCAGCACCCCGACGCCGCGCCCGAAGCCTCGTACGCAGTACCGCACGACGCCAAGGAACATCATGACCCGCATCTCCGATTCAGGACTCTCCGTCGCCATCGTCGGCGCCACCGGCCAGGTGGGCACCGTGATGCGCGAGATTCTCGCCGAGCGGTCGTTCCCGATCCGCGATCTGCGGCTGTTCTCGTCCGCGCGCTCTGCCGGCACGACGATCGAGTTCGGCGGCGCCACCGTCATCGTGGAAGACGTCGAGACCGCGGACGCTGCGGGGATCGATATCGCCCTGTTCTCGGCCGGTGCCACGGCGAGCCGTGCCTACGCACCCCGATTCGCCGCAGCCGGCGCCGTGGTCGTCGACAACTCCAGCGCCTGGCGCATGGACCCCGAGGTGCCGCTCGTGGTCAGCGAGGTCAACCCGCACGCGATCGACGAGCGCCCCAAGGGCATCATCGCGAACCCGAACTGCACCACGATGGCCGCGATGCCCGTGCTGAAGGCGCTGCACGCGGAGGCCGGTCTCGAGCGTCTGATCGTCTCCACCTACCAGGCCGTCTCCGGGTCCGGTCTCGCCGGTGCCCAGGAGCTCCTCGGTCAGGTCGAGGGAGTGCTGGCCCAGGGCGACACCCTGCGCCTCGTGCACGACGGATCCGCGGTCGACTTCCCCGAGCCGGAGAAGTACATCGCGCCCATCGCGTTCGATGTCATCCCTTTCGCCGGCAACCTCGTCGAGGATGGCGACAACGAGACGGACGAGGAGAAGAAGCTCCGCAACGAGAGCCGCAAGATCCTCGAACTCCCCGATCTTCGCGTCGCCGGCACCTGCGTGCGCGTACCGGTCTTCACCGGGCACTCGCTGTCGATCAACGTCGAGTTCGCCGACGACATCACGCCCGAGCGTGCACGCGAGGTCTTGAGCTCCGCTCCCGGCGTCGTGCTCGACGAGGTGCCGACGCCGCTGCAGGCTGCGGGGCAGGACCCGAGCTTCGTGGGTCGCATCCGTGCCGACCAGTCCGCCCCCGAGGGCAAGGGGCTCGTGCTGTTCCTCAGCAATGACAACCTGCGCAAGGGCGCCGCGCTGAACGCGGTGCAGATCGCCGAGATCCTGGCCGAGCGCCTGGCGGTCATAGCCTGACGGTATCCCCGTCATGTGGAAGAGGTCTGGTGGAACCGGCCGCATGGTCGGCGGCAGCGCGCCCGCGAACTAGACTGGCTCGGTGACTGAAAACGTCGATGTCGTCCTGATCGGCGGTGGCATCATGAGCGCCACCCTGGGTACTCTCCTGCACGAGCTGCAGCCGGAGTGGAAGATCGTCGCCTTCGAGCGACTCTCCGAGGTGGCTCAGGAGAGCTCCAACCCGTGGAACAACGCCGGCACGGGCCACGCCGCCCTGTGCGAGCTGAACTACATGCCCCAGCAGGGCGACGCTCCCCTCGACCCCGCCAAGGCGGTGTCGATCAACGAGCAGTTCCAGCAGAGCCGTCAGTTCTGGTCGTCTCTGGTGGAGCGGGGCGTGCTCGACGAGCCGTCGACCTTCATCAACGCGACACCGCACATGACGTTCGTGCGGGGCGAGAAGGACGTCGCCTACCTCAAGAACCGCTACGAGGTGCTGAAGAAGCAGCCGCTGTTCGCGGGCATCGAGTACAGCGAGGACTCTCGCGTCATCAACAAGTGGGCGCCGCTGCTCATGCAGCAGCGGCGCAAGGGCGAGCCCTTCGCTGCGACGCGTGTGCCCGCCGGTACCGATGTCGACTTCGGCTCCCTCACGCACCAGCTCTTCGACCACCTGACCGACGCCGGCGTTTCGTTGCGCACGAATCACGAGGTGCGCAGCCTGAAGAAGCAGAAGGACGGAACCTGGCTGGTCAAGTACCGCAACAGCATCGGTCACACCCCGAGCGAGGTCAGGGCCCGCTTCGTGTTCGTCGGTGCGGGTGGCTGGGCGCTCAAGCTGCTGCAGAATTCCGGTATCCCCGAGATCAAGGGCTACGGCGTCTTCCCGATCGGCGGGCAGTTCCTCAAGACTACGAACCCGACCATCGTCGCTCAGCACAAGGCGAAGGTGTACTCGCAGGCGTCGGTCGGCGCTCCGCCCATGTCGGTCCCGCACCTCGACACCCGTGTCGTCGATGGCGAGGCCTCCCTCATGTTCGGACCGTTCGCGACCTTCAGCCCGAAGTTCCTGAAGAACGGCTCGATGCTCGACATCGTCACCCAGGTGCGTGCGCACAACCTGCTGCCGATGCTGCAGGTCGCGGTGAAGAACCCCGACCTCATCACGTATCTCGTGAGCGAGCTGCTGAAGAACCACGCCAAGAAGGTCGACAGCCTCCGCACCTTCATGCCCACGGCCAAGGATGAGGACTGGACCCTCATCGATGCCGGTCAGCGCGCCCAGGTGATGAAGAAGGACCCGAAGAAGGGTGGCATCCTGCAGTTCGGCACCGAGGTCGTCGCGGCGGCCGACGGTTCCATCGCGGGCCTGCTGGGGGCGTCGCCCGGAGCATCCACCGCCGTCCCGATCATGCTCGACCTGCTCAAGAAGTGCTTCCCGGCCGAGTACCCGGGGTGGGAGCCGGAGCTGCGTGCCCTGATCCCCACATTCGGTGAGAAGCTGAATGAGAACCCGGAGCTCGCGGAGAAGTCGACCGAAGCCACGGCAGCCGTCCTCGGCATCAACGTCTGAGATCGTCCCGTGGCGAAGCTCTACTTCCGCTACGGCGCGATGAACTCGGGCAAGTCGACTGCTCTGCTGCAGGCTGCCTACAACTACGAGGAGCGTGGGCAGCGGGTGCTGCTCGCGAAGCCGGCGATCGATACCAAGGGCGCGTCCGAGATCGAGAGTCGGCTGGGCGTCACACGCCGGGTCGACTTCCTCATCGCCCCCGACGACGATGCACGAAGGGTGTTCGCGAAGCATCGTGAGCGCATGCAGCATGCGACCGACGACGAGCTGCTTCCCGAAGGCCCGCGCGACGTGGCGTGCCTGCTGATCGACGAGGCGCAGTTCCTCACCCCGACTCAGGTCGACGACCTCTTCCGGATCGCCGTCGTCGACGGTATCCCGGTGATCGCCTACGGCATCCGGAACGACTTCCTCACCCACGCCTTTCCCGGTTCCGCGCGCCTGCTCGCGATCGCGCACTCGCTGGAGGAGCTCAAGACCATCTGCCGGTGCGGACGGAAGGCCGTGTTCAACGGCCGCGTCGTGGGCGGGCGCTTCGTGTTCGACGGCGACCAGGTCGCCATCGACGAGGGCGCGACCGGGTCGGCGTCGCCCGAGCTGACCACTTACGAGTCGCTGTGCGGCACCTGCTATCTCGAGGAATCCGGCGGACGCCTGGGCTGAGCCCGCCGCCCTCACCCGCGCCCGGCGCAGCGGGTGTGTCGGCGACCCTGTTTGCGTGGTCTGACCACACGCGATACTCTGTGGTCAGACCACAGGAGGATCGATGGCGGACCAGCCGGCACGCGCATGGCGCCTCGTGCTCGAGCACATCGAACGCGACCTGCTCGACGCGCGCCTCGGCCCGGGGGACCGACTGCCGTCCGAGCGGGATCTCGCCACCGAGCTCGGCGTCGGGCGTTCGAGCGTCCGTGAGGCGTTCCGTGTCCTCGAGGTGATGGGGCTCATCCGCACCGCTACCGGTTCCGGCCCGCAGTCGGGGGCCATCGTGATCGCGACGCCCACGGGAGGCATGTCGGCGCTGCTGAGGCTTCAGGTCGCGGCGCAGGGCTTCCCCCTCGACGATGTCGTGCGGACTCGTCTGGTGCTCGAGGATGCGGTGGTGGTGGCGATGGCCGGCGCACCGGAGCGTGACACGAGCCGCGCGCGGGAACTGCTCGCCGCGATGGACGAACCCCTGCTCTCGCCATCGGAGGTCCTCGCCCTCGACGCTCAGCTGCACCTCTCGCTCGCCGAGGCCAGCGGCAACACGGTCATCGCCGCGATGATGGCTGGCCTGCGTTCCTCGATCGAGTCCTACGTGCAGGCGGGTGTCGCCACCATCCCGGACTGGGAGGCGATGTCGGCCCGGCTCCGTGCCGAGCACCGCGCGCTGGTCGCCGCGATCGATGCCGGTGACGTGGATGCCGCGCGGTCCCTGATCCACACGCACATCACCGGCTACTACACGTCCACGGGCCTCACCCGTGAGATCCACCCCCAGATCTGAGAGGCACATCATGGTGCAGCGCCAGTTCCCGAACCCCGCCGAACTCCTCGAGCTGATGAAGTTCAAGAAGCCGGAGCTCGACGGCCGCAAGCGACGGCTGGAGGGGGCCCTCACCATCGACGACCTGCGCCTGATCGCCAAGCGACGCACGCCCAAGGCGGCCTTCGACTACACCGACGGAGCCGCGGAGGGCGAGCTGTCCCTCACCCGGGCCCGTCAGGCTTTCCGGGACGTGGAGTTCCATCCCGGCATCCTGCGTCCGGCTCCCACGGTCGACACGACCGTCGACATCCTCGGCGGTCCGTCCGCTCTGCCTTTCGGGATCGCGCCCACCGGTTTCACGCGCCTGATGCAGACCGAGGGGGAGACCGCCGGTGCTGGAGCTGCCGCGGCCGCCGGCATCCCGTTCACGCTCTCCACGCTCGGCACCACCTCGATCGAGGGTGTCAAGGCTGCCAACCCGCAGGGGCGCAACTGGTTCCAGCTCTACGTCATGCGCGACCGCGAGATCTCCTACGAACTCACCCGTCGTGCGGCGGCGGCGGGCTTCGACACCCTCCAGTTCACGGTCGACACACCGGTCGCCGGTGCGCGCCTTCGTGACAAGCGCAACGGTTTCAGCATCCCGCCTCAGCTCACGCTCGGCACGATCATCAACGCGATTCCGCGGCCGTGGTGGTGGTATGACTTCCTCACCACGCCGAAGCTCGAGTTCGCCTCCCTCAGCACCACAGGGGGCACGGTGGGGGAGCTGCTGGATGCGGCGATGGACCCGACGATCAGCTACGACGATCTCGCGGTGATCCGCGACATCTGGCCGGGCAAGATCGTCATCAAGGGCGTGCAGAACGTCGAGGACTCGGTGCGCCTGCGTGACGCCGGAGTCGACGGCATCGTCCTCTCGAACCACGGAGGGCGTCAGCTCGACCGCGCGCCCATCCCCTTCCATCTGCTGCCGGAGGTGCGTCGGGCGGTCGGCGACGACTTCACGGTCATGATCGACACCGGCATCATGAACGGCGCCGACATCGTCGCCGCGGTGGCGCTCGGCGCGGACTTCACGCTGATCGGGCGGGCCTACCTCTACGGTCTGATGGCGGGTGGACGTCAGGGCGTCGACCGCACGATCGCGATCCTGCGCAGCGAGATCGAGCGCACGATGCGCCTGCTGGGTGTCGCGTCCCTCGCCGAGCTCGAGCCCGCGCACGTGACCCAGCTGACCAGGCTGGTTCCCGTCGCACGCGCCGCCGCGGAGGCTCGCGTGAGCTGAGAGCCTGCCTGGGCGTAAATACCCGGTCGGCGCCGGCTTCAGGACTGCGTGGCCACGGATCGCGTGCGCGGAGGCCACGGCACGAGCATCGATGTCGTGCGGCGGTAGTCGGCGTATGCCGGGTACTTCGACGCGGTGATCGACTCGGTGAAGATCGTCGAGCCGATGAACAGCACGGTGAGGAGCGCGGGTCCGATGATCGTCGGGTTCAGCACGCCGCCGATGACTCCGGCGCCACCCGTGACCGCTGCCGTCGCACCGATCGCGTAGAAGGCCCACCACTGCGCTTGCTCGAAGAAGAAGTTGGGGTGCCTGCTGTACCGGAACAGTCCGGTCGTGGCAAAGCCGGGAGGGAGGGTGCCGCCCGCCTTCTTCTTCCGCTGATGGAACACCCACTGCTGCTGGTCGGCGATCGTCTCGCCGACCAGGAACGCGAGGAACGCGGCGATGAACAGCGCATCCCATCCGGTGAGCGCAGACGGATTCTGGGCGGCGAGGGCAGCCGGCAGCGTGATGAGCACGAGCAGCGCCATCTGGTAGCAGATGATGAACAGCAGGTTGAAGATCTGGAACTGCCAGGGACGCATGCGTCCTCGGAGGATCGCCCATCGGTAGTCCTCCATCCCGGTGTAGCCGCCCTTGCGGGCGAAGTTGAAGGTCAGCCGGGCTCCCCACGCCGTCGCCAGGACACCCATCAGGACGACGCGTGCCGAACCCTCGCCGTTCACGAAGGCCCCGGCGACGAAGATCCACACATAGGCGACGGGGACGATCGACCAGGCGCGATCGACCCAGGAGGTGTCACGGGTGATCAGGGAGAGCACCCAGCAGGCCGCACTGGAGACCGCGGCGACGACGATGACGATCAGGAGGGCATCCATGACGCCATGCTAGGACCATGCGGTGGTGGCGTGCCGCACGACACCATGTGGATCAGAGGGTCAGCAGGAGTGCGTCGAGTCTGTCGGCGGTGTCTTCCCAACCCTCCACGGCGATGGAGGGCACGCCGATCGCGAGCACCGGATAGTCGTTCCCGCCCTCATCGAGCCGGTCGCCGTAGAACAGCATGTCGGTGAGGGCGATGCCGGTGTGTTCGGCGAGCTGCCGCATGCCGAAGGCCTTGTCGATGCCTGCCTGGGTGATGTCGATGGAGGTCGATCCACCGGAGCGGACCTCGAGGCCGGGCAGACGTGCGGCGACGGCGTCCCGCAGAGCGCTCCGCTTGGCGCCCGTCGGGTCCCACCCGTGCTTCGCCTCGCGCGGCGCGCGTTGCCCGAGTGCCGAGAACGTGATCTGGGATCCGCGGTCTTCCAGGATGTCGCCCCACGGCTCGGCTTCCCATAGCCCGAGGCGCTCGGCCTCCTCGCGCAGAGCCGTGAGAGCCGCCTGCTTGTCTGCGTCGCTGAGATCGTGCGCGTAGACCGGTGCGAAGTCCGTGCCGTCGTGGCGGAGGTAGCGGGTGCCGCAGGTGGGCAGCAGGTGCAGGCGCGCGAGGTCAGCGGCATCCGCATCGCCGAGTCGGGCGACGACCTGCGATCGGAACTGCGCCTCGTTGCCGCCGGAGATGATGGCGACGTCGACGGTGCGCAGGAGTGCGCGCAGCAGATCGGCGATCCTCGGGTCGATCAGACCCTTCGAAGGGGCGAGCGTGTCATCGAGATCGAAGGCGACGAGCGTGGGCGTGGTCATGATGTCTCCAGCCTAGAAGGTGGACGCTGAGAGGATCTCGGGGCGAGCAGCAGGGTGAAGACGAGCGCGACGGTGACGCCGAGGATCGCGCCGGTGGAGTTGGCCACGACATCGTTCACGGTCGCCGCGCGGTGGGGGAGAGCCACGCGCTGAGCGGTCTCGATCATCGCGGACAGCAGCGGTCCCACCAACAGTGCGAGGAACCACACGCGGCGGGGGAGGAGCAGGAAGGCGAGGATGCCGACCGGCACGAAGACCAGCACGTTCGCGATGATCTCGAGGCGCGTGAAGTCGAGCCACTCCCAGCCGAGACGGTGTGTGGTCGTGAGGAGGACGTCGAGCAGGTTCGGCATCGAGTCCTCGACCTTCGACGGCGTGAGGGCGAGGGCGGCGAGGCCGATCAGGAACGGGACGCTGAGGACGAGCGCCCATACCCGGGTGAAACGGCGCGGCGGCGGGAGCAGAGAGCTCATGCGTTCCCTTCGTGCACGGTCCCGGTACAGAGAAGGCCGCCCCTGAGGGCGGCCTTCCGGTGTTACTGGTCGGGGTGACAGGATTTGAACCTGCGACCTCTTCGTCCCGAACGAAGCGCGCTACCAAGCTGCGCCACACCCCGTTTGCAACCCTCCGAGTCTACAGGGAAATGCTCCCCGCGCCGAATCGAGGCCGGATCACACCTGTGCGGTGATGCGCACGGTGATGAGCGCGACGATCAGGAGCAGGAGCCCTCCGCCCGTGGATGCCGCGAGCGTGATGAGGCGCGCACGCCCGCGTGGCAGAGCCACGCAACCGGCGGTGACCAGGATGGGCCAGGCATTCGACGTCGTCAACACCCACACGGACAGCATCCCGACGGCACTTTCGCTGTTCCCTCCGCTGGCGCCCAGACCGATGGCCCACGCGACGATCACACCCCGGATCAGCGTGAACAGGAATGCGAGAGCGGCGAGAAGCACGCGCGCAGGGGGACGCACGAGCGAGCGGATTCCACGGAGCAGAGCCGTCGCGGGCAGCAGGACACCGATGATGAACACCGCGAGCAGAGTGAGGGCGGATCGAGGCCAATCCGCCAGTCCGAGCGGTGGGCGCGTGGCCTCACTGACGAGGGGCAGAGCGAGCACCGAGAAGGTCAGTGGGATCAGGAGGTACATCGCGCTCGCCCCGAAGGCTGCGGTCCGTGCCGTCTTCGCCTCGCCGGGCGGAAGCAACTGCGTCACCCGGCGCGCTCAGCGCCGAGGCTGTGCCGTGAGCGTGAGAAGCGTCGCCTCGGGTCGACAGGCGAAGCGGACCGGCGCGTAGATGGAGTGTCCGCACCCCGCGCTGACGTTGAGCGGCACGGTGCGTCCGCCGTGCGACCAGGTGCTGAGCCCCTTGGCCTGCTTGAGCGGGATGTCGCAATTCGCCACGAGAGCCCCGTACCCGGGAATGCACACCTGACCGCCGTGCGTGTGGCCTCCGAGGATCGCATCGGCACCGAGATCGGTGAAGCCGTTGAGCACCCGCTGATACGGCGCGTGCGTGACGCCGAGGACGGGCGCCGCCGCGTCACGAGCGCCGAGTGCCGAGATCGCGTCGGGAAGCGCGTCCAGCCGGTCCCAGTCACGGTGGGCGTCGTCGACGCCGAAGAGATCGACGTCGGTGCCTGCGATGCGCAACCGTGCTGCGGCATTGTTCAGGTCGGTCCAGCCCAACTCATCCGTGAAGTACCGGTCCATCGCGTCGGTGTCGAGCAGCTCCGGTTTGTGGTTCTTCTTGGATGGGCCGAGGAAGTAGCGGAAAGGGTTCCGCGGAGACGGCGCTGCCACGTCGTTCGAGCCGTGCACGAACACGCCGGGGATACCGGCGAAAGGAGCGAAGGCACGCCGGATGCCGTCGAGTCCGTTCTCATGGCCGAGATTGTCCCCGGTGTTCACGATGAGGTCGGGCTTCAGTTCGGCGAGGGAGGCGAGCCAGTCCTGTTTGCGATGTTGCCACGGCGCCATGTGCGCATCGGAGATGTGCAGGATGCGCAGCGGTGCTGCGCCGGGCGGGAGGGCCACTGCTGAGGCCTCGCGCACGGTGAACAGGTACCGTTCGATGCCGACGCCCCAGATCGCGGCACCGGCACCCACGGCCCCCACCGCGCCGAGCGCGATGAGGGCCGGGTGTGCGCCGCGGCCTGCCGCTACTGGCACGTCACACGCACGGCGGTGGACTTGCTGGCCGCAGTGCCCGGCGCAGGGTCGGAGTTGCCTACGACGGATGTCGGCGGATTGCACGAGTTGTCGAACTCGATGTCCGTGAAGCCGGCCGCTCCGAGCGCAGCGGTCGCCTGAGCTCTCGACATTCCCACGAGGTTGGCGGGGACGGTCGTGCCTTGACCGTTGCTGGTCGTGAGCGTGACCGTCGCGCCGTTCGCAGCTTCCCCTGTGGGGTCCTGACCGGCGACGAGACCGGCAGCGAGATCGCTGTCGACCGCTCCTCCGACGGAGACCTGGAAGCCGGCGTCCGTCAGGATGCCGGTCGCCTCCTCGACGGACTTGCCCACGACGCTCGGAACCGTCGTCAGCTGCTGTCGGGTCAGCTTGCCGTCGGGCTTCGGGAAGGCGTCTCCGCCGTACGCGGCGTTGGCTGCCCCCTGCGCGGCCTTGGCCAGCGGGTATCGCATGTCGTTGAGGTTCCAGCCGTTGGCCCGCTTCTGGTAGATGTTGGCCTGGCCCTGCCAGCGACCCGCCCAGACGGCGGTGGTGACCTTGGTGCTGGACTCGATCATCATGGTCGACCAGCGGTCGTGCGTACCCGTCTTGCCGATGAGGGGAGTGCCGTCGTTCGGGTTGGCGCGGGAACCGGTGCCGCCGCCGCCCATCACGCTCTGCAGCGCGAAGGCAGCGGTCGCCGCGATCTCGGGCTGCAGGACTCCGTCGGTGCAGGACGATGCCGGCAGCTCGCGGTCCTTGCCGTCCGCGCCGACCACACGGTCGATCGCGCGCGGCGAGCAGTACTTCCCACCGCTCGCGACGGTCGCGTAGGCATTCGCCATCGCCAGCGGGGAGATGTTCTTCGGGCCGAGCACGTCGAACGGCACGTTCTCGTCGGTGACCTTGCCGCCGTTCGCCAGCGTGACGCCCATCCGGTCGGCGACCTTGTTGATGTCGCAGACATCGAGCTTCGAGGCCATCGCGAAGTACCCACTGTTGAGCGAGTTCTTCGTGAAGTTCAGCACCGAGCTCGTCCCACCGCCGCCACCGCCGAAGTTGCCGATCTTCTTCGTGTCCGTGCTCTGCTTGGCGCCGCACACGGGGATCCTCAGATTCGTCTGGACGCTTCCGTTGAGCACCTCGTTGACGGAGTGGCCCTTCTCGAGCCAGTCGATCAGCGTGAACAGCTTGTAGGTCGATCCGACCTGGAAGCCCCCAGAGTTGCCGTGGTCCTTGTCACCGGCGAACACCAGCGATGTGTAGGCCTGGTCGTCGGTGGGCGTCTCGGTGAACATGGTGTTCTGCGTCATCGAGAGGATTCGTCCGGTGCCGACCTCGACCGAGACGCCGGCGGCGCCGAAGTTCTGGTTGTCGGCGTTGGCGGGAACGATCTCGGACATGCTCTCGGCGGCCGGGTTCTGGATGCGGTAGTCCAGCGTGGTGTAGATCTTCAAGCCACCGCGGCGGAGCAGATCCGTGCGCTCCTGCTGCGTCTTCCCGAAGGCCTCGTCGTTCAGGACGATCGACTTCACGTACTGGCAGAAGTACGCGCTGGTTCCGGCGGATGCACACCCCTGCGTCGGGGGGTTGAGCGCAGGCGTGATCTCCGATGCGTCGGCCTCGTCGTACTGTGCCTGCGTGATCTTGCCGTCGGCGAGCATGCGACCCAGCACGTAGTGACGGCGGTCCTTCGTGAGTGCGTACCCATCCGCGGCCGTGTTCAGCGCCACGCCCTCGGAGTTCGTGATCGTGCCTTCCGGCTTGTCGATCCGGTAGGTGTTCGGGTTCTGCACGATGCCGGCGAGAGTCGCCGACTGCGCGACCGTGAGGTTCGCGGCCGTCGTGGAGAAGTAGTAGTTCGCGGCCGCCTCGATGCCGTACACGGTTCCACCGAAGTTGGCGATGTTCAGGTAGCCGAGGAGGATGTCGTTCTTCGAGAAGTCCTTCTCGATCTGGATCGCGTAGCGCATCTCCTGCAGCTTGCGCTCGATGCCCTTCGCCCCTGTCGCGTTGGTGGCGTCGAGCCAGCACTGCTGGAGGTCTTCCGAGTAGGTGTCAGACGTGGTGTCGACGTCCTGCTCGCACTTCTGGATCAGCACGTTCTTCACGTACTGCTGGCTGATCGTCGACGCACCACGGCTGGAGGTGCCTCGTACGTTGTCGACCAGGGCCTTCACGGTCGCGCCGATGTTGACCCCGCCGTGACTGTAGAAGTTCTTGTCCTCACTCGACAGGATCGCGTCGTAGAGGGTGGGGGAGACCTGCTCGTAGGTCACCGGCACGCGGTTCTGCTCGTAGAACGACGCGAGCTCGACCTGCGAACCGTCGGGGGCGGTCGCGTAGATGGTCGACTGCTCCATCGGCGTGCTCGGGTCGAGGCTCTCGGGGAGCTGATCGAAGAGGGTGAGAGCCTGGGTGCCTGCGAGGCCGGTCATCGCGAGCACCGGGGTGACGCTGGCCGTGACGAGGAGACCGGCGACGGCGCTCAGGCCGACGAGCCCGACGAGACCGCCGAGCACGCCTCTCACCGTGCGATTCTTTTGGGGCATACGCTTGATCGTAGGGGAGTTCCCTGAATACCGCCTTTGACGAGCCCGCCCCGGATTTCCGGTGCCGCGCCCCGATCGACAGGAGTGCCATGACCACGTGGGAGTACCTCACCACGCCGCTGCTGATCCACAACACGGCAGCCATCCTCAACAACTGGGGCAAGCAGGGCTGGGAGCTCGTGCAGGTCGTGCAGGGGCCCGAAGGCGGGCTCGTCGCCTACCTGAAGCGCCCCGTCACGTCCGACGCGTCGACGAATGCCGGCCTCGCCGCCGCAGAACAGGCCGCCCGCCAGTTCGAGGGAGGCCAGGCATGAGCGTCTCCGCCCGCCTCGCCGAGCTCGGCATCGAGCTGCCTCCGGTCGCCGCCCCGGTCGCCGCTTACGTCCCTGCGGTCGTGCACGGGGGCCTCGTCTACACCTCGGGCCAGCTGCCGTTCGTCGACGGTGCGCTGCCGGCCACGGGCAAGGTGGGCGCCGACGTCTCCGCCGAGGATGCGAAGACCTACGCCCGCACGTGTGCGCTGAACGCTCTGGCCGCGGCGGCGGATGCCGCGGGTGGCGTCGACCGCATCGGCGGTGTGCTCCGCGTCGGCGGGTTCGTCGGATCCGCGGACGGTTTCACGGGGCAGCCCGCCGTCATCAACGGCGCGAGCGAGGTCCTCGGTGAGATCTTCGGTGATGCGGGGCGCCACGCACGCGCGGCTGTCGGCGTCGCGGAGCTCCCGCTCGGCAGTCCGGTCGAGGTCGAGGTGACGTTCCTCCTCGCCTGAATGCGTCCCGGCGGCGTCCTCCGTCGTGTCCGCAAGAGAAACGCGCCTCCCCGAGATGGGGAGGCGCGTTTCTCTTGCCTGCTGCTCGTCCTACTTCACCTGCGCCGAGATGATGCTCATCACGGCCGTGTCGGCGAGCGTCGTCGTGTCTCCCACCTCGCGGCCCTCGGCCACATCGCGGAGAAGGCGACGCATGATCTTGCCGGAGCGGGTCTTCGGCAGCTCGCCGACGATGTAGACGTCGCGCGGACGGGCGATGGCGCCGATCTGCTCGCCGACCCACAGGCGCAGCTGCTGCGCGAGGCCCGCGGGCTCGTGCGCGGCGAGGTAGCTCTCCTTGATGATGACGAAGGCCACCACGGCCTGGCCGGTTGTTGTCAAAGTATGCGTCAGCGATCGGTTCGTCGGGGTTGAGCGGAGAGGGGCGACGTTGTCATTCTCGTCGTCAGTCCCGATGCCCGGTCCGGTGAGGAGACCGCGACAAGTCTCGCGGACGATGGGGAGCATCGCCAGCTCGAGCTCGCCCGAGGCCGCCCGCGCCGATGGCGCCGGCGGCCTCCGCCCGTGTCACCGCATCAGACGCGCGTACGGCGCCGCGTCCGCAGCGATGAGCCGATCAGTGCGCCCGCTCCGAGCACGAGCAGTGCTGCCCCGACCCAGAGCGCCGGGCTCAACTCGCCTCCGGTCGCGGCGAGTTCATTGCGCTGCACGGTCACCGCGGCAACGACGGTGAGGCCGATGTCGTCGAAGCTGAGGATGAGGTGGTGCTCCCCGTCCGTGACGCCGGTGAGGTCGAAGCCTCCGGTGATGGCGGCGCGGTCCCACCGAACAGTGCCGAGCGATACCGGGGTCGATCGCATGTTGCCGATGATCGACGACTGCGAACCCTGCATCTTCGTCAGGAATGAGGACATCAGGTCGGCCGCTTCACTGCGCTTGTCGGTCAAGCCGGCCAGTCGCAGCATATCCGTCTGCTGAGTGTTCGTGACGGCGTCGCGTTCGACGCGCAGCGTTGCGACGAGGTCGGCAGCGGCCGTTCTCACCTCGGTGGAGTCCGACGTCGCCGAAAGGAGAACGTGCGACCCCACGGCCGGGCGTGCGGCCGCTATCGCAGTGGCCAGCGACTCATCAGTCGGCCCGGCGACGTATGCGTTCAGAGCCGTGATGGCCGCGTTGAGCGTGACCACGCGGGCGTTGCGTTTCTGCACATCCGTGACCTGAGAGGAAAGCTGCTGGTCGAGCAGCCGGACACGCTGATCCTGGACGGCGCGCAGAGCCCCTTCGAGATCGAACGCGGTGAGCGAGATCTCGTTCACGGTCACGCCCGGCAGCCTGGAGACCACTGGCGACAGTAGCTGGGATGCGGCGGCCGCCTCGTTCGTAGACGGCCGCTCCGCGAGGCCGAGCGCCTGTCCCGAGCCGTTGAGGAGAGGGAATGTGACATTCGGTGTGCCCGCCGCGGCCGCGAGCAGGTCGGCAAGCTCGGGCTCCGAGATGCCGCTGAAAGCGCCGGTGAGACCGACATCGTCCGGGCGCTGGAAGACCGCGATGTAGGCCTGCTGTACCGGGTCGGTGGAGAGCGTGGGCGTCGGTGTCGGGGTGTCTGTGGGGGTGGGTGTGGGTGTCGGTGCTGCGGTATCCGAGATGAGCGCGAAGGAGCGAGCCACATCGACGAGGCTGGGGCTCTCTTCGCCCCGGGGAAGCGCGAAGGCGGGATTGTCCGACGGTTGCGCGTCCGCGAGCATGAATCCTGTGGGCGGCTCGAAGCGGATGCTGTAATCGTCGGTGGATGTCGTCGGCAATGAGCCTGATCGGAACGTGCCGTCTGCGACGACGGCGACGCGCTGCACTACCGTGCCGCCACTGAGGATGGTGACGCTCGCGCCCGAGAGGTCGGCGAGAGGGGAGGCATCCGACGTCGCGGTCACCGCGCCGCTGATCTCACCGAAGGAGCCCTCCAGCGGGACGGTGACGGCATCTCCCCGCGTGGGGTTGAACTCCCTCCTCGCCACGGGTTCGAGGAGGTCGCCGACAGCACTGGGCCAGGATGCCTCGGCGATGAAGCTGGTGTCCGTCGCGGGTATGCGCACGGACACGGTTCCGTCTGCCGAGGTGGTGCCGGTGGCGATGACCTGGTCGAGCTCGCCGGTGGAGAGCACGGTCACCGTCGCGCCGCCGAGCGGAGCGGATGCCGTCCCGTCGGAGAGAGTCGTCGTGATGAGTATGTGGCCTGCTTCGGACTCCGCGGCGCTGGCGATCGCGGGCAGCCCCACCAAGACAAGGCCGGTGGCTACGGACAGCACACCTGCGGTGCGTAGCGGGGAGACCAGATTCCGACGTCGTCGCGCGACGGTGTGAGGCATGGCGATCCTTTCTGATGGTTCGTGGCTAAGTATGGACTCAGTCCAAACTTTTACGCAACCCAGGGAGATCGACCTAGGGTGGGATGAAGGGAGAGGAGGGACGGCGATGACGGAAGGGCTCCGCGAGAAGAAGATGCGCGTCGCGCGTCGGGCCATGGAGGAGGCCGCGGTCGGAATTGCCTATGAAGAAGGCGTTCACGCCGTGACGGTCGACCGCATCTGCGAAGTGGCGATGGTGTCGCGCAGCACGTTCTTCAACTACTTCCCCTCGCTCGAGCATGCGATCTTCGGATCCGCCCTGGTCTACGACCCTGTGCTCACCGAGCGCATTTTGAGCGCGCACCGAGACGACCTCGTGATCGCCGCCTCGTGGATCGTGATGGAGACCGTCCGCGGGCAGGGTGACGACGAACTCCTGCGCAAGCGGTTCGCGCTTTTCGCCCGGGAGCCGGGCACGACGACGACGGTGTCGTGGGCGGCCGGGACGAGCCGCGCCGGACTGCAGGACGTGATCGAGAACTGGCTCGATGCGCATCCGGCATCGGCTCGCCTGGCGGACGCCAATCACGCCACCGAGGCGCGGATGATCGTGAACTTCTCCATCACGCTCGGCGACGAGGTTATGCGGCTGGTGGGTGAGGACGGCGGGGACTTCCCGTTCGACCCCGCCGTGTTTCGCACGGTGCGCGAGCGGATGAGGGAGCTGAGCGTACCCGCACGGTGAACGCCCCGCACCGCGATCAGCGGTACGAGGCGTTCGGGACCGCCGCTACTTCACCTGCGCCGAGATCACGCTCATCACCGCGGTATCCGCGAGCGTCGTGGTGTCGCCGACCTCGCGGCCTTCGGCGACATCGCGCAGGAGACGGCGCATGATCTTGCCCGACCGGGTCTTGGGGAGTTCCCCGACGATGTAGACGTCGCGCGGGCGGGCGATGGCGCCGATCTGGTCGCTCACCCACCGACGCAGGGTGTCGGCGAGTCCCTCGGGGGAGTGCGCGTCGAGGTAGCTCTGCTTGATGATCACGAAGGCGACGACGGCCTGTCCTGTGGTCTCGTCCGAGGCTCCGACCACGGCGGCCTCCGCCGTCGCCTCGTGCGCGACCAGGGAGGACTCGATCTCCGCGGTCGACAGGCGGTGGCCGGAGACGTTCATCACGTCGTCGACGCGGCCCAGCAGCCACAGGTCGCCGTCGTCGTCGAGGCGCGCGCCGTCGCCCGCGAAGTAGTAGCCCTGGTCCTCGAACTTCTCCCAGTAGGTCTCGCGGTACCGTTCGGGGTCGCCCCAGATACCGCGGAGCATGCTCGGCCACGGCTCGGTGATCACGAGCAGCCCGCCGCTGCCGTTGCCGACCTCGACGCCCTGCTCGTCCACCACGTCGATCGAGATCCCGGGGAGCGGCACCTGGGCCGAACCCGGTTTGGTCTCCGTCACGCCGGGGAGGGCGGACACCATGATCGCGCCGGTCTCGGTCTGCCACCAGGTGTCGACGATCGGCGTCTTGCCGGCGCCGATGACCTCGCGGTACCACATCCACGCCTCGGGGTTGATGGGCTCTCCCACCGAGCCGAGCAGTCGCAGCGACGAGAGATCGAACTTCGCGGGGACGCTGCGGCCGATCTTCATGAACGAGCGGATCGCGGTCGGCGCGGTGTAGAAGATCGACACCTTGTACTTCTCGATGAGCTCCCACCAGCGGCCGGGGTGCGGGGCGTCCGGCGTCCCCTCGTAGAGCACCTGGGTCGCACCGTTGGCGAGGGGTCCATAGGCGACGTAGCTGTGCCCTGTGATCCAGCCGATGTCGGCCGTGCACCAGAACACGTCGGTCTCCGGGTGCAGGTCGAAGACGTACTTGTGCGAGTACGCCGCCTGGGTCAGATACCCGCCGGAGGTGTGCAGGATGCCCTTGGGCTTCCCGGTGGTGCCCGAGGTGTAGAGGATGAAGAGGGGGTTCTCGGCGGGGAAGGCCTGTGCTGTGTGCTCGGCGGAGGCTGCGGGGACGGCGTCGTGCCACCAGATGTCGCGGCCTTCGATCCAGTCGACCTCGTTCTCGCCGCGCTTGACGACCAGGACGTGCTCCACGGTCTGCTGCTCGCCGTCTCCGCGGTCGGCGAGTGCCTGGTCGACCGCGGGCTTGAGCGCCGAGACGCGACCCTTGCGGTAGCCGCCGTCCGCCGTGATGACGAGCTTGGCGCCGGCGTCGTCGATGCGCGAGCGGAGGCTGTCGGCGCTGAATCCTCCGAACACCACGGAGTGGATGGCGCCGAGGCGGGCGACGGCCAGCATGGAGGCGATCGCCTCGGGGATCATGGGCAGGTAGATCGCGACGCGGTCGCCCTGACCGATGCCGAGTCCCTCCAGCACGTTCGCGACGCGCTTGACCTCGTCGGTCAGCTCGGCGTAGGTGATGCGGCGCGAGTCGCCGGGCTCGCCTTCCCAATGCAGCGCCACGCGGTCGCCGTTGCCGGCCTCGACGTGGCGATCGAGGCAGTTGTACGCGACGTTCAGCTCGCCGTCGTCGAACCACTTCGCGAATGGCGGGTTGGTCCAGTCGAGCACCTGCGTGAACGGCTTGTGCCAGTGCACCAGCTCACGGGACTGCTCGCCCCAGAAGCCCTCGCGGTCGGCGGCCGCCCGCTCGTAGAGCTCGGGCGACGAGATGGTTTGGGCGACGAACTCCTCCGACGGTGCGAACTTCCGGGTCTCGTCGAGAAGATGGTCGATCTGGCTGCTCATCGGCAGGCGCTCCTTTGCGGCATACGGGTCTTGCGAGCATGGTCGTGGGGGTGGGCGACCAGGTCAGGGCGAATCTATCCCTGCGGCCTCGCCGCGCATACTGCCGAAAGTCGGTAGTGTTGCCGGTTTTGTCAGGACGGTCGCCTTGCGTACACTCGACGACAGCCGAATTCTCATTCCGGCCTTGGCGTGCCCGATTCCCCCAATCGTGGAACGTCGTGGGCGGCATCTCATTCCCCCCGTGAGATGCCGCCCATTCCTTTGGGAGCGCTCTCTGCGTCCTCGGAGCATCCTCGGGTCCGGCCGGCAGCCAGGCACTGCACCACGGGGTGACGAACCGGTTTCTCCACAGGCGCTGGAGGATCCGGATTTCTCGGGACTTCCCCCTCCGCGACTGCGCATAACGTCGCCGTCATGCCTGATTCCTTCGTCATCCAGCCCAGGGGAGTGCGCTCGCTCGCATCCGAGGAGACCACGTCGCCGGCACCCCTCCGTCTGGATCCCGTGTTCGGACCGCTTCTTCCTCACATCGACGACGCGGTGACCGATGTGTTCGTGAACGGTGCGGGCGGGCTCTATGTCGACCGGGGGAATGGCGCCGAGCCGGCTGCCGCCTGGAGGGCCTCGGAGCGTGAGGTTCGTGACCTCGCCGTCGCGCTGGTCGGGCTCGGCGGACGCCATCTCGACGACCAGGCGCCCTGCGTCGACGTCCGCCTCGACTCGGGCGTCCGTGTGCATGCCGTGCTCTCTCCGGTGTCGACGACAGGAACCGCGCTCTCGATACGCATCCCCCGGGTGCGCGCCGCGGACCTTCGATCCCTCTCTGCGCTCGGCGCGTTCGATGCGCGCCAAGAGGCCTGGCTTCTCGGCCTGGTGGCCGAGCGGGCGAACATCCTCATCACCGGGGGAACGGGAACGGGCAAGACCACGCTGCTCTCCGCTCTGCTGTCCGAGGTCGCGCCGGGGGAGCGCATCGTGACGATCGAAGACGTCGCCGAACTGCGGCCGAGGCATCCGCACCACGTCGCTCTCGAGGCGAGGCAGCCGAATCTCGAGGGCGCCGGCGGCATCACGCTGAGCCGCCTGGTCCGTGAGTCTCTGCGCATGCGGCCGGATCGCCTGGTGGTCGGCGAGTGTCGCGGAGAAGAGGTCCGCGAGCTGCTCACCGCACTCAACACCGGACACGATGGCGGCGCAGGCACCCTGCACGCCAGCGGGCTCCGTGACGTTCCCGCCCGCCTCGAAGCCCTGGGTGCCCTCGCCGGCATGGATGCGGTGGCACTCGCGCGACAGGCAGTGAGCGCATTCACCATCGTCCTCCATCTCGACCGTGCCCCCGGCGGCATCCGTCGGATCCGCCAGGCGGGCCGGCTCGTCATCGCAGCGGATCGGCTCGACATCGAGGAGGTGCAGCCGTGGCGGTGAGGCGATCTCCTCGCGCGGCGCAGCGGCGGGATGCGACCTCAGCGGACGCTGCGACGTCGGTGCAGACGCTGGCTGTGCTGCTGCAGGCCGGAGCGGTCCCCCTCGTCGCGTGGCGGCATCTCGCCGCCACCGACGACGTGCCAGCACGCGCCGTCGTCGATCGGCTCGATCGTGGCATCCCGCTCCTCGACGCCATCGAAGCAGAGGGCGGGGCCTGGGTCGATCTCGCCGCGGCCTGGGAGGTCGCGACGACGGTCGGGGCCCCGCTCGCCGAGGTTCTCCGCATGATCGCGGAGACGTTGCGGGATGCCGCCGCTGCTGCCGATGATGTGCGCATCGCTCTCGCGGAACCGGCCGGGACGGCACGTCTGCTGCTCTGGATGCCCATGGCCGGGCTGCTCCTCGGTTTCGCGCTCGGCTTCGACACCCTCAGTGTCATCTTCGGGAGTGTGCTCGGGGCCGCCTGCGTGATTCTCGGCCTCCTCCTCGTGGTGGCGGCGCGGCTGTGGACATCGCTGCTCCTGAGGAGAGCGGCGCCGGAACCCGGCACCCCCGGCATGCGGGCAGAACTGGTCGCGATCGCGCTCGCCGGTGGCGCCTCCATCGACCGCGCGCTGCACCTGGTCTCGCAGACATCCGTCTCCGGAGGCGGCGACGAGCGGGTCGCCGCCGTGCTCGAGCTGTCCCGCGCTGCAGGGGTCCCTGCCGCAGAGCTCCTGCGGGCAGCGGCCGCCCAGGACCGGCATGCCGCGAGGGTCCAGGGGCAGCTCCGTGCGGCGAAGCTCTCGACACGGCTCTTGTTCCCGCTCGGTATCTGCACGCTGCCCGCCTTCCTGCTCCTCGGCGTCGCGCCTCTCCTGCTCAGCGTCCTCGCATCCACTCCGATGCCCCTGTGACCGCCAACAGTCCATCAGCACCATCCGATGCCTACGCATCGCCCAGAGAGAAAGAAGGAACACCATGAAGAACATCCCTGCGCTCGACCGCCGCCGCGCGGCCATGCTGTTCGGCGACGACACCGGGGCGGCCACAGCCGAATACGCGATCACCACGATGGCCACTGTCACAGCCAAATGACACTTCTACGCGTCAAAGCTGGGGATAACCCTGTGGACAGGTTAGAGCGTATGCGGCACGAAGGAATCCCTGGTTAGCGCGTATAAACACTAAATAGACAGGGGGCGTCCGAGAGGGTACTCTCGGCGCTGAGTGCCGCCCGGGCTGGCAAATGGAAAGCCGCCCGCGTCCTACCAAGACGAGAGCGGCTGAAGGTTGATTTCCGATGTCTACAGTACTAGCCGACGCCCACCGTCGCCATCCTCGCCGTATCGAGATCTGCGAGGCCAACGCCGTCCGCCTGGGTCTGCGCTCCTCTATCTATTCCTCAACAGATGGCGTGTTTTTCGGCTCAGAGGCCAAGTACGCGAGGAACGCGGCGCAGCGGGCTCTGACGACTCGACGGAGCATCGCGCAGTGCCGACGCGGCATGACCTGCAAGGGGTCGCTCTGCGACCGATGCAGTGCCCGCCGAGCCCGGCGTCAGCGCAGACAGCTCCTCGATGCTCTCGACTCCAGCAGAGTCAGGTACGCCTTGTTGTGGACGTACACCATCGCCTCCTCGCCCGATAGGGCGCTCGGGCCGATGCTCCGAGATCTCACGAAGCTGATGACGGCGGTCAACGCCTCAGGATGGCTGTCGTCCAAGGTGGACGGGTACGCCAGGGTGATCGAGATCGAGCGCCCTGTCGGCGGCTGGCATCCGCACGGACACGTTCTTCTCTGTTTCCAGAATCGAATGACCCGGACCGAGGCTCGCGCATTCGCGCTAACCCTCCGCGACCGGTACCTCGCAGCAGCCAACAGGCTGGGCATCAGCGCCTCGACCATGGGCCAGCACGTCCGCCTCGTCCCCGTGGAGCAGATCGACGTCGCCGTGCGCTACGTGACCAAGCAGCACGTGCTGACGAAGCCCAAGGCGGACGGCAGTGCCACGCTCTCCAGTCTCACCATGGACGCTTACACGCGCGGAGACGCCGACGCCCTGGATCTCCTCCACGAGGTCGAGGGTGCGACCTACGGCAAGCAGTTGTGGCGAACGGCGGGCATCTGCAAGCCCTCGTGACCCTGCCGAGCCAAGACGTCATGCAGCGCTGAGTCTGGGAATTGGCTGAACCGGTCGATATTGAATATGGAGGGTTCTTTCATGCCAGCACCACAGAGCAACGTCACCTTGTACGGCAGATCGTGCACCGTGTGCAGCCACCAGCACGTCGGAGACATCGATGCTGGTCTCGTGGCGCATCTGCCGATTGCGCAACTGGCGCGACAGTTCGAGGTGTCTCGCGATTCTCTGTACCGGCATCTGAAGTGGCATCTCCGGCCCGCGTTGCAGGAGGTCCTCACCTCGACTCCGGAGACCAGGCCGGTCGCCCTCGTGGAGCGCCTCGCGGAGATCGCTAACGATGCTCGTGCCGCCCGAACGACGGCGTACGCCGCTGGCAACTCCCAGTTGGGAGCCCGACTCGGCGAAGCCGAACGCCGTGCCCTCGACTCACTGGCTGACCGATTCCAGATCAACCACGACAGCGTCGCAGCCGACCGGACCAAGGTCTCGCAGCTCGCGAGAGCCCTGGACACCGCTCTCGATGCATCCCCAGAGCTGGCCTCTCTCGTTGCTGATGCGCTCGACGCCGAAGGGCTCACCGAGCTGGCAGACGGCATACGGGCCGAGCTTCCCTCAGATCCAGAAATGAAAGGAGTCGCATCATGAGCGACAACATCGACAAGGCTGCACGACTGGCCGAGCTGACCGACGAGCTGGGTGCGGCAGCAGCGCCTGAACCCGCAGGTGTCCGGCGTCTCCGAGAGGCGCGAGAGGCCGCAGCCGTGCGTGAGGCGTCTCAGGTCTCCGACGTCGAGAGCGTGCTTCTGGTGAAGGCCGGTGATGTCGTGCACGCTACGGCGACCGGCATGCTGCTCCCGCGCACCACGTCGCTCTGGGGTGGACTTCCCTCGCTTGCCCTCACCCGCGGCGACCGCGTCGTCGTCACCGAGGAGATGATCGCAGCCGACGTGGACCGCAACGGCAACCCAGGTTGGACTGCCCTCGTGCACGATCCAGATCGCCAGGTCGCGCGGTGGGGTCGAGTCCACCTTGCCCCGGGTGAGCCGCCCGCGGAGATGCAGCCCTGGGAGTATGGCGACACGGCATGGTCCGAGCAGAGAGAGATCGCGCGGAGGGCGGCGTGGGCAGAGACCGACCCGAACCGCCGCGCAGAGGCTCTCCAGCGCGTGAAGGAGGTCTACGGTGCTCCGCCGACCACGAGCACGGTGCACGCGGTGTACAGGGGCGACGTGGCGTACGAGGCGCAGCAGGCGGCCATCGCGGCGAGCGCGGGGGCGGGCACGCCGAATCTTCGTGGGGGCACGTCGTGACCGGTCGAAATCGGAATCTGACGGACGCCCTCCGGTTCCGCGAGGCCACGGCGCTGTACCTCGCGATCAGCGGCCACGATGATGCCGAGGCTCGCCCCATGCGCCGGAAGATCTCCGATGCCATCGGGGAGAGCAGCTCCGACGTGCGTGGCGTCGAGGGCTGGCACCTCGCTACCTCCAGCAGGGCGACGTTCCGGATCGGTGGCGACCTCGACAGCGCGCACGCCGAGGCCGATGAGGATCAGCTCGTTGCTCTCGTGCAGCACCGCCGCGAGCGTCCCCTGGGCGACTCGCTCGTCTGCATGACCCTGGAAACCTTCTCGCAGGTCACCGCTGCACACACTTGATCCCGAGGTATCACCATGACCAGCCGCGCAGGCCGCAAGATCCACCCTCGTGCTCCGTGGGTCGCGCACCCAGAGGCGTACTCCGCCCCGCAGCAAGCCCAGCAGCCACCCGGGGACGACTGGGACGCGCCACCCCCGGTACGGACGATGTCGTTCCCTCCGCGGAAGCCGACTCCGCGCATCCAGGCGCACCTGGCGAACATGCAGGGCGTCACTCTGGGAGATCCTCCGCGCGTCCCCGCATCCACCACCACGATCTCCGTGTTCATCGACGGGACGAGGGTTCGCCTTCCCGCGGACTGGAGCATCGCCTTCAGCTCCTCGAAGGGCAAGGACACGATCTACGTGGTTGACTCCGCGAAGCGGTTGCATGTGCTGACCCTCAACGCGGACGGAGAACTACGAGAGCTGCACGGGCTCTCAGCGGATCTCGTTTCGGACATCGTGGCCTGGCGGTTCCCAAGGGGTGCACGATGAGCGCCTTCGTGGAGCCGTCGATCAACGGAGTGCGGGTCGTCAGCGTGGGCGGCACGATGACCACCGGCGTGCCCCTAGACGCTGATGTTCTCGTTCTCCCCGATTACACGCTCGTGCATGAACGCTCAGGGCGCGTCGTCCGGCTGGTCGAGCGTCAGGGGCGGGTACTGGAAGCGCCGATGTCCAACGTCGAGACCAACCACGCACGCTCACTCTTCGGTGGGGAACCGTGACCGCCGCACGCGGTCCTGGGAAGCCGCGTGCGCTGAGTCCCGAGCGTGAAGCAATGGCGGCGACGCTTCGGAGCGCAGGATACGGCGTCGCGTCCGTCGCCGATCTCTTTGGCATCGCGCCGCGAACCCTGCACTCGGTACTCAGACGGCAGGGAGTGGAAAGCGCTAGAGGACGCCGCCGCCTCACCGTGGACCAGGATCGTGAGCTGATCCAGCTATGGCGAGGTGGATGGACGCATCAGCAGTTGGCGGAGCACTTCGGTGTCGCGCGCGAGACGGTCGCGTTGACGATCCAGACGACCCTGCGAGGCGACGCTCGATCTTGATCGAGTCGAACTGAGCCAGGACGCCGTGCAGCGCCGTGTCTCAATTCCAAGGATTCGAGACGATCCGCGGAAGACCAGATTCGAGGATGAGATCGGCTCGAAACAGTGACCAAAAACTGTCTCTGCTACTTGTCTCAGATACCCCGTACGGTTTACAGTTGAGACATGACCACCTCGAAGAGCTTCGGCTACGCAAGAGTCTCGACTACATCGCAGACCAACGACCGTCAGATCGACGCACTGCTCGGCGCGGGCATTGATGACGCCGACATCTTCCGCGACAGGATCAGCGGCGCACGGCAGTCTCGCCCCGGCCTGGATGACCTTTTGTCCCGAGTTCGCCCGGGCGACACGATCACCGTCGCGAGCATGGACCGGCTAGGCCGCTCCGCCCTGCACGTGCTTTCGACCCTGGCCGACCTCGAAGAGCGCGGCATCATCGTCAAGAGCCTGAAGCCGGGCGAGGACTTCAGCGGCGCTACGGGCAAGCTCGTGCGGGCGGTCATGACGCATGTGGCGGAGTGGGAGAGGTCGATGAACGCCGAGCGCGTCGCAGAGGCTCGCGCAGCTCGTGCGGCCCGCGCCAAGGATGGCGAGCAGATCGCGGGACGACCAATTACGGCAATGACCGCGGAGAACGTCAGGAAAATTCGGCAGCACAAGGCCAAGGGACGGACGGTGGCCGAGATCGTGAAGCTGACTGGCATCAGCCGCGCATCGGTCTACCGAGCCTTGGCCGACTAGCCGATCTTCTCGCGCTACGGTCGGGGGAATCTGCCAGGCTGAGCGTATGAGCGACGATGACGAGCACGAGAACTTCATCCAAGCGGGCGAGCTTCCCCCGCTGAGCATGCCCGCGTTTCAACTGCACACGTTCGCGATCATCGAGAGTTTCCAGCGTGGCGTGCCGGGATTCGTCTCCGACGACTACCTGGAGGCGATCCCCGCGGAGACGACGCTGACGGCAGCGGAGCTTGAACTAGCGGGCGTGTGGGTCCGCCGCGAGGGCGGCTACTTCGTCCAAGACGACGAGACGATCAGCATGGTTATGGGCTTCCGAGAGAAGAGCGATGCCAATGCCGAAAAGTGCCTGACCCGTGGGTATCACGTGCCGCGTGGAGATGGCGACTGGATCGTCTGCGAGACCTGTCACGTTCCCCTGAAGCGTCCGGACGGCAAGCCGGTCGGGGGCGAAAACGGCGAGCCCCCGGACTACGGCCCCCGCCACGATGACCTCACCGTCGAGTAGCCCATGGACTGGGAGAAGATCGGCGCAGCGGTGTGGGACTGGGTTCCGTGGCTGATCGGCCTCGTCGGTCTCCTCTTCGGCATTCTCGGAGAACTACGTGCACGCCGAGCTGAGCGACGGATCAGGCGCGACGACGATGCGCCTCCGTGGGACGACGCCCAGCACGACAGCGGCGATCTGTTCACTATTCGCAACACCTCGACGCGCGATGTCGTCGTGACGGCGGTGGAGGCCGACCCCGCCAAGAAGGCGGGCTTGTTGAGGTTCCGTCAAGAGTTCCCGCTGACGATCTACGCAGGGGACTCACTCGGCGTTCTGGTCGGCGAGCGGTACTCTCTGAGTCGCCCTGACGTCGTTCTCGTGTGGAGGTTCGTGGACGCTGACGAGGTCCGCCGAAACCGCCGTATCCTGCCGAGTGTCACTGCATGATCCTGCCGCCCATCGATCCGGACATCCCGATGTCCCAGGGTGACGACTTCGACGGGATGAGCCCGCGGTGCCCCGAGTGCGTGGCCACGATGGTGCCGCAGCAGTCTGACCGCGGCGAGTGGTGGGCCTGCCCGCAATGTAGGGCTACCAGGCTCTCTTGAAGGGCGACCAAACTGGCACTCAGTACAGCGCTCACTGTATAGTCATCGAGTGCTGACTATTACTACTCGACTCGATGTCATGAATCGGCTTGGCCGAGCGATGGCAGATCCGACGCGATCCAGAATCCTCATGTCATTGCTGGAGGCCCCGAGCTACCCGGCAGAACTTTCCCGCGCACTGGAGCTGTCCCGCTCCAACGTCTCCAACCACCTGACCTGTCTCAGAGACTGCGGGATCGTGGTGGCGGAGCCGGAGGGACGCCAGACGCGGTACGAGATCGCAGACCCGCACCTGACCGCCGCCCTGGTGGCCTTGGTCGATGTGACTCTCGCCGTTGACGAGAGCGCTCCGTGCGTCGATTCGTCGTGCACGGTGGCCGGTTGCTATGGAGCGGAGGAGAGCGCATGAGCGCCGAGCTGACAGCCGCACGGCGGACCACCCTGCACCGCCGTGTGCGGTTCATCGTGGGCTTCACGATCTCGTACAACGTCATCGAGGCCATCGTCGCGATCTGGGCGGGCACGCTCGCATCTTCCGCGGCCCTCATCGGGTTTGGGCTCGACTCTGTGGTCGAGGTTCTGTCCGCCGCAGCCATCGCGTGGCAGTTCACCAGGAAGGACCCGGAGCGCTGGGAGAAGGTGACCGTTCGGGTCATCGGTCTGGCCTTCTTCGCGCTCGCGGCCTACGTCACCGTGGATGCGGTGATGAGCCTCATCAGCCAGGAAGGCCCCGAGCACAGCCCGCTGGGCCTCGGCATCACCGCCCTGAGCCTCATTGTCATGCCGTTGCTCGCGTGGTTCGAAGTGCGCACAGGGCGAGAGCTGGACTCCAAGAGCGTGATGGCCGATGCCAAGCAGCTCATTCTGTGCATCTACCTGTCCGGTGCCGTCTTCATCGGACTTATCTTGAACACCTTGTTCGGTTGGTGGTGGGCCGACTCTGTCGCCGCGCTCGTGGTGGCCGTCCTCGCGATCCGGGAGGGCATCGAGGCGTGGCGCGGAGACGTCGAATCGCCGTTCGAGGTCCTCGAAGACCTGGCAGGCGAGAGCGACGACGACTGACTGGCGTCGGTGATCCAGTCCCTTCTGTGCGGTCTGGATCACCGCGACCTACTCCTGGCCGCTGAGAGCGGCAGCGATGGCGTCCTGCGCCTCCTGTGCAACCTTCGGTGTCCTCGTCGCCTGGCCTGTCTCCAGGCTCCGGCGACGCTCGACTCGTCGCCATCCGAGGGTGACCGTCCCGTCGATCTCCTCGACCGTGCGCAGCCGCCGTCCCTTGCCCACGGGAAGCACCTGGACGTCGTGCACGAGCGCGCTGAGGACCGCACGTCGCCGACCCATGCTGAGCCCGTCCCAGATGGTGCGGATGTCGTCGCCGGTGACGAACTGAGCGAGAGGGTTTGACCTCAGCGCATCCGCGAGATCCCGTTCCACTTCGTCAGCCTCAACATCCAGCTCATCGACTTCGTCGGCAAAGCCTTCGGCGCTCAGCCTGCGCGAGCGGTAGAGCGCCTCCGCTTCAGCTCGTCGTGCCGCTATCGCCTCTCTGCGAAGCCTGAGCGCGTCGATGTCGTGCCCGCCGTCATCTACCCAGGAGAGCAATCCAGGGGCACTGAGAACGCCGACTACGGCGTTAGTGACGTAGTCCTCGATTAGGCTCGCTGGGCGCTGGAAGCAACCCTTGGTGCAGCGGTACCCGCGCACTGGGTTGACCGTCTTGGTGGTGGCCATACGCAGAGGACCACCGCAAGCGCCGCAGCGCCCGATGGTGGAGAGCAGCCACTTCGCCCTGGTGTCTCCGTCGTGGGTGCGCCGCGTGTCATCCAGCAGTTTGGACCGCGCAGCGATGACGGCGTCCTCCGGCAGGATCGCGTCCCAGGCCCCGGGCGTGCATTCAGACCATCCGAACCGGTCCGCCGAGTACTTCACGCCCTCCGGCATGGCAGGCGGCAGCATGGCCGCATGGAAGGGAGAGATGAGAATGCGCCGGACTGTACTGGAGGTCCAGCGGGCTCCCTCGCGCGTCTTCCATCCCATCTCATTCATCGCGGCAACGATGGCACCGAGTTTGGCCCCGCCGAGCAACTCCGCAGACATGTAGCGAACGATCTCGGCCTCGCTTGGCACGATGACGTAACGGGTGCGGTTCCGCCAGTCCGGATCTTTCCGGTCGGCGGGCACCCACGAGTAACCGAACGGCACCAGGCCGGAAGGTGGATGACCCGCACTGCGCCGCTTCGCTCGGTAGGGGACAGCACGCGCGTCCTTCTCGGTGATCTCCTCCTCAGCCATGCCGGTGAGCACGTCGAGCATGATGCGCCCGCCCATCGTGCTGGTGTCGATACCGTCGCGGACGGTGACGACGCGTACATCGCGCTTCGGCTTGGCCAACTCGATGACGTCTACTCGACGGCGTAGGAGTCGTGCCGCAGTGACGGCCACGACAAGATCAATCTTCCCTGCATCGATGTCTTCGAGCATGCGCGCCCAATCAGTGCCCGCCCTCCGAGTCTTGCTCGCGCTCGTGTTGTTGTCGCTGTACACGTCCGCCACGATCCAGTGCTCTCGGCTGGCCTTGTCCTCCAGCACTTCGATCTGTTGTTCGATGCCCGCTTCTACCCGGTCGCTCTGCCGGACGTACAGCGCCGCGCGTACCTTTTCCTGTGCCATTCATCTAATTATGCTCGTTTCCTGCGACGGTGGCCGCGGTCGCCTTCGCCGGGCTCCTCGTCGTGATCATGCGCTCCGATGAAGTCCGCGGCATCCTCACGGACCTCGTGCGGCGCGCGCTCACGGTGTCGTGATGTGGGCAGGGAGACGCGCGATGACCGAGCTTGGCGGTGGCGATGCGGCGCCGACGCCGCGACATGCGGACGAGCGCGGATCCGCCGCAGCGGAGCTGGCACTCGCACTTCCCGCCGTCGTGCTCGCGCTCCTTCTCGGGGCAGGGGCGCTCGGAGCGGCGTCGCGCCAGGTCGCGCTGCAGGACGCCTCCGCGGACGCCGCTCGTCTTCTCGGACGTGGCGAGGGACACGGTGCGGCAGAGCGGGTGGTGCATGCTGCCGTGCCAGGGGCGGAGATGTCGTCCTCGCCCCGGGGCGACCTCGTATGCGTCACCACCTCCGTCGATGTCTCCGTCGGCGCGCTGATCCGCATGCCGCTGCGGGCCTCGAGCTGCGCACTCGAGGGAGGACTCTGATGGCCGGTTCGGCGCTGGCGGCTGGCATACTCGCGGTCGCGGCCACCATTTCCCTGGGTCTCGCCGCTGTCGGAGGTGCGGCCGTGACGGCGCAACGAGCGGCGGGTGCGGCCGATGCTGCGGCGCTCGCCGCTGCCGATGCGGCGAGCGGTGCCGTGACCACATCCGAGCAGCCCTGCGCACTCGCCGAGAGGGTCGCGCTCGCTGCCGGCGCGACCCTCACCGGCTGCGTCCTCGAGGGCTTCGTGGCGACCGTGGAGGTGCAGGCGGCGTACGCTGGACTCGCAGCCGTCTCCCGAGCCCGTGCCGGGCCACCCGAGGGATAGCGACGGCAGCGCGACCTCGCTCACTGTGAACGACCCCACACAGTGGTGTGTATGGTGTGCTTCGAAGAAAGGACGCACCCTTGGCTGAAGGCAAGAAGCTCGTCATCGTCGAGTCCCCGACGAAGATGCGGTCTATTCAGGGATACCTCGGCGACGGCTATGAGGTGCTCAGCTCCGTCGGCCACATCCGCGACCTCGCTGACAAGAAGGACATCCCGGCTGCGGACAAGCAGGCGTACGGGAAGTACTCCATCGACATCGACAACGGGTTCGACCCGTACTACGTCGTCTCCGATCGGAAGACCAAGACGGTCGCCGAGCTCAAGCGTGCGCTGAAGAGCGCCGACGAACTCCTGCTCGCCACTGATGAGGACCGCGAAGGCGAGGCGATCGCCTGGCACCTGCTGGAGACCCTCAAGCCCAAGGTCCCGGTCAAGCGCATGGTGTTCCACGAGATCACCAAGGACGCGATCCAGGCCGCCGTCGGCAACACCCGCGAACTCGACCACGACCTCGTCGACGCGCAGGAGACCCGCCGCATCCTCGACCGCCTGTACGGGTGGGATGTCTCGCCCGTGCTCTGGTACAAGGTCAAGACCGGGATCTCGGCCGGTCGTGTGCAGTCCGCCGCGACGCGCCTCATCGTCGACCGCGAGCGCGAGCGCATGGCGTTCACCTCTGCCGAGTACTGGGACGTCGATGCGGCAGCCGCGGCGACGGGTACCTCGTTCAAGATCCGACTCGTCCGCGTTGACGGCGGCCAGCTGGCACGCGGCTCGGACTTCGACGACGACGGCAAGCTCAAGAAGGCCGTCGTCATCCTCGACGAGGCCGCGGCCACCGCGCTCGCCGCGGCTGTGGACGCCGTCGGCACCGGGAACGTCACCAAGGTCGAGGCCAAGCCGGGAACGCGCAGCCCCTACGCGCCGTTCACGACCTCCACGATGCAGCAGGAGGCGGGCCGCAAGCTGTCGATGGGAGCCAAGCAGGCCATGGGTGTAGCCCAGCGTCTGTACGAGAAGGGCTACATCACCTATATGCGTACTGACTCCACGTCGCTGAGCACCCAGGCGGTGCAGGCGGCACGGAGCCAGGCGGTCTCGCTCTACGGCGATGCAGCGGTGCCGCTGAAGCCGCGCGTCTACAAGTCGAAGAGCAAGAACGCCCAGGAGGCCCACGAGGCCATCCGCCCCTCGGGCGACAACTTCCGCACGCCGGCTTCCCTGTCATCCGAGCTGGATCGCGATGAGCAGCGCCTCTACGACCTCATCTGGAAGCGCACCGTCGCCAGCCAGATGTCCGACGCCAAGTACGAGACCACGACGGTCACCATCGCCGTCGACGCGGGGGAGAGGAAGGCCGAGTTCACGGCATCCGGAACCGTCTACACGTTCAAGGGCTTCCTGGAGGCGTACGAGGAGGGTCGCGACGAGAAGCGCGGAGATGCCGACGCCGCGGAGAACCAGTCGTTGCCTGCCGTCGCGGTCGGCGACCAGCTCGCCGTGTCGGATGCCGAGGCCAAGGGTCACCGCACCACGCCGAAGCCGCGCTACACCGAGGCCTCTCTCGTGAAGGTCCTCGAGGAGAAGGGCATCGGACGTCCGTCGACGTTCGCCTCGATCCCCGAGACGATCCTCGACCGTGGGTACGCGGTCAAGCGCGGGCAGGCGCTCGTGCCGACCTGGCTCGCGTTCAGCGTGGTGCGTCTGCTCGAAGAGCATTTCGCCGACCTCGTCGACTACGACTTCACGGCTGCGCTCGAAGACGACCTCGACACGATCGCCCGTGGCGAGCAGAACCGCGTCGAGTGGCTCAAGTCGTTCTACTTCGGCTCTGACGCCCACGTCGGGCTGCGCCAGGTCGTCGACAACCTCGGCGAGATCGATGCCCGTGCGCTGAACTCCACGCGCATCACCGACACCGCCACGCTGCGCTTCGGCAAGTACGGCCCGTACCTCGAGGTGGCCGACCCGGCGAATCCCGAGGCAAAGCCGCGCATCGTCAACGTTCCGGAAGACCTGGCGCCGGACGAGCTGACCGCCGAGAAGGCGCAGGAGCTCATCGACGCTCCCGTCGCCGGTGACCGCGTTCTCGGGGAGAATCCCGAGAACGGCAAGATCATCGTCGTGAAGGACGGCCGGTTCGGGCCGTACGTTCAGGAGAACGATCCCGTGTCGGAGGATGCCGCCGTCGATGAGGCGACCGGCGAGGTCGTCGACAAGCCGAAGCCGAAGCGGGGCGCGAAGAAGGAAGCGGCTCCCAAGCCGCGCACCGCGTCGCTGTTCCGTTCGATGTCCGTCGACGAGATCGACCTCGAGACGGCGCTGCAGCTGCTGAGCCTCCCGCGCGTCGTGGGCGTCGACCCCGAATCCGGCGATGAGATCACGGCGCAGAACGGGCGGTTCGGACCGTACCTGAAGAAGGGCACCGATTCGCGATCGCTCGAGTCGGAGTCGCAGATCTTCGACGTGACGCTCGAGCAGGCGCTGGAGATCTACTCCCAGCCGAAGTACGGCGCCGGACGCAGGGCCTCCAGCGCGCTCGCCGAGTTCGAGGCCGACCCGGTCAGCGGCAAGCCGATCCGGATCCGTGACGGCCGCTTCGGCGCATACGTGACCGACGGCGAGACGAACGTCACGATTCCGCGTGGGCAGAAGGTCGAGGACATCACCTTCGAGATCGCGGTGCAGATGCTCGCCGACAAGCGCGCCAAGGGCCCCGCCCCCAAGCGCGGTGCCGTCAAGAAGGCACCCGCGAAGAAGGCACCCGCGAAGAAGCCCGCAGCGAAGAAGGCACCGGCCAAGAAGCCTGCAGCGAAGAAGACGACGGCCGCCACGTCCGCTGCGCGTTCGGCGGCGGCGAAGAAGGCCGCCGCGACGCGTGCCGCGAACGCCGCGGCGAAGGCAGCGGAGAAGGCGGACTCGTGACCTCAGGCCGCGGGGTGTGGATCACTCTCGAGGGCGGCGACGGCTCGGGCAAGACCACACAGTCGAACCTGCTCGCGGACTGGCTCGAAGGGGCCGGACGTACGGTCGTCCGCACCCGTGAGCCCGGCGGCTCGGAGGTCGGTCAGCTCATCCGCGACATCGTCCTGCACCATCGCGGCGACATCGCACCGCGCGCGGAGGCTCTGCTGTACGCCGCGGACCGGGCGCACCATGTCGCCACCGTCGTACGCCCGGCCCTCGGTCGGGGCGACATCGTGCTGCAGGATCGCTACCTCGATTCGTCCGTGGCGTATCAGGGCGCGGGTCGGGTGCTCGATGGGACGGAGATCCGCGACCTCTCGCTCTGGGCCGCCGAGGGTGCGCTGCCCGACCTGACGATCCTGCTCGACCTCGCCCCCAGTGAGGCGCGGGCTCGGCTGGACTCCGCCGACAAGCCGTTCGACCGGCTCGAGGCGGAGCAGTCGGACTTTCACGGACGCGTCCGCGACGCCTTCCTCGACCTTGCGAGAGCCGAGCCGAACAGGTTCCTCGTCGTCGACGCCGCAGCGGCCCCGGATGCGATCGCGGAGCAGATCAGGGCGAGAATCGGCGCCCTTCTCGACTGACCAGCGCGGTGGCACCTCTCCGTGCTTCCGACGTCTGTGGCCACGATTAGGCTGAGTGCATGCCCCAGACCGTTCCGGCCCCTTTCCCGTGGGCGGATGTGTGGGGGCAGGACGCTGCCGTCGACACGCTCCGTGCCGCGGCAGCCGATCCGTCGGCGCTCTCGCACGCCTGGCTGATCACAGGACCGCCCGGCTCCGGCCGTTCGACTCTGGCGTACGCCTTCGCAGCCGCACTCATCGCGGATCGGCCGGACGACGAGACCGTCATGCGGCAGGTGCTCGCAGGAACCCATCCGGATGTCACCGCCTTGCGCACCGACAAGGTCATCATCACGATCGCCGAGGCTCGCAGTCTCGTCGAGCGCTCCTACTTCGCGCCCTCCGCCGGCCGCTATCGGGTCATCGTCGTCGAAGACGCCGACCGCATGGTCGAGCGCACCTCCAACGTGCTCCTGAAAGCGCTCGAAGAGCCTCCGGAGCAGACGGTGTGGATCCTGTGTGCGCCGAGCGAGGCCGATCTGCTGCCCACGATCCGATCGCGCGTGCGATCGCTGCGGTTGCGGGAGCCCGATGTCGCCGACGTGGCCAGGCTCATCAGCCTTCGCACGGGGGTGGATGAGGCCGTCGCCGAGCAGGCGGCACGGCATGCGCAGCGCCACATCGGCATGGCCCAGCGGCTCGCCACAGACGACGCGGCCAGGCGCCGACGCGACGAGACGCTCCGCTCGGTCCTCGGCGTCAGAGGAGTGGGGGACGCGGTCGAGGTCGCCGGACGGATCATCCAGGCGGCCACGGAGGACGCGAAGGCTCTCACCGCCGAGCGCGACGCCCAGGAGCGCGCTTCGCTGCTGCGCACGATCGGCATCGCCGAGGGCCAGGCGGTGCCGCCGGCGCTGCGGACACAGCTCTCGGCGCTCGAAGACGATCAGAAGAAGCGGGCCACGCGGAGCCTGCGCGACGGGATCGACCGTGTGCTCACCGACCTTCAGTCGCTGTACCGCGACGTCGTGATGCTGCAGTTCGGGCAGAGCGAAGGTCTCATCAACAGCGAGTTGCGCACCGAGCTGTCCGACCTCGCTTCCGCCTGGCCCGAGACCCGTACTCTTGTCGTACTTGACCACCTTGCCGAGACGCGGCAGTCGCTGGAGCGCAACGTCGCCCCGCTGCTCGCCCTGGAGAGCTTGCTCGTGACGATCACGAGCGGGAGGAAACCGTGAACAATCGATCGACTTCCCGCCTGCGCCGCGCCGCCGCGGTCATCGCAGGGCTCGCCGCCGCATCCGTCGCCCTGTCGGGCTGTCTGTACGCGATGATTCCCGAGCAGTCGTCGCGGCCGTCGACGACGAGTGCGCCGGACACCGAGGGCGTCGCCGAGGACCTGCTGCCCTTCTACTCGCAGGAACTGACCTGGACGGAGTGCGGTGTCGGCTTCGACTGCACCGATGTCGCCGCTCCACTCGACTGGGAAGACCCGGGGAAGGGCGAGATCACCCTCTCGGTCGTCCGACACCGCGCCGAGGGCACCCCCGTCGGCTCGCTGCTCACGAACCCGGGCGGTCCGGGGGCCAGCGGTGTCGACCTGATCCTGAACAGCCTCGACTTCGCGGTCGGCGCCGACCTCATCGAGAACTTCGACGTGATCGGGTTCGACCCGCGCGGCGTCGGAGATTCCACCGCGGTCACCTGCTACGACGCACCGCAGATGGACGACTACCTGTACGGCATTCCCTCGGCAGCACGAGGCACGGCCGAGTGGGAGGCCGAGCTGCTCGACTCGCACAAGAAGTTCGCCGATGCGTGCGATGCCAACAGCGGGGGGATCCTTCCGTACATCACCACGGTCAACGCCGCCAGGGACATGGATCTGATCCGCGCGCTGCTGGGCGACAAGCAGCTGAACTACCTCGGCTACTCGTACGGCACGTTCCTCGGTGCGACATACGCGAAGCTGTACCCCGAGAAGGCCGGCCGCCTGGTGCTCGACGGCGCGATCGATCCCGCTGTCCCCGGGCTCGAGGTCGGCGCGACGCAGGCGCTCGGGTTCGAGTCCGCGCTGCGCGCCTACATGCAGGACTGCCTCGACTCGGGGGAGTGCCCGTTCAACGGCAGCGTGGATGAGGCCATGGCCGATCTGGGGGCGCTGCTGGCGAGTGTCGACAGCACCCCTTTGAAGAGCGGAGACGGCCGCATGTTGGGTGCGGACTCCCTGATGACCGCCATCATCGCCGCGCTCTACTCGCAGGACAGCTGGGGCTACCTCACGCAGGCGCTCGATGAGGCACTGCAGGGCGACCCGACCTCGGCACTGTTCCTCGCCGACTTCTACAACGGACGCGAGAACGGCACCTACACCGACAACTCCACCGAGGCGTTCCGCGCCTACAACTGCATGGACTACCCGGTCGAGGATGACCCGGCGGCAGAAGCGGCGACGAACGCGAAGATCGCCGAGGGCGCGCCCACGATCGCGCCCTACTGGGCGGGGCCTGACTCCTGCTCGGTCTGGCCCTACCCGCCCACGGGCACGCGAGGTGAGATCAAGGCTGAAGGCGCCGGCCCCATCCTGGTGATCGGCACGACGAACGACCCGGCGACCCCCTACGAGTGGTCGGAGTCGCTCGCGAACCAGCTCGAGGAAGGTGTTCTCATCACGCGTGTCGGCGAGGGGCACACCGGATACAACAAGGGCAACGCCTGCGTGGACGACGCGGTCGAGGCGTTCCTGCTCGACGATGTCGTACCGGAAGACGGGCTCCGCTGCGAATGAGGAGGCCTCGATTCGCGAGTGAGCGCGAGACAGGGTAATATCGGTGATCGCGCCGCTCACGCGTCGCACGCCGCTTTAGCTCAGTCGGCAGAGCATTTCACTCGTAATGAAAAGGTCGTCAGTTCGATTCTGACAAGCGGCTCCGAAGGCCCCGTGATGCGAAGAACATCACGGGGCCTTTCCCGTTCCTCACCGCGTACTCTCGAAACATGAGCAGAGCGCTTCTCATCGTCGATGTGCAGAACGATTTCACCGAGCACGGCGCCCTTGCCGTCGCGGGCGGTGATGCGGTGGCTGCTGCCGTCACCGAGTTCCTTGCCCTCCACGCGGCCGACTACGACGTGATCGTCGCGTCGAGGGATTGGCACGATGCCGATGGCGACAACGGCGGGCACTTCGCGGAGGACCCCGACTATGTCGACTCCTGGCCTGTGCACTGTGTCGCGGGGACCGAGGGTGCCGAGTACGACCCTCTGTTCGTGACCGATGCCGTCACGCACCATGTCCGCAAGGGGCAGGGGATACCGGCTTACTCGATGTTCGAGGGGCGGACGGAGGCGGGGGAGACGGTCGGCGCGATACTTGCGGAAGCAGGCGCGTCGACCGCCGACGTGGTCGGCCTCGCAACCGATCATTGCGTGCGGGCGAGCGCCCTCGATGCCATCGCTCACGGGGTGCGGGTCCGTATCCTCACCGACCTCGTCGCCGGCGTCGCGGCGGAGCCCAGCGAGGCAGCCCTCGCCGAACTCGTCCATGCGGGGGCGGAGCTGGTCGAGAGCGCCCGCGAGTGAGGGGCAGCGTCCTGCTGCTGCGGGCGGTCAACGTCAGCGGCCGTAACAGCGTGCCGATGGCGCGCCTCCGCGAAGTGCTCGCGGCCGAAACCGACCTGTCGGATGTCTCCACGTACATCGCGAGCGGCAACATCGTGTGCGCGACACCGGACGATCCCGCCGTCGCGTGTGCAGCTGTGCGGGTGGTCATCCACGACGAGTTCGGGGTCGACACGCCCGTCATCCACCGCACGCACGCGCAGCTGCTCTCCTCCGAGTCCGCGCAGCCGTTCCCCGAGGGGGATCAGAAGTTCGTGCACGCGATGTTCCTGAGGGGGCGCCCTCTGCGGGCGCGATCGACGCGTTGCAGCTCCGCTTGCTCCCGGCGGAGCGCATCGCGCTGATCGGGAACGATCTGTGGATCGACTACGGTGAGGGCGGCGTGCACTCGACCAAGCTCACGAAAGCGGTGCTGGACCGTGCGCTGGGCGTCGCGGGGACGGCTCGAAATCTGAGGACGACGCGCAAGCTCATCGAGCTCACGGCATGACGCCCGGCAGTTCCGCGCTCAGCGCCGTCGGCGGCGTGTGAGGGTGCGGCTGCACGTCGACGCGGTGTACGCGGCAGCTCGTGCATCGCACGTAGAGCACGATGCCCTCGCTCGTCGGGTGCCGGGACTCCACCGTCCAGGCGTGTTCGTGGGGGGCGGTCGACGGGTGGATGCGCGGGATGGGAAGAGTGCTCTGCGAGGTCATGCATCCAGCGTGATGTAATGGTCTTATGCATCTCAACCCTTACGGTGAATACGCGGTACTGCTCGCCGCTTCTCTCGCCAACGACTGGCCGGCCGACCGCGCCGGGATCGAGGAGCGCACACTCGCGCAGGGGATGACGATGACCTTCCCGGCGGCTCCCGGCGACTACGAGCGGGTCAGGGACGTCATCGACGAATGGCTCGCCATCGTCGATGAGCCCGACCCCGACGCGCGAGCAGCGCTCCTCAACGCGCAACTCGCCGTCGCGGCCGCCTACCCCCGGTTGACGAACCACGACGGCGAGGGGTGGCACCTGCACTATCGGGACGACGTGCCGTCGCTGCCCTTCGTGCTGAGGGCGATCATCAGCCTCGGCACCTCGCTGCACCTGGTCACCCGGGGCATGAACCGCTTGAGCCGCTGCCAGGCCGCGCCCTGCACCAACGTCGTCGCGGATGTGACGCGCAACGGTCGTCAACGCTTCTGCTCCGTGCGCTGCGCCAACCGTGCGGCGGTGCGTCGGCATCGGGCGCGGGCCTAGCCCTGTCGTCAGGCGGTCTGCCCGGCGTGCTTGCCTTCGCCGATCTCCTCGACCAGCTTCGCGTTGAACGCCGGGAGGTCGTCGGGGGTTCGACTGGAGACGAGCCCCTCGTCGACCACGACCTCCTCATCGACCCACGTCGCGCCCGCGTTGCGCAGGTCGGTGGTCAGACTCGGATAGCTGGTGAGTGTCCGCCCATCGACGACGCCCGCCTCGATGAGGATCCAGGCGCCGTGGCAGATCACGCCGACCGGCTTGTGCTGCTCGAAGAAAGCCCGCGCCAGTTCGATGGAGGCCTTGTCCATGCGCAGGTGATCCGCATTGACGACGCCTCCGGGCAAGACCAGGGCATCGAATTGATCAGCTGTCGTCTCCGACGCGTGCAGATCCACGGCCTGCTCGTGCCCGTTCTTGCCGGTGATGGCTGCGCCGTCCGGGGCGATCATGGTCGCGCTCGCGCCTTCTGCCGTCACCGCTTCCCAGGGACTGGTGAGTTCGCTGTCCTCGAATCCGTCCGTTGCGAGGAATGCCACGCGGCTGCCGCTGAGGGTCATCGTTCATCCTTTCCTGGAGTGTCGTCCGCCGTTCGGGGACGACTCGACCATCTCTCAGGTCAGGCGGAGGCGAAAGGGGGTGGCCGATGCGAAGAGCCGGTGGTACAGGAAGGTCGTCGGTCGGATACGACGACGTGCGGTGGGCCCCGTGGGGCTCGAACCCACGACCCGCGGATTAAAAGTCCGATGCTCTGCCAACTGAGCTAGAGGCCCCTGCGTCAAGTCTAGTGCGCACGACGAGGGGCCGTCGGCGACACAGCACCGCCGACGGCCCCTTTCCTTCCCGGGTTCCTCCCCCTGCCCCGAGAAGGACGCGTGCCGGGTGTCCTCCCACCCGGCTGTCCCAGGCTCAGGAAGCCGGGGGCATCAGAACCGTGTCGATGAGGTACACGGTCGCGTTCGCGGTCTTGACTCCACCGCAGATCACCTTGGCGTCGTTGACCATCAGGTCATCGCCGCTGCCCGTGACCTCGAGGTCAGCACCCTGCACCGTGGTGTGCGTGCCGTCGATGTCGGCCGGCTCGATCTGGCCGGGGACCACGTGGTACGTCAGGATCGAGCTCAGCGTCGCGCTGTCGGTCTTGAGAGCCTCGATGGTGGCCGGGTCGATCTTCGCGAAAGCGTCATCCACCGGAGCGAAGACGGTGAACTCGCCGCCGTTCAGGGTGTCGACCAGGTCGACGTCGGGGTTGAGCTTTCCGCTGACCGCAGCGACCAGCGTGGTCAGCAGCGGGTTGTTGGAGGCGGCGACCGCCACCGGGTCCTCAGCCATACCGGCGACCGAGCCCGCGCCGTCCGGCACAGCGTCGGCGTATGCCGCGCAACCGGGGCCGACCAGGTTGGCGGCCGGGTCCATCTCCATCGGCGTCGACTCCGACGTCTCCGGTGCCTTCGGCTCGGACGACGAGTCCGAGGTGCTGCCGCTGCCCATGGAACAGGCGGAGAGCAGGAACGCGCTCGCCAGGCCGAGGGTGATTGCCGCGGTGACCTTCTTCTTGGTGCTGAACATGTCGAGCTCCTTCAGAACTGAGCCACGGCCTCTCCGTGGCGTCGAGTGCTGTTCGGAGCCCCATCCGGATCGGATGGGACGAATCTGAGAAAAGTTTCTGATCGGTGCTCCGATCGGTCACATTCAGGTGACGCCTGCGCGCGATAGAGCCTCTGATGCGGCATGCTGTGAGAGATGGTCATCGATGGTTTCGACGTTCCCGACGAAGGAGCGACGCAGGATGCTGTCGCCGACCTCCTCGTCCGCGTCGCGTCCGGTGATCAGGCTGCCTTCGCGACTCTCTACGACACCCTCTCCTCTCGCGTGTTCGGTCTCATCCTCCGCGTGCTGGTCAACCGCTCTCAGAGCGAAGAGGTGCTGCAAGAGGTTTTTCTGGAGATCTGGCAATCCGCTTCGCGCTTCGCTCCGAACAGAGGTCAAGGACGAGCGTGGATCATGACGATCGCTCATCGCCGGGCCGTCGATCGAGTGCGAGCATCGCAGTCGAGCGCCGACCGGGATGTACGGGCAGGATTCAAAGACATCGGCATCGCGCACGACAGTGTGGCGGAGCAGGTCGAATTGGGGATCGAGGGAGGGAAGGTCGTCGAGGCGCTTTCGGGGCTTCCGGAAGCGCAGCGGGAAGCACTCGTCCTCGCTTACTACGGCGGTTACAGTCAGAACGAGATCGCGGCCCTCGTCGGGGCGCCGCTGGGGACAATCAAGACACGGATGCGAGACGGGCTCAGCCGTCTGCGCACGGCGATGGGGGTGACGGCATGAACGAGAAGAACTTCGAGGAGCTCGCGGCAGGTGCCGCCCTGCATGCGCTCTCCGCTGACGACGAACGTCGCTATCGAGCCGCCCTCGCAGAGCACCTCGAGGGGGAGGAAACGGTGGATGCGGATATCGCGACGGCTGCGCTCCTCTCAGACTCCGTGGAGCCCGTCACGCCCCCCGCGCACATCCGTTCCGCCCTGCTCGCCCAGATCGCCACCATCCCTCAAGACGGGGAGGAGCGAACCGATCGCGAGGTCTCGGATGATGCGCCTCGGCTCGAGCCATCGAACGGGTCCGCGCCTGAGGGTCAGCCCGAACGCGAGAAGCCGCGCCGTTGGACGCGGACCATCTTCGCCCTGGCAGCGTGCCTCGCCCTGCTGGTCGGAGTCGGAGTCGGAGCGATCGCTCTCAACCAGCAGCTGAACCCGCCGGCGAGCGTTGTCGCTCTGCAGGAGATCGAGGCCTCAGGAGACGCTCAGCAGGCGACGGTGGAACTCGACGGTGGCGGAACCGCGACCGCGCACTGGTCCGGCTCTGCGGGCAAGGCCGTCCTCGTGGCGGATGGTCTTCCGAGCGCCGGCGACGGCAAGACGTACGAGCTGTGGTTCGTGCGCGGCGATGCGCCGGTCTCCGCCGGTGTCTTCGATGTCGACGGCGGTGATGCCACGGCACTGCTCGCGGGCGACATGCAGGCGGGCGACGCGATCGCAGTCACGGTCGAGCAGGCAGGCGGATCACCCACCGGCCAGCCCACGACCGACCCCGTGATCGTCATCCCCACGGCCTGAGCTGCTCCGATCGCGCGTACCCTAAAGGGATGCCCGAGCAGCACCATCGCCCCGTGCGTCGTCCGACGAGTGCTTTCGACAACATCGTCGGAGCGCACGATCCCGCCGAGGAGACTCGTATCGCGCACGCCACGGCGTCCGCCCTCTTGACGCGCGTCCGTGCGGACGAGAGCGGTGCGAGTGCGGAACGCCTGGTGGCATTCACTGCCGAGCACGGCATCGACGAGATCGCCGAGCTCTGGTCGAAGGCGCCGTCGCGCACGCTGCCCGGCGCGCTGTGGCGTCTCTACGTCCTGCAGCTCGCGATCCATGGCGACCCGCACACGGCGGCTCTCCTGTACGACCGTGGGCGCGTTGAGCTGCCGTCTGCGGATGCGGTGATCGCCGGGGCGCCTGTGCCGGCGAGCCCCGACGAGTTGGTCGTGCTGATCGACACGATCCTGCGCGGGGCGTTCCGCGGTGACTTCGCCGTCGCGCTCGACCGCGCCGCGGCGTTCTGCCGGGTGCAGGCGTCAGGTGCGACTCACACCGCGGACGACTACGAGCCGACAGAGCCGGCTCGGGCCAGTGAGTTGACCACCCGGGCCCTTCGCCTCAGCAGCTACGGCCAGGATCTGGCGGCCGCTGCCGTGCTGTGGCGCACGGACGCCCTCGCCTGAGCCGATCTCAGCGCGCAGGATGCTCAGGGCGTGAGGAACCCGGATACGAAAAGACCGGCCGGATATGAAAAGACCGGGCCGCAAGAACGCCTCTCGGCGGAAGGCCGCTCGCAGCGGCAAAAATTGGAGCCCGGGGTTATGCGGCCCGGCCATTCAATTGTAACGCGATGAGGCGATGGGTATTCCCGCCCTCTAGGCTCGGATCATGACCGGGCGCTTCGCACTCATGATCGATCCCGTGGCTGCCGACGTGCAGCGCTCCGACTTCGCGGACACGTTCACGCAGGTGGACGCCGCTGCGCCCGCGCTCAGCGTCGGGGAGCTGAGCACGCAGCGCGGTGACGGTGTTTTCGAATCCATCGGCGTGATCGATGGACATGCCCAGGAGGTGGTTCCGCACCTGGAGCGTCTCGCGCACTCCGCTCGGCTGTGCGACCTCCCGGTGCCGAATCTCGCGCAGTGGCGACAGGCGATCGATCATGCAGCGTCACAGCTCGGCGCGGGCGAGTCCGTCATCAAGCTCATCCTCAGCCGAGGAGTCGAGCACGGACCCACTCCGACCGCGTGGGTCACCGCTGCGCCGGCGGCCGACTTCACCGCCGTGAGGGAGAACGGGGTGCGGGTGGTCACTCTCGACCGCGGGTACGACCTGGACGCCGCAGAGCGGGCTCCGTGGCTGCTGCTGGGAGCGAAGACGCTGTCGTACGCCGTGAACATGGCCGCTCTTCGTGAGGCGCATCGACGGGGAGCGGACGATGCGATCTTCCTCTCGAGCGACGGCTTCGTGCTCGAGGCCCCGACCGCCTCGCTGATCCTCCGATTCGGAGACCGCTTCCTGACACCGGCCCCGACCGGTGGCATCCTGCACGGGACGACACAGCTCAGCGTCTACGAGCATCTCGCCGCTCAGGGCTTCGAGACGGGCTACGACCGCATCCCCGCGACCGACCTCACGCGGGCTGATGCTGCGTGGCTCGTGTCGAGCGTGCGCCTCGCGACGGCCATCACCTCCGTCGACGGCACGCCTCTCCCGGTCGACCACACCCTCACGGCCGCCCTGAACCGCTACCTCCTCTCTCCCCGCACCTGACCTCTCCGACCTACCGCGCACTCACCATGCCGCCCCACCGTGCCCGCACGGCGACGCCAGAACGGAGACCACCCGTCCGCTGCATGGCGTGTCTGGGCGCGACGCGCCATCACCTTCGCGACTGGTCTCCGTTTTGGCAGGAGGACGGGGCTGGCAGGGGGACGGG